>JBAVKQ010000140.1:0-18841 GCA_049688395.1 Candidatus Nanopelagicales bacterium
GGGTGGCGGCGGGGTCGGGCGGGATCGGTGCCGGCGGGGGTGGGGGTAGCAGGCCGGCGCCGGTGGGGAAGGCGGTCGGGGTGGTGAACGCCTGCACGGGCGTGCCGTCGAGGGCGCCGATCATGTACGCGGTCCACACCCGTGCGGGGTAGCCGCTGCCGTAGAACTGGGGCATCCCTCCGGTCCCAGACAGCGAGACTGGGCTGCCGGCCTTGTTGTCCCTACTGAAGGTGACCGCGGTGGCCAGCTGCGGGGTGTAGCCGGCGAACCAGGCGGAGAGGTAGTCGTCGGTGGAGCCGGTCTTGCCAGCGACGGGTCGCCCGAGGGCCTGCGCGGGGCGGCCGGTGCCATTGGTGACGACGCTCTGTAGGGCGTGGTTGACCAGGTCGGCGGTGTTCTCGTCAATGGTGCGCTCGAGGGTGGTCGTCGGCGTGTACAGGGTGCGCCCGTCGGCGGTGCGGACCTGGCGGAGCGTCGTGGGGGTGGCGCGCACGCCGCGGGCGGCGAAGGTGGCGTAGGCGTTGGCAACGTCCAGCGTGTGGGGTGAAGCGGTGCCCAGGACGAAGGTGAGGTCATCGGTGGTGTCCCAGTCGGTGCTGCTCTCCGGGATGCCGGCGCGTAGTGCCATGTCGCGCACGGCGGTGACCCCGACTCTGTTCTCGACCTCGACGTAGACGGAGTTGATGGAGTTCTCGGTACCCCGCAGCAGGGACACCGACGGCCCGTAGGAGGTGTTGGCGTAGTTCTGGAACGTGTAGCTGTTCACCGTGTGCGGTGAGTTCCCAGGCCATTGGGAGTCCAGGGAGATGCCAGCCTCGGCTGCTGCGGCCAGGGCGAACGGCTTGAACGTCGAGCCGGCCTGGGCGATCGCTTGGGTGGCGTTGTTCAGGGAGTTCTTCAGGTAGTCCGCGCCCCCGTACATGGCGACCACCTCACCGGACCCCGGCACCACGGAGGCCAGCCCGATCCGCAGGCGCTTGGCTCCCGTGGTCGGGCCAGCCTCCTTCACGGCCGCCACGGCCGCCTTCTGCGCCTGCTTGTCGAACGTGCTCACGATCCGCAGGCCCCCGGCGTCCAACTGGTCCTCGGTGAAACCCGTGGCCAGCACCTCCTGCTTGACTGCGGCCAGCAGGTACCCGGTCGGCCCGGCGAACGTCTGGCCGGTCCGACGCTCGAGGACCGCCGGGAAGTTGCCAGCCGAGTGGTCGCGCTGGTCGGCTGTCAGCCAGCCCCCTTCGGCCATGCCGTCCAGGACGTAGGTGTAGCGCGCCTCCAGCCGGTCGCGATGGGCGTCGGGGGAGTACAGGCCGGGGGCATTGATGATCGCTGCCAGCACGGCGGACCGTTCAAGGGTCAGGTCCGTGGCCTGGGCGCCGAAGTAGGTCTCGGCGGCAGTCTGGATGCCGTAGGCCCCGCGACCGAAGTAGATCGTGTTCAGGTACCGCTCCAGGATCTGATCCTTGGTGAGTTGGTTCTCCAGCTTCAGCTAGAGCACCAGCTCATCCAGCTTGCGCGAATACGTCTTCTCCGAGGACAGGAACGCGTTCTTCGTGCACTGCTGGGTGATCGTCGTTCCGCCCTGCGACTCCCCGGTGGTCAGGTTCGCCCACGCGGCCCGCAGGATGCCCTTGACGGCGAACCCGCCATGTTCGTAGAACGACCGATCCTCCGCGGCCAGGACGGCGTGCCGGGTGTCCAGCGGCACATCAGTCAGCGGAACCGAGATCCGGTTCGTCTCACCGAGCCGTGCCATCTCCGTCTCGGCGTCGCTCCAGTACACGATCGAGGTCTGCGCCGCGGCGATCTCGCTCTCCGCTGGAATGTCCAGAGGGGACCACGTCACCGCGAACACGATCACCACGCTGACCACGGCCACCAGACCGACCGTCAGGGCCGAGCCCAGGACCAGACGCGAGGACGGGATGAACCTGGTCCACCCCTGCCGGGCGCGCGGATAGTCCAGGTTCACGCCCCCGACCTACCCTGGCGCCCGTGAGGCAAACGGTCCGGCACCGTGACACATGTCTCCTGCTGGGTGGGCGGGCACCTGGCCCGGAACGTCCACCTCACAGCTGAGGCCGGCGGACTGGGAGCGTGCATGGTGGGCGCACTCCTCGACGGCTTGGTCGAAGTCCGGCCAGTGCCCGACCCCCGCGGACAGGATCACCGCGACCTCGATCATCCACGGGATCGGGCCCCAGAAGTAGCCGAGGAACTTCAGCACCGGATTGGGCTTGTGCTCAACGACCTCGTTCGGCCAGCCGCTTGGTCGCCTCGGCCTGGCTCAGCCCGTCGGGCGACGTCCCCACTTCGTCGTGACCTCCGCCACAGGCAGCGTCTTCAACTCGTCGCTGGCACCCGCACCGGACCCCCCTGAAGCGCCGCCCAGGCGTGTCGACGCCCGCCGCGCCCACGGCGGCGTCCCAACTCGGTCTCTTCCTCTCGGCCCGGTGCGGGGGTCAGGGGTACATGGCGTCGAGTTGGTGGGTGAAGTGATGTTCGACGACGTTGCGCTTGACCTTCAGGCTGGTGGTCAGCTCGCCGCGGGACTCGGTGAGGTCGCGGGTGAGGATGGTGAACTTCTTGATCGTCTCCCACTGGTTCAGGGTGGCGTTCAGTTCGTCGATGGCGCCTTGGATGGCGGCCCGGACGGGCGCGGTCTGCGACAGGGTGACGTGTTCCCCGGACATCTGGTGGGCGGTGGCGAACGCGGCCAGGGCGTCGGGGTCGAGGCTGACCAGGGCGGTGACGTAGTGGCGGTTCTTGGCGACCACGATCAGGTGCGATCCCAGGGCGGTCATGGCCCTGAACCGGGCGGCGATGGCCCCGGGGGCGATGTACTTGCCGGCGGAGGTCTTGACCCGGTCCTTCTTGCGGTCGGTGACCTGCAGCCGTCCGGCGTTGTCGAGGGAGCCGATGTCCCCGGTGGCCAGCCAGCCGTCGGTCAGCATGACCTCGGCGTTCTCGCGGGGCAGATTGTGGTATCCGGTCATCAGATGCGGGCCGCGGAGCAGGATCTCGTCGTCCGTTGCGATCCGGATCTCGGTGCCGGGGATGGGCTGGCCCACGGTTCCGAACACCTGGTCGTCGGGGCGGACCAGGCTGGTGGCCGCGGAGGTTTCGGTCAGCCCGTACCCCTCCAGGATGGGCATCCCGGCGGCATCGAACCAGCGGGCCACATCCCGGTCGAGCGCGCCCGATCCGCAGACGAAGTACCGGATCCGCCCGCCGGTGAGGGCCTTGACCTGGTGGTACACGAGCAGGTCGGCCAGCGCGAGTTCCATGCGAGCCAGCGGACCGGTGCGTCGTTTGGAGCGTGCGGATGCCTTGATGCCGGCGGAGGTGTCCACGGCCCAGGCGTACGCCCTGCGTTTCAGGGCGCCACCGGCTTGGGCCCGTCCGTTGGCTGCGGTGTAGATCTTCTCGAAGACCCGCGGCACGCCGGCCATGAACGTCGGCTGGATCACCGCCAGATTCGGCACCAGTTCGGAGATCCTGCCGTCGACGGCGGTGGCGAACCCGACCTGCAACTGGAAGGCGAGCAGGACCTTGCCGAACGAGTGCGACAGCGGCAGCCACAGGTACTGCAGGTCATCGATGTCGACGATGTCCAGGGCATCGAGTGAGGCGCCCTCGAACACCCAGCTGCGGTGGGTCAGCTCGACGCCCTTGGGCCGACCAGTGGTCCCCGAGGTGTAAATCAGGGTGGCCAGCGAGTCCGGATCCAGTTGGGCGACCCGCGCGTCGATCGCCTGGGGGTCGGCAGCCAGCGCAGCAGCTCCGAGTCCACGAAGGGCGTCCATGCTGATGATCAGGTCCCCGTCGCCGGGCCCGTCGAGCACCACGATCGCCTTCAGGTCCGGCAGCCGGTTCCGGTCGTTGGCGGCTTTCGACGCCTGGCCGGCGTCCTCGGCGATCAGGATCCGGGCCCTCGAGTCGGCCAGGATGAACACGACCTCGTGGACCTGGGTGCTGGGGTAGATCGTGGTGGTGGCCCCGCCGGCGCACATGATCGCGCTGTCGGCCAGGATCCAATCCACCCGGGTGCTGCTCGCGATCGCCACCCGGTCCCCGACCCGCAGGCCCAGCGACACCAGGCCGGCGGCCAGCGTGATGATCTCGTGTCCGGCCTGGCCCCAGGTCATCGAGTCCCATGACCCGTCGACCCCCGGGTACCGGAACGCCTCCCGGTCGGGGGTGGTCGCCACCCGATCAAGGATCGAGCCGGCGAGGGTGTCGGCATGTGCCGGGAGCTCGGTGCTGCGATCACCTGCGATCGCGTCATGGGGGACCGCAGGCGGGGTGCTGGAAGGGGTACTGACGATGCCGGTCATGGCACGATCACCTTGGCTCTGGCCGCTGGGCGGCCTGCTGGTTCGCTAGCCGGGGATAGCGCGGACAGACGTCAACGGGAGGGGATTCCGGTACTTCGACCATACTCCTGATACCGGGGCACCGGGGCGGGACGGAGCTGCCAGCAGTCCAGCTGGGCAGGATTACGTCACTGTGGTCGGCCGGCTGCGGGAACTGTGCGACAGTGGAAGCAGGGATCACGCCCTTCGGGTGGGGCCCTGAGGACCAGGAAGGTCGGTGCGCCATGAGCGCACAATCAGATCAAGCCAAGGGCCACGCCAAGGAAGCCGCGGGCCTGCTCACCGGCGACGAGGACCTCCAGGCGCAGGGCAAGGCCGAACGGGTGGCCGGCGAAGCCAAGGAGCGGACCGACAAGGTCAAGGACACGGTCGAGGGTGGCCTGGACAAGGTCCAGCACACCCTCAACGACGTCCTGAACAAGGCCAAGAAGGCAGTTCGACGCTCGTAGCCGAAGCACCGTGGAGTTCGTGTCGAGCTCCACGGTCCCAGGCGCACAGCGCCTACCGGTCGTCCCCGGAAGGCATCGCAGGACGGCTCTCCTCGGATCCTCGCGGGTCGCTGCCCCAGCGTCGTGGCGACGGTCGTTGAGTTCCTTCGTTGACCAAGGGTTCAGCCGACGTTTCAGCAGTTGACAGCATGGTGGCCCGGAATCAGGAGGCGGACATGGCACGGGTGGTGCATTTCGAGATCCAGGTCGACGACGTCGAGCGGGCGAAGCAGTTCTACGCCAGCGCATTCGAGTGGTCGTTCGTGGACTATGGTCACCTCGCCGGTTCCCCGTACTGGGGGGTCCTGACAGGACCCGGGGACCAGCCGGGCATCGACGGCGGGCTGCTGGTGCGCCCCGGGTCGTCACCGGCGGTGGGTCAGGGCACCAACGCGTTCGTGTGCACCGTGCAGGTCGAGGACTACGACGCCACCGAGCGTCGCATCCTCGATGCCGGTGGTCAGGTGGCCCTGCCCAAGCAGGCCCTGACCGGGATGGCCTGGCAGGGCTACTACTTGGACACCGAGGGCAACACCTTCGGAATTCACCAACCCGATCCTGAGGCCAAGGATCCCGACCCCAGGGACGACTTCGAGCAAGTCGCCTCTGACAGCATCGCCGACCTTGGGAATGGTCAAGCGTCCGCGTCCGTGTCAGGCGCGTCGGGCCACGACGATCCCCAGCGGCGACGCGAGGTAGTCGACACCGTGTTCGACGATCCGCGCATCCACGGCGCCGACCACGTCACCGTGGCGGTACCTCGCGGAGACTTCGAGGCCCTCGGCGAGGTCCGCAGCCGACTCGACGACGAGCACACGCGGGCGGCCGGTTCCACAGTCATCGTCGAGGGCAGGCCATCTGGTGACGTGCCCGGGCGGGCAGATGACGGGTCCAACCTGCCACAAGGGCCGAACGCCGACGAATGACCCACCCGACGGGCCCGCTGAGGAAACGATCGCGGAGCGGCCCACGGCCGCGGTGTGGTTCGCGGGCCCAGACCGCCGACCGCCGGCCTTTGCCGTCATCGCCCCGCTGGCCATGATCACCACCAGCGGCGTCCGCCCCGGGTGCCCGGGCAGGGTAGCCAGCACCTCCACGGTGTGTTCCCAGGAGTCCCCGAAGTCGTACTCGTAGCCGATCGATGACTGGGGTGCACCAGCTGGACTTCCTCCAGGCCTACCTGGCGCCGACACCCTGACGCTCCCCGTAGGTGTAGACCGGTCCGCGTCACCCTTCGCGCCTGGGCCAAGATCAGATCCTCAAACACGGCTCGGTATGGAGTCCACCACCTTGGCTCGGGCGGGAACGACTATGGAGTAGGCGATCCCGATATCCGGTCTGACCTTGCAGCCCAATTTGTAGCCCAAATGTCAAGGGCGAGATCCTCGGTCAGGTTGGGTCGCCGGGCGGGCTTGGGCTCAGGCTGGCGTCGGCTGCCTCGGTGTAGGCGTCTGTCAGCGCCGACGTGGCCATGACCAACGACCGGATGATACGGCGCCGCTGTTCCACGGTGGCGTCTGGTTCGTCTCCCCGGTCGGGCTCGAGTGGGGCGTCGCCGAAGGACTGTTGGATTCGTCGTGACTCTGCTGGGGTGACGGTGAAGAAGGCTTCTTGTAGGACGAATCCGTGGACCACTGAGGCCACCTCGGCCCGGCCTGCCGGGTCGAGGTGGGGATGCACCGCGAGGATCACGTCCAGCCAGGTCATGTCGTCTGGTTCGCTGGCCTCGAACTGGTCGACGATGAGGCTGTAGACCAGCACCGAGGCGGCGCGGACGCCCGGGGACCCCTCTTCGCGTGGGTCGTACGGCATCTGAGCGGCACGGTCGATCAGTTGCTCGGCGCGCTGGGTATCCCCGGCCGAAACGCTGTGGGTCGCCTTCGTGAGCAGGTTCTGCGCCGATGATCTGGGCGTGGCTGACTTCGTTGAGCAGCCGCCCGGACCGGCTTGCTAGTGCCCCGAAGTCTCCCGCCATGCCGGGGACCGGGTGGAACCTGGACGGGTGGGCATCGCTCACGAACGCGACAGTAGCGAATCCGCTGTGCCCGCGGTCGCCGCGGCTGTGGGGCCTGGCCAGGGTTGGCCGGTCATCAGGACAGGGTGTCGGCGGCGCTGGTGAGGGCGTTGAAGGCGGTGTCGAGTCGTTGTTGTCGGCGGCGGTTGGTCTCGTGGTTGGCCTCGGCCGCCACGCCACCGATCAACTCGTCCAGATCGACGGCGGTGGCGGTGAGGACTATGTGGTCGCCGTGCGCGCGGATGCGGAACACGGTTCGTTCGCAGTCGGGGTCGAGCAGCTGAAGATCACGCAACGCTGCCGCGACCTGGTTTGGGATCACGATCTCGCTGGCGGCCGGGGCGACGGTGAGGCCTCGGCGGCGCAGGTCGTACGGGCAGTCCTCCCGGTTGCTGATCACACCCTCGTCGCCGCAGGCGCTGCACTGCCAACGGATCGGCGCTTGTGGAGCACGCAGCACGATCACCCGACCCGGGCAGGCCCGCCTCGCCGGACGTCGTGCACACGGCAGCGCCGTCTCCCACGCGGCACCGGCGGTCGCCGCCCACACGATGTTTCCCAACTGCTCAGCCAGTCGCCGAAACGGGCCGGGGACGTCGTCGGGCAGGTCCAGGAAGTGGTGGAGATCGGCGACCAGCATCCCGGCACTGTATCGGCCCTCGGGCAACGGCCGAGGCGGCGCGGAACCCTGCGGATTCCGGCAGCGCGACCAAGATCCGCGCGACCTGCACCTGGAAGTTGGTCAGCCCGGACATGGTTCGCCCGTCGTGGCCTCGATCAGCCCGGCCCACGCCCGGCGCACGGCCCGCGGTAGGACCAGCTCGGGCCACAGATCGACAAGGAGCACCCCATCGACCACGGCCGTGATCTGCTCGGGGTCGCCCTCCCGGAGCACGATCTCGTAGACGCGGGCACGATCAGCGCGGTCGCGAAGGTCGAACACCGTGCCCGGATGCGACCAGTTCAGGTCCACCGGCAGATCGACCCGGCGCAGCGCATCGGCCGCCGACAGTCGCGGCAGCGTGGATGGGACCCACGTGACCCGGCCCCGTCCGACGTCCACCGCCGTCCACTGCACTCTGGGCTGGGCCTCGAGCACCTGCCCCACCGCGGCAAGCAGCCGCTCAACTGTCTGCAGGGTGGGGGACTTGCGGCCATGCTCGTACGCGGACAGCGTCGGGCGTGACGTCCCTGCGACCCGGGCCCATTCCGTCTGGGACAGGCCGGCGACTCGGCGCACCTCAGCCAGCTGCATGACGACCTCCCCACCCCGCGATGTATCCGATCAGATACTAGCGGCCCGGGTCGCCGACAACATGTGACGCAACCTGCGACGTCCGCGGCCTCCCCGACGGAGCTTCGGGACCCGAGTCCACGTCAACTCCGCCAGACACTCGTTTGGTGAGTGATATAGTGCGCGATATGAGAACTGAGGCGCCGGCGCTGGTTCCGATCTTCCGGTCCGCTCTCCAGGCGCGCCTGCTGCTGCAGGTGCTGACCAGCGACGGGGGAGTCACGGCCGCCGAGCTGGCGCGGCAACTCGATGCACCCGAGGCGACCGTGTCGCGGGAGAGTCGGCGGCTGCTGGATGCCGGCCTGTTGCGGGGTGAACGCGTCGGCCGGGCGATCGTGCTCCAGTCAGCGGACGACAACCCGGCAACAGCACCGCTGCGTCAGTTGCTGGTCGTGACGTACGGTCCGGCCCGGTTGTTGGAGCAGGCGCTGGCCGGTGTGCCCGAGATCGAGGCGGCGTATGTGTACGGGTCGTGGGCGGCCCGGTTCCACGGTGAGCCCGGCAAGGCTCCCGGTGACGTCGATGTCCTGATCGTCGGCCAACCCCCGCGTGGTGCGGTTGACGCAGCCCTGGGTGGACTCGAGAGCCAGCTCGGCCGGGAGGTGAACGTCACCTACCTGACCCCGCAACGTTGGGCCGACCCGAGTGACCCGTTCGTGGCCACGGTCCGGTCCCGCCCGCTGGTCGCACTGAACCTCGGTCACGCGCGCGGGCCGGAATGATGGCCTCATGAGCCCCTGGGGACAAGGCAGTGCGACCGTCGACCAGATGCTGGCTGACGGGCGACTGGAACGCGTTCCAGCCAACCCGGTGGCCGCCCAGGGCCTGATCGACAAGGCCCAGACCCACCTGGGATCCGCAGCCGTCCTGGCCGGCACCGACGTCGAGCTCGCCTACGACGCGCTGCACGCAGCCAATCGCAAGGCGCTCACCGCGGTGCTCCTCGCCCAGGGACTGCGCCCCACCCGGGTCGCGGGACACACCGGTGTCTACGAGGCCGTGCGCGCCCAACTCGACCCGCCTCTTGGCCCCACCCTGGCTCCCTACTCGCGGATCCGGCGCGCCCGCAACGCCGGTGACTACCTCGACACGCTGCCAGCAAGCCCGGATGACGTACGAGCCGACCTCCCGCTATGTCAGGCCATCGTGGACGCCGCACGCAAGGTCCTCGGCCAGATGCCACCGTACTGATCCCAGGCGAGGTCTCCGGCGCTGCGCGGCTCCATGGGACCAACCCCGAGATGCGGCCCGTCACGGCTTCAGGAGCTGGTGGCGAGTGTCGCGTGTTGGCAGGGGTCAGGTCGGGGTGCTCCGAGCGAAGGGCGTGGTTGGCTGGGCGCGGGGGCCTCAGGTGCGTCGGGCCAAGGGTCTGACCGGTCGGGTGTGTCGCGTAGGTTGCTGCGCGAAAGCCCGGTCATTTCCGGGGACCCGTTTCGCAGGTCCTCAGTGAGGGGTCGATGACCTTCGCTCTCCCTACATACCCCTCATGGCTGCGACCTGGTCGCAGTCTGAGTTTGCCCAACAGCCTGTTGGACAACTGCCCTGGGGTCATGTGACCGTGCTGCTCGACAGGCTCTCGGAGCGCCGGGACCGGGGCTGGTAGGCCACTCAAGCGGCCGTCGGCGGTTGGTCCGAGTTCGACTGGAAGCCACCTGGCAAGGGCTCGACCCTCCTGTGGTCAGCACTGCAGGAGTTCTTTGCAGCGCATGCGCATGCGTACGGCGAAGTTGGTTCCTTGGGAGGGGACGAGCATGAAGGTGGTGACCCCGAGGACGTCGCCGTTGCGGTCCAGCAGTGGTCCGCCGGAGTTGCCGGGGCCGATGGCGGCGTCTGTTTGGAAGTGGGTGTCATAGATCTTGGAGATGATGCCGGTGGTGACCGTGACAGTCAGGCCTGGGGGGAGCCGATGGCCACGACGGGGTCACCCACCTGAGGGCTGGTGGCGGTCTCCAGCGCGGGCAGCCGGTTGGCGATGAACACCAGGGCCAGGTCGTTGGTCTGGTCCCATGAGTACAGCAGGGCGGTGTCCTGCTCGTCTCCCTTGGCCACGACGACCTCGGAACCGTCAGGGTCGGTGCAGTCCTCGATGACGTGGTGGTTGGTGATCGCCGCACTGCGGTAGCCCTGCGGCGGGTCAGCCACGTCGATGACGAATCCACTGCCGCCGGAGTCCCCGCAGTAGACGGTGACCACCGAGGGCATCGCCGCCTCGGTGACCTTCGTGGGGTTGAACGCCTGCTCGGCCTGCTCGTCGAGCTTCTCGTCGACCGAGGTGAGGTCCTTGTTGGTCTTGTCCAGCGAGCCGGCGAGTTCACCGACCTGGGAGGCGGCCGCGTCGAGGTCCTGCTCGACGTCGGCGACCTTGGCCGCCAGGGCCGTGGTCTGCTGCGCCAAGGTGTAGACCCGCCAGCCCAGGAACACCACGGCCCCCGCGAGCGCCATCAGCAGGACGAGGGTCACCGCGGTCACCCCGCGGCCCGCGCCCTGACCGCCTGTTCCGGGCCCCGTGTGGATCTCGGTCATGATTCCCCCATCTCGTGGCGGGCACCCACCCGGTGCCCGGCTACGGGTCGAGTATCCACCGCCCGCCACACAGGCCTGCCAGGACCCCGGGGATGGCCCGGTCAGCGCCCAGGCATCGGCTAGCCCACGCGTGCCGAGGCGATCTACGAACGAACGAGCAAGACCGTGCGATGCGTGGAGTGGCCAGCGAAATGGAGTCGGAAAACCAAGAAGGAGCCCAAAGGGGCGCGGTATGGGAGTTCACCACCGTGGCTCGGGCGGGAACCGCGATGGGGTGGGCGATCCCGGAAACGGGCTCGGGGCTGTGGTCCAGTTCGTAGCCCAATAGGGACGCGGAGGCGTCCACCGTGTGAATACCGCATCTGCGGCTTCGTTGGCATCCCGGTGCTCTCGAACCTGCACGCCGGCTGCCGTCGACATCGCCGGCTCAAGCACGACGACAACTGGAGCGTCGAAGCCCTGCCCGCTCAGGACTGCGCTGGACCAGCCCCTACGAACCCGAGAAACCCACCCCGACACCGACCTCGCCCATGAGCGACTCGCCGAGGTCGCCTGACGTCAGCGGTCGGTGAGCCCCGCACGTTGCGCCAGCTCGGCGGCTGCGCGTCACTTCACCCGGCTCCATGGCCACAGCACCCTAACGACTGCACGCCTCGAGCGCGAGAGGATCGCTGCGATCACCCCGCAACCACCACCCACCGGAGCATCCAGAACACGAACACACCGCCCCCCCGGGGTCGAAGAGCCCGAGAACCGCCCTCCCAACGGAACCATGGGGCAACGGGGAGGAGTGGGTCCGCGCGTTACGGGCCCTGGCCGGGGGGATGGCCGAGCGCGGCGAGTCCGGGGAGGAGTGCGAGTTCGGCAATCACGAGGACCACCCCGGCTGACGGGTGACCGGAGACCGGAGACCGCCAAGCCGAAGCCGGCCATAACGAAGAGGACGATCTCGATGACCACGCGTAGGGGCAACGGCAGGTCGACGGGTCGGCGGGGCGACAGGAGCGCACCCCACAGTGCCCCCACGGCCGCCACGAGCGTGGCTGCTGCCAGGATCCCCGCTGCCGCGTTCTCGAAAGCCGCGAGGCCGATGACCGCCGTGGATCCCAGCAGGCACAGTTCGAGGACGAACCTGAGTGCCAGCAGCACGGTGGCCACCACGCAAGCCTGCCAGCGGCCCGGGCTGGAGGCGAACCCGCGCCAGTCCCGGTGGGCCGGGCTGGGCCGATTGCGCTAGTCGACAACTCCGAGCGAGGGGCCGAACGTCCGGGTCAGTGCCCGTCGTTGGCCCGGCGCCTTTGCGTGGTTCGATGCGTGCCGAGGGCCGGCAGCTGGTTCGCTGGTCCGCGTTCGGTCAGAGTCCTGCTTCGGGGCTGTTCCACCAGCGAATCGCGGCTGCGGCGCCGGCCAGGCCGGTCGCGATGCAAAGGGCGATCGACGTGGCTGTCGCGTGTTGGCCGGGAGCGAGCCCCGCTGCGAGGGCGGGGACTGCCCACGGCACCACGTTGCCCCAGCCGAGCACGGCAGCGATCTGGGCGCCGGCCAGCATCACGAGCGCGGTGCTGAGGGCAGTGAGGTAGCCGCGGGCTCGGCTGGCCACCCACGCCAGCGGCGTGAGTGCCACCGCCATGAGGGTGGCGGCTACCAGGATCCGAGCCACACCTGTGCCTGCTGTGCCAGCGCTCCACCCGGGGAGGTCCATCGCAGCGCCGATGGCCGCGGTGACAGTCACCAGCCACAGGGCGAGTAGGGCGGCCCACGCCAGGTAGACGAGGAGCTTTGCGGTGACGATCCAGGATCTGGTCACCGGTAGGGCCATGAGGTAGTGGGCGGTCCCGTCGGTGAACTCACGGCCGAAGAGCCACGTGATGATGAACGCGTAGGCCAGCAACGAACCGACGGCGACGACCTGGGCGCTGAACATCAGCAGTCCAGGCCAGTCAGCCGACAACCCCGCCAGCTGCGCCTTCTGGCCCAGGAGCCCGAGGCGGCGGGCGCGGTCGGGGTTGGCCACGATGAACATGAACAGCCCGCCGATCGCGGGCGCCACGGTGAATGCCAGCAGGGTGATCGCAGGCACCCGGGACCGGCGGACCTTGCGCCACTCGCCGGCCACGGCGGCGCGAACCTGCCACCACCCCGTGGGCGCGCTCATCGGTGGCCGCCGGTGACATGAAGGAAGTGGGCCTCCAGGCTGTCGCTGTCGATGACCAGCTCCTTGGGCGGAGTCCCGTGCTGGACCAGGCACACCGCGACCTGTTCCGGGTTGGTCAGGGAACGGTCGTCGGTGCACAGCACGGTCGCCTCAGTGGCGGTCGCGTCGTGGCCCGCCGCGCGCAGGACCCCAGCGGCGCGTCGGGCGCCTTCGGGACTCGTCAGGCGGACCCGCAACCGGCGCCGGCCCAGGGTCTTCAGATCCGCGCGGTCCAACTGCTGGATCAGCCGGCCCTGGTGGATGATCCCCACGTAGTCGGCGCTCGTGGCCACCTCGGTCACGATGTGGGTCGACATGAACACGGCCGTGCCCGAATCCGCGGCCTGACGCAGCAGGTCGCGGACCTCCACGACCCCTGCAGGGTCCATGGCGTTCGTCGGCTCGTCGAGGATCAGCAGGTCGGGGCGGTGCACGAGGGCCAGGGCCAGGGCCAGCCGCTGGCGGTTGCCCAAGGACAGCCGACGCGCGCGGACCTGCAGGTAGGGCCCGAGTGTCAGCCGCTCGGTGATCTCCTCGGCCGCCCGGCGGGGCAGCCGACGGTAGGTGCACACCAGGGCCAAATGGTCGGCGGCAGTCAGCTCCGGGTACAGCCCCGGACCCTCGACCAAGTAGCCGACCCGGTCCCACGGCGCGTTCGGGCCACCCGGCACTCCCACCGGCATCCCGAGGACTCTGGCGGAGCCGGCGGTGGGGCCGATCAGCCCCAGAAGCATCCGGATCAAGGTGGTCTTGCCGGCACCGTTGCGCCCGAGGAACCCGTACACGCATCCCAGGGGCACGGTCAGGTCCACCCTGTCGACCGCGGTGAGGGAGCCGAACCGCCGGGTCAGCCCGTGGGCGGAGATGGCCGCGCTCACCGGCCGGCGGCTTCGGTCAGGAGCGCGGAGCGCAAGGCAGGCGTCAGCCAGGCCGCAACCTCGTCGACAAGATCGGGTCCGATGTCCTCGCGGTGCCAGCCCACGAACACAAGCGAGCGCAGCAGCCCGACTAGGAGCCCGGGCGGCACGGACAACTGCACGCCGGCATCGCCAAGGACCACGACCAGGGTGTCCACGAGGACCTCATCACGCCTCAGGAGGGCCTCGCGCTGCTGCGGGTCCATCGACCGCAGCACCGCCGCCCCCTCATCGGACATCACCACCGTCATCAAGGGGTCGTCCTGGGTGGCGCTGAGCGCCATGGCGAGCAGCACCTCCACACCGCGGTGCGGGTCGGCCCGAACCGCGGTGGCAACCTCGGCATGCATGCGCTGCTCGTGCTCGTCGACAAGCGAGAGGAACAACTCCTCCTTCGAGGCGAAGAACCCGTAGAACGCGCCCTTCGAGATCCCTGCTGCCCGAGCCAGCGACTCCACCGACGTGGCCCGCAAGCCCCGCCGCGCGAACGACTCCCCGGCCACCTCAAGCAACCGCGACCGAATCGCAGTGGACTCGACCGATGTGAAGGGACGTGGCATGACACCATGCTACGACTGTATGACCCGATTAGAAATCACAGTCATTGCTCCCGCCCTCGTGAGCTGACCTCGAACTGCCTTTGATCGGGCAGCCGCGCGCCGGTGTGAGGGACGGCAGCCGCCAGAACGGCGCCCCGGCACGGTGGGTCCCCGCCAGGGGAACCGGGCGCGGGATGGAGTTCAGGGCAGGGGAGGAGGCGGGAAGGACGACTGGGTGGGCGATCTCGGAATCGGGCCCACGGTCGTAGCTCAGTTTGTAGCCCAAGGACGTCGCCCGTAGCGCTTGCGTCGGTAAGGCTCTACAGTAAAGGCATTGCTGTTGGGGGTTGCCTACGAGGGGGCGGGGATGGCTGTCGGGTCGGGTGAACTGCTGGCTGGGTTGCCGGACACGTTTCGTTACTCGGAGGCGGTGGGGTTGATCGGGGAGCGCCAGCTGCGGCGCCTGATCAACGAGGGGCGCGCGGTTGCCCTGGCGCGGGGCTTGTACCGAGAGAGTGATTGGCAGGGGGATGCGGATCTGGTCGAGGTCGGATCCAAGTCGGCGCTGGCCACGATCTGCTTGGGGTCGGCATTGGCCCGGCATGGTCTGATCGATGACATCGGTGCGGCGTTGGACCTGGCGCTGCCGCGTGGTGCGTGGACACCGGCGATCACGTTCGCGGTTCGGTGGCATCACTTCGATGCGGCCACCTTCGAGGTCGGCCGGGCGTGGGTGGCGGTCGACGGCGGTGGGCGCGTTGGGCTGTACTCCGCCGAGCGCAGCCTGATCGACGCGTTCCGGATGCGCCACCTCGAGGGCGCGGACATGGCCATCGAAGCGGTCAAGCGGTGGCTGCGCGGCGGGGGTCAGCCCTCGGCGCTACTGGCGATGGCCAGCGCATTCCCGCAGGCCCAGGGACCGCTGCGGCGGACCCTGGAGGTGCTGCTGTGAGCCCGGTGTTGCGGGACAGCGCCGGTGGACGGGCCTACCTCGGCCTGCAGGCGCGGGCCAGGTCCTCGGGCCGGCCGACCGATGAGCTGATCCAGCTCTATGCGTTGGAGGGCTTCCTGGCCCGCTTGGCCGTCAGCCCGCTTCGGGACCATTTCGTCCTCACGGGTGGGGTGCTGCTGGCAGCCTTCGGGGATCGGCGCCCGACGCGCGACGTCGACCTGGCTGGGCTGGACCTCGACAACGACGCGGAGGTGGTCCGCAGGTTGGTCTGCGACATCGTGGCTGTCAGGCCGCCAGTCGACGACGGGCTGGAGTTCGACCCGTCCACCACGACTTCTGAACTGATCCGGGAGGCTGACCAGTACGCCGGCGTGCGCGTCGGGGTCGAGGCCTGGCTGGCCAGGGCACGGTCGCGGTTCCATGTCGACGTGAATGTGGGAGATCCGATCTGGCCCGAGGCTGAGGTGGTGCGCGTGCCCCGACTGATGGGAGGTCCGCCCATCGAGTTGTCGGGCTACCTGCTGCACATGGTGCACGCCGAGAAGATCGTCACCGCAGTCCAACGCGGCGTCGTGAACACCCGTTGGCGAGACTTCGCCGACGTGTGGACCCTGACCCGGCGCCATCCCGTCGACGGCTCGGACTTGCAGACCGCGATCGCGCAGGTGGGACGCCACCGGCAGGCGCAGCTGGCCCCCTTGGTCGACACACTGCCCGGCTACGCCGCCCTTGCGCAGGGCCGGTGGGCAGCGTGGCGTCGGCGCAACTCCCGCGACCAACTCCCGGAGTCCTTCGCCACGGTTCTCGACAGCGTGATCCGATTCGCCGACCCTGCACTGGCCCAGCAGGTCGAAGGACGAGAGTGGAACCCCAGCCAGGCCGCCTGGCAGTGAGCCCCGTAGGCGCCGGCGCGGCATGGAGTCGACCTATCTCGCGGACGCGGCGAAACGTCGCAGTATGGAGTTCCGGGGAGGGGATGGGGCGGGAACGGCGATGGGGTAGTCGATCCCGAGAACGGGCACAGGGCGTAGCCCAGTTCGTAGCCCGAATGAGGCTCGACCCTGCTGCTGGCCCAGCGGCGTCGCCGGTGAGGTCGGTGGATGTCGGATCGGTGTCCGATGGCCAGGACGGTGGCGGCGTTGCGGGTGCCGACTAGGTGGTTCGGGACGAGGTAGGTGCCCGGTCTGGCGCTGGCGGGGTCGATCTGGTCGTGCGCCCTGGCCTGCTGGCCCATGGTCGGGAAGTGGTTCCGCGGCACCTCGATGTCCACCAACCCCTGCTCGGCCAGCGCACGGCGCAGGGCCGCGTCCAGGGCAGCGATGTTGCCTTCTCCGCCCATTTCTGCGACGAATCTGCCACCCTCCACCAGGACTGCCCTTACGTTGCGCAGCACTGCCTCCGGTGGCGTCATCCAGTGCAGCGCCGCGTTGCTCAGGCAGGCGTCGAACGGGTCCTCGACGCCGAGATCCGCGAGCCCGAAGTCCGTTCCGTCCGCTCGGACGAACCTCACCTCGGGATGGTCTAGACGGGCCTTGGCCAGCATCGAGTCATCGAGGTCCATGCCCACGACCGCCGCCCCACGCGCCGCGACCATCGCCGCGTGGTGGCCGGTGCCGCAGCCCAGGTCAAGCACACGTTCGCCCGGCTGCGGGTCCAGGACATCGACCAGATCATCTCCGTGACGCGTCACGAAGCCGAACGCGCAGTCGTACTCCGCGGCATCCCACGGGTTGTTCGCCATGGCCCCATGCAAACACATCTCGTGCTGCCGCCCGCACTGATGCAAGCCCCGGTGGCCCCGGGCGCGGTATGGAGTCCGAGGGAGGGGAGGGGGCGGAAACGACCATACGGTCGGCGATCTCGATCGGTTGATCCCGGGCGTAGCCCAACGCGTAGCCCAAATCCATGGTCCCGGGCCGGCGAATCGTGGCGCGCGGGTCGGGCGGGTGACCTTCGGCCCAGGGCAACGGCACTTGCCTCGAATGGGCCACGACTTCCGAAGCCCCGGCCTGAAGTCCTACAGTGCCGACTACCTGGCCGGCGGGAGCCGCGAACTCGATGGTCGGCCCCGCAAGATCCTGGGCTGGCGAACTCCCGCCGAGGTGGTCGCCGAACTACTATCCCAACCAGGCGCCGACACCGGCGTTATTGCGACCACCCCTTGAATCCGCCGCCGTTGACTTCTTGGCCACTTCTACTGGATCCACGAGGCGTTGGGGGGTGTGATCAGGCCAGCCTGAATGCCGGGCACGGCCCCCGGGCGCCGCGGGACTGCCATCTCCGGCGGGGGATCGCGTGGGCGATCACGTGATTGTCAGGCCGCCATCGACGGGGATGGTCTGGCCGGTGATGTAGCCGCCGGCGGGGGAGGCGAGGAAGACCAGGGTGGCGGCCAGCTCCCGGGGGTCGCCCAGGCGCCCGGTGGGGATGCGCGGGGTCGCTGAGTCGAGGTAGCCGGGCGGGTAGCTCTGGGTCATCTCGGAGTCGAAGAGGCCGGGGGCCAGGGCGTTGACGCGGATGCCCTTGCGGCCGGTCCATTGGGCGGCGAGGTCGCGGGTCAGGCCGATCAGGCCGGCCTTGCTCGCGGCGTAGGCCGCCTGGGGCAGGCCTCCGGTAGTCAGGCCCAGGACGGAGGAGATGTTGATGATGCTGGACCCGGGTTCCATCACCCTGCCGCATGCCTGGGCCATCCAGTAGCTGCCGTTGAGGTTGACGTCGATGACCTGGCGGAACTGATCGGGGGTCTCGCGGGTGGCGGGCACGGTGGTGCCGATGCCGGCGTTGTTGACCAGGATGTCCACGTGTCCGAATTCGGCCATCGCCGCGTCCACGAGCGCCTGGCACTGGGCGGGGTCGGCGACGTCGGTGGACACGGCCAGCGCCCGGCGGCCGGCGTCGCGCACCAGTTGGGCGGTCGCCTCGAGCCGGTCGACCCGTCGGGCGCCGAGGACCACATCGGCGCCGGCCTCGGCCAGGCCCTGGGCGAAGGCGACCCCGAGCCCGCTGGAGGCGCCGGTCACGATGGCAACCTTGCCGTCGAGGGCGAACATGTCGTTGATCGTCATGCCGGTCACCCTAGCCCTCGCCGGAACGGATCCTGGCCTGGCCGACCGCGATGATGGGCTTTCCCGCAACGAGCCGGCGGCGCGCCCGGCCCGTCGTTCGAGTTGTCGACGGGGATAGTGTCGGGGCATGATTCCTGCCGAGTCCGGGCCCGCCCATCTGCCTGAGTCGAGGTGGGCGGATCTCGATGGCCCGGTGCACTTCCTTGACTACGGTGGGCCCGACGGTGGCCCCTTGCTGGTGTGCGTCCATGGGCTGGGTGGCTCGGCGATCAACTGGGCCGCGGTGGCCCCCGCCCTTGCCGGCAGCTGCCGGGTGATGGCACTGGATCTGGCCGGGTTCGGGCACACCCGCGGCGCGTCGCGCTCCACGTCGGTCCAGGCCAACCAGCGGTTGCTGGACCGATTCCTCACCGAGGTCGCCGGTGCTCCGGCGATCCTCGTCGGCAACTCGATGGGCGGTCTCATCTCGATCCTTCAGGCGG
>JBAVKQ010000141.1:0-62936 GCA_049688395.1 Candidatus Nanopelagicales bacterium
GCACCCCGCTGCGCACTCGTGGGGCTGTTGGTCCCGGACCGAGCGCGGGCAGCCTCAGATGCGCCACCAGGCCGCGCATCCCCGGACCCGGCCGAGCCCTCGCTGCTGTTCGGAGCACCAGTGGAGCTGCCGCGAGCAGCCTCGGGGTCGTGCAGGACGTCGATGGTCACGTCGAGGCCGAGGACGTCGATGAGGGCCTGGCGCAACCGCTCGTCGTGGCCGCGCGCGGCAATCGCGCGCACGTTACCCGGTTCGGCGACCGCGACGGCCAGCGCACCCTCGGTACAGGTCACCGGGGTCGCGGCATGGAAGGCCGTCCACGCCACGCGGCTGGCCAGGGCGAGCCGGTCCAGAACCGCCGGCCAGGCATCCCGCACGCGGGCCAACTGGTCCAGTCCGGTGGGTCCACCCGCTGCTGTCGAGGCGGGCGTGGACTGGCCACCTGAGGTCGGTGCCGACCGGCGTGGGTCAGGACCTGCGCCGGGAGCGAAGTGCTCGCCGGTCGCGCCGTGGCCGCCGGAGGTCGGCGGGGGTTCCTGGGTGGGTGCGGTGGGTGCCTCCCGATCGGAGGCGTCCACCCCGGAGACCGGGCTGGCGGGCGCAGGTGACTCCGGGGGGGCAGTGGAGGCTGGCAGCGCGGCCTCGCGGGGGGCATCCGAATCCTCGGCCGAGGACGGGGCACCGGTCGAGGACGGGTCAGCGGACGAGGTCGGGGCCACGGATCGCAACTGGGGCCGGCACGGGGGGGTGGGCCGAACCGGACTCGTGATCGGTGCGGCTGGGGGGTGCGTGGCCCGGGTCTCGGGCCGACGTACGACTGCCGAGGCCGGCTCAGGCGTGGGCTCGTCGGTGCCAGCCCGCTCGGTACCAGGCTCCTGGCTACGAGGCTGCTCAGTGGCGGCTGGGGCCGAACCGACGCCGCGTTCGAGGCGCTCGATCCGCGCCAGCACTCCGGCGAGGTCCTCGCCCCCGACCGGCAGTGCCAGCCGGGCGCACAGCAGTTCCAGCTGGAGCCTCGGTGCGGTCGCCCCCTTGATCTGGGTCAGGCCCGCACTGACCAGGTCCGCGGCCCGGGACAGCTCGGCAAGGCCCAGGGACTGCGACTGGGCCAGCATCCGCTCCCCGGTGTCGTCGGGTGCCTCCACCAGGCCCTTGGCCAGCGCCTCGTGGTCCACCCGCAGGACGATCAGGTCGCGCAGCCGATCCAGGGCGTCGATGACGAAGCGGCGGGGGTCATGACCAGCCGCGATCACGTGGTCGACGATGCCGAACATGTCGGCCGCGGATCCCGCCGCGAGGGCAGCCACGAAGTCGTCGATCAGGGCGGTGTCGGTCAGGCCGAGCGCGGCGATCGCCTCGACGTAGGTCAATCCCTCGGGTCCCGCCCCGGCCAGCAGTTGACCCAGCACGGACAGGCTGTCGCGCACGCTGCCCGCCCCGGCCCTGGCCACGACGGCCAGCGCTGGTGCCTGCGCCGGGACCCCCTCGGATCGGCACACCGACCCCAGGTGCTCGGCGAGCGTGCGCGTGGGCACCAGCCGGAACCCGTAGTGGAACGTCCGGGATCGGATGGTCGGGATGATCTTGTCCGGCTCGGTGGTCGCGAAGATGAACCGCAGGTGCGGGGGCGGCTCCTCCACCAGCTTGAGCAGGGCGTTGGCCGCCTCGTTGGTCAACTGGTGGGCCTCGTCGATGATGTAGATCTTGTACCGGCCGGCCGCCGGGGCGTAGATCGCCTTCTCCCGCAGCTCTCGGGCATCGTCGATGCCGCGGTGGGTGGCCGCGTCGAGCTCGACCACGTCGATTGACCCGGGACCGTTGGGTGCCAGTTCGACACAGCTTCGGCAGGTCCCGCACGGCTGCGCCGTGGGTCCCTGCTCGCAGTTCAGGGACCTGGCCAGGATCCGCGCCGTGGAGGTCTTGCCGCAGCCCCGCGGACCGGAGAAGAGGTAGGCATGGTGGATCCGGTTCGCCGCCAGGGCGCGCGCGAGCGGCTCGGTCACGTGTCCCTGACCGATCACCTCGGCCAGTGACCCCGGCCGGTAGGTCCGGTACAGCGCGAGTGCCACGACGCTCACCCTAACGGTGGGCACCGACATCGCAGTCCCGGATTCCACAATCCCCAAGCCATCCACAGTTGGGGATAACTCACACGAATGTAACTACGACGATGTGATTCCTGCTGCGTTCAGAGCGCGCCGCCGGCCGCGGCGGGAGCGGTCGGGTCGGCCCCTTCGGCGGCACTCTCGCGGGCCAGATAGTCCTCGAGCAGCATCACGTTCTCGCCGACCCGGGTGGCCACCTGCAGGAGGGTCGCCATCGAGGAGACCTCCTCGACCTGCTCCTTGAGGAACCAGTGCATGAACTGCTCGCCGAGGTAGTCGGTCTCCTGGCGGGCCAGGGCGATCAGAGCCTCGAACTGGGCGGTGACCTGGCGCTCCTGGGCCAGCGCGAGCTCGAGGGGCTCCACCACCGAGCCGAAGTCGTTGCGCACGCCCGGGACGCCGGGGACGACCACGTCGGCCTCCCGGTCCATCAGGTACTGCACGATCATCATGGCGTGGTTGCGCTCCTCGACCGCCTGGGCGTAGAAGTGCCCGGCCAGCTGCGGCAGGGCCTGCTGGTCGTACCAGACCGCGATCGCGATGTACTGCTGCGAGGCTGTGAACTCGTGTCCGATCTGCTCGGTGAGCAGGTCGTGGACCGCACTCATGGGACCTCCTGGGACGACGTCGACGGACCTGGTCGAGCACCGCGCGGATCAGGACACACGCGGGATCAGGACCCACGCGGGCTTCCCCAGCAGCCTACGCCGCACAACGCCGAGGGGCCCCTCCATCGGGACTTCCTCAGGACGGGCCCCTCGCATCGGCGGTGGCGGTGGGATTCGAACCCACGGTGGGCTACTAACCCACACACGATTTCGAGTCGTGCTCCTTTGGCCGCTCGGACACGCCACCGCGCGAGATTCTACGGTCCTGCCCTGCCGGGGCGGAAATCGCCGGCCGGGACCATAGCCTTGGGCGATGCCCGTCGGCCCGCATCCCCCGCCGTGGCCTGAGGACCCCCGCCTGGACCCTGCTCTGCTGGCCGCGGGAGACACCCGCAACGTGCTGGACCACTACCGCTACTGGCACCTGGCGGAGATCGTGGCCGACCTGGACGCCCGCCGCAGCCCGCTGCACGTGGCCATCGAGAACCTCGAGCACGACCTGAACATCGGCTCCATCGTGCGGACGGCCAACGCCTTCAACGTGGCGGGCGTGCACATCGTGGGCCGCCGGCGCTGGAACCGTCGAGGGGCGATGGTCACCGATGCCTACCTCACCGTGACCCACCACCCCGATCCGGCGGACCTGGCCGACTGGGCCCGCGCGGCCGCGCTACCCATCCTCGCGGTGGACAACATCGCGGGTTCCGTGCCGATCGAGACCTACCGGATGCCACCGGCCTGCGTCCTGCTGTTCGGCCAGGAGGGCCCGGGGCTCAGCGGCGCCGCGCTGGCCAGCGCACAGGCCACCCTGGCGATCAGCCAGCATGGTTCCACGCGCTCGATCAACGTGGCCGCGGCCGCAGCCATCGCCATGTACGCGTGGGCCAGCACGAACCTGCCCACCGGGGAGCCCGGGCGGGCGTAGCCATGCCCGCTGAGCCCGAGCCTCGCCCTGGCGACCTGCGTGGCCGCGCACAACCCCACTGCCGCATCGGCGCTGGGCCGCGACTGGCTCGACCCGCAGACCCTCGACCCGCAGAGCCTCGACCGGTTCGGCACGGCGGCCTTCTGGATCGCGACGGCCATCATCTTCGCCGAGTGCGGCCTGCTTATCAGGTTGTTCCTGCCCGGTGACTCGCTGCTGTTCATGGTCGGGCTGTTCGTGGCCAGTGGGGTGATCGACATCCCGATCGCGCTGCCCTGTCTGCTCCTGACCCTGGCTGCCGTGGCCGGCAACCTCAGTGGCTCCTGAATCGGCCACCTCGTCGGACCCCCGCTGTTGCACCGACCCGACTCACGGCTGTTGCGGGCGGAGTACGTGGACAGGACCCGCGCCATCTTCACCAGGTAGGGCTCCCGGGCGATCGTGCTGGCCGGTTCGTGCCGATCGTGCGCACGCTCATCACCGCGATGGCCGGGGTCGGGCGCATGGATGTGCCTACCTGCGCGCTGCACTCGGCCATCGGTGGCGCGCTGTGGGCCACCGGCGTCACCCTGCTGGGCTACTTCCTGGGCAACATCGCGGTCGTGAAGGACAACATCGAACTGATCCGGATCGGGATCGTGGGCAGCTCGGTGGTCCCGGTCCCGGTCCCGGTCGCGATCGAGACGCTGCGCCACCGGTGGCGGACCCGATCTGGATCGCTGAGCGCTTAGGCTGGCTGCCGTGACGATGACTCGCGATGCCCTGCTCGACCAGATCCGCACCAAGGCCGTCGTGCACGGCAGCGTCGTGCTCTCCTCCGGACGGGAGGCCGCGTACTACGTGGACCTGCGCCGGGTGACCTTGGACAGCCAGGCCGCACCCCTGGTCGGTCAGGTCATGCTCGACCTGACCGAAGACCTGTCCTATGACGCCGTGGGTGGGTTGACCCTGGGTGCGGACCCCGTGGCCACAGCCATGCTGCACGCCGCAGCCGCAAGGGGCCGCACTCTGGACGCCTTCGTCGTGCGCAAGGAGGAGAAGGCGCACGGCCTGCAGCGCAGGATCGAGGGCCCGGATGTCGCTGGCCGCAGGGTGCTGGCCGTGGAGGACACCTCCACCACCGGTGGATCGGTGCTCACCGCCGTCGAGGCCCTACGAGCCGCAGGTGCGCAGGTGGTGGGCGTCGCGGTGATCGTCGAGCGCGGTGCCGCCGCGGCGATCGACGCTGCTGGGCTGCCCTACCTCGCGGCCTATCAATTGGCCGACCTGGGTCTGGACTGACCGTGCCCGTGCTGACCGTCGTGCTGTGCCCGGCCCTGGACCCGGGCGCCGACGTGTTCTGGCGCCCGACCGCCGAGGCCGCGCTGGGGCTGCGCGGGGTCCCTGTGGTGGTGCCCGAGCGCGCGACTCGGACGGCCGCCGAGGCCGACGACGAGCGGTTGCGGACGGCGGCCTGGGTCGCCGACCAGGCGGTCACGATCACCGCGGCCGGGGTCACTGGACCGCTGATGCTGGTCAGTGCCGGCTCGGCCAACCGGGCGGTCCCGGCACTGGCCCTGTCCCAGCGGGCGTCCCGACATCCCGTGATGGTCTACGTCATGGTCGACGGTCCGCTGCCACAACCCGGGCGTGGGGGGTTCGACTGGCCCGACGCCCCGGTGATCTACGTGGCCAGTGGCGCAGCCGACGCGCTGGCCAGCGAGGAGTCCCTGGGCGCGGCCGGACTGCGCGGCTGGTCGGTCGTGCGCGGTGACCCGGTCGAGGCGATCACGACGATCGCCGCTGGCTGGCCCGACGCCATGCCCTGACCGACTGGGGCACACTGGGGTCCATGCGTGCATTGATCACCGGAGCCACCTCCGGCATTGGGCTGGCCTTCGCCGAGGAACTGGCCGAGCAGGGTGCAGACCTCGTGATCGTGGCCCGCACCACGCCACGACTGGCCGATCTGGCCCAGCGACTGGGCAGTGAGCACGGCGTCGCAGTGGAGGTTCTCACGGCCGACCTGGGCGACGACGGGGGCTGCCGGGCGGTCATGGATCGCCTCGCGGCGGGCACGGAACCCGTCGACGTCCTGGTCAACAACGCCGGCTTCGGGCTGAACCAGCCCTTCGTGGCAGGCAGCCTCGCCCACGAGGAGCACCTCCTCGACGTCCTCGTGCGCGCCACTCTGCGCCTGACCCATGCGGCGCTCCCCGGCATGGTCGAGCGCGGTCGGGGTGCGGTCATCAACGTCTCCAGCGTGGCCGGCTGGACCTCGCTGGGCACCTACGCCGCGGCCAAGTCCTGGGTCACGGTGTTCACTGAGTCCCTGGGCGCGGAACTGTCCGGTACCGGGGTCACCGCCACTGCGGTCTGCCCCGGCATGACGCACACCGAATTCCACGACCGGGCGCAGATGAACATGACGGCCCTGCCGGCCTGGGCCTGGCTCGATGCGCGCCGGGTGGCTCGCGAGGGGCTGGCCGCAGCCAGGGCCGGGCGCACCATCAGCGTTCCCTCCAAGCGCTACTCCATGCTCGCGCTGGCCGCCCAGTACACCCCGCGGCCCTTGCTGCGCCAGGCCGGACGGCTCGTGCCCCGCCCCCGCAGCACGGACAGATGAACGGCAGCGTCCCAGGGACTTCACGGCTGCGGGGTAGGTCAGTGACCCACCCACTCGTGGCGCGGATGCGTCCGCACCGGCGGAGCATCTTCGGCGAGATGTCGGCGTTGGCCAGCGCGGTCGGTGCGGTCAATCTGGGTCAGGGGTTCCCGGACACGGACGGTCCGGCGCTCGTCCGGGATGCTGCGCAGCAGGCCATCCGGACCGGCCTGGGTGCCCAGTACCCGCCCATGCACGGGGTCCCCGAGCTCCGGAGGGCGATCAGCGACCACCAGCGCCACTGGTACGGGCTGAGTTGGAACCCGGACACCGACGTCGTGGCGACCACCGGGGCGTCCGAGGCGATCGTGGCCACGGTGCTGGCCCTCGTCGAGCCGGGCGATGAGGTCCTGGTCCTCGAGCCCTGGTTCGACCTGTATGCGGCCGCCATCGACCTGGCCGGTGGGGTGCGCGTGCCTGTCCCACCTGTCCCAGGGACATTCCGTCCCGACCCGCAGGCCCTGCACGCCCGGGTCAGCGTGCGCAGCAGGCTGTTGATCATCAACTCACCGCACAATCCCACCGGCGTCGTGTTCAGCGCCACGGAGCTGGCCGGCCTGGCTCGGGAGGCGATCGCGGCGGACCTGGTGGTCCTGGCCGACGAGGCCTACGAGCACCTGTGGTTCGACGAGCACCAGCACGTGCCGATCGCGACGCTGCCCGGCATGGCCGAGCGGACCATCACCGTCGGCTCCGCGGGCAAGAGCCTGTCGTTCACCGGGTGGAAGGTGGGCTGGGCCACGGGCCCGGCGGACCTGATCGCCGCCGTCCGGGTGGTCCGCCAGCACCTGAGCTACGTGTCCGGGGGCCCGTTCCAGTGGGCGGTCGCACAGGGGTTGCGCGACCTACCCGCCGAGCACTGGACCTCATTCCGGACCGGCCTGGCCGCCCAGCGCGACCAGCTGAGCCAGGGGCTGACGTCGGTCGGGCTGACCCTCCTGCCCAGTGAGGGCACCTACTTCCTGCTCAGCGACGTGACCGGCCTGGGGTACGACAGCGGGGAGCAGTTCTGCCGGGAGCTGCCAACGAGGGCCGGGGTGGTAGCCATCCCGATCAGCCCGCTGTGCGACGACGTGTCCGTGGGACACACCTGGGTCAGGTGGGCCTTCTGCAAGCGACCCGAAGTCCTCGACGAGGCGATCGCCCGGCTGCGTGGGGCGTTCGGCTGACCGCAGGTGCCAGCCGGCTCGGGACGCATTGGCCTGCCGACCGGCTGGGTCAGGGCGGTGTCGATCAGGGCGGTGTGGGTCAGGCCGGCGGGCCCGACCCAGCCACCACGGGGCTCAGACCGGCTGCCCGCGCCACTGCATCGGCGTCTCCGCAGCGGACCAGCCAGTTGGCCAGCATCAGATGCCCACCCTCGGTGAGCACAGACTCGGGATGGAACTGGACCCCCTCGATGTCCACCTCCCGGTGCCGCAGCGCCATCACGACCCCGCTGTCGGTCCAGCCGGTGACCTCGAGCTCGTCGGGGACCGATTCGTGCTCGACGGCCAGCGAGTGGTAGCGGGTGGCCCGGAACGGGTTGGGTAGGCCGGCCAACACGCCGGCACCCGTGTGCTGGACCATCGAGGTCTTGCCGTGCAGCAGCTCGGGCGCCCGTGAGACCACCCCCCCGAACACGGCTCCGATGGCCTGATGACCCAGACAGACCCCGAACAGGGGGATCCGACCCGCGCAGGCCGACACCATGTCCATGCACACCCCGGCGTCGTGCGGGTCCCCCGGTCCCGGGGACAGCAGCACCCCGTCGTAGTCCTGGGCCTGGGCAACGGTCACCTCGTCGTTGCGCCGCACATCGACCTCGGCGTGCAGCTGCGCGAGGTACTGGGCGATGTTGAACACGAACGAGTCGTAGTTGTCGACGATCAGGATGCGCGCAGTCACCAACCCATTGTCGCGGGTACCGTAGGGCGGTGCACACCACCTCGACCGACCCGGCGACCGACCCCGATGGTCATCGGCCGATCCAGGCCGAGCCCAGCGGTCACCCGCCGACCCAGGCCGAGCCCAGTGCCTGGTCGGCACGTGCGCGGCGCTGGTTGCACCTCGTGACCCGACGGCGCGTCCGGTGGCCCGATGTGGTGGCCGGTGCGGTGTTCGCCATCGCGGGGGCGCTGTTCATCGCCAGCGCGGCCGCCTCCCGCAACGGCAGCATCCGCCTGGATTCCACCGGCGGGCTCACCGACACGATCTCCGCACGGTCCGAGGCGAACGGGGACCTCACCATGCAGGTGGACACGCTGGCTGCGCAGTTGGCGCTCGTCCAGGAGGAGGTCACGCCCGGCATTGCCCTCGAGCGCCAGAACGAGCGGATCGCCGAGCTGTCCCCGGCGGTCGGCCTGACCGAGGTCCGCGGCCCAGGTGTGACAATCACCCTCGACGACGCCACCGCCCCCGACCCGATGCCCGAGGGCATGACCGGCGATGACTACATCGTCCACCAGCAGGACGTCCAGGGGGTGGTCAATGCCCTGTGGCGCGGTGGCGCGTCCGGGATCACCGTGATGGGCCAGCGGCTGGTCAACTCCAGCGCCGTTCGCTGCGTGGGCAACACCGTGATCCTGCAGGGCCGCGTGTACTCCCCGCCCTTCGTGATCGAGGCCGTGGGCAACGTGGGTCGCCTGACCGCGTCCCTGGACACCGACGGGTCGGTGCAGTTCTTCCGTCAGTGGGCGCAGGTCGTGGGCATGCGTTACGAGTCGACGGCCTCCCGTGCGATGGTCCTGCCCGCCTACAGCGGAGCGCTGGTCGTCGCCGACGCGCAGGTCGTCAGTTGACCGACGTCGCTCCCCCGGCCCCCGGACCGGCCGCACGCCGGCCCGCACGGGCGTGGGCCGCGGTGGGGGTGGTCGGTGAGCTGCTCATCACCTTCGGGGTGGTGCTGCTGCTGTTCGTCGTCTACCAGCTGCTGTGGACCAACGTGACCGCGCAACGCGCCGCCGGGGTCGAAGCCCAGCAACTGCAGGAGAGCTGGTCGCGTCCGCCGCCCATCAGCCCCGAGGCGGACGAACCGGATCGGGCCCAGCTCGGTGATGCCTTCGCCCTGATGTACATCCCTCGGCTGCGCGACAGGGTCTGGGGGCTGCCCGTGCTCGACAGCGTGTCCCCGGCTGACCTGGCCCGGGGCATCGGGCACTACCCCACGAGCCAGCTGCCGGGGAAGCGGGGCAACTTCGCCGTCGCCGGGCATCGCGCCACCAACGGCGAGCCGCTGCGCAACATCGACCTGTTGCAGGTCGGTGACCCGGTCTACGTGGAGACCCGGGACGCCTGGTACGAGTACCGGCTCGAGCGCGACCAGATCGTGACCCCCCAGGACCGCTGGGTCATCGACCCGGTCCCGGGCCGGCCCGAGGCCAGCCCCAGCGAGCGACTGATCACCGTCACCACGTGCAACCCTCGCTGGGCCAGCACCCAGCGGTGGATCTGGTGGGGCTCGCTGACACAGCGCTACGACAAGGCCGCGGGCGAGATCCCGGCCGAGGTGGCGGCGGGCTAGATGTACTCCTGGATCTGGAACCACCTGCCCGGGCCGGTGCTCATCCGCGTTTTGATCAGCCTGGTGACCATCGGGCTGCTGGTCGCGGTCCTCTTCGCCTGGATCTTCCCCTGGCTCGAGCCCCGGTTGCCGTTCACGGACGTGACCGTCCAGTCCCCTTCGTCCACAGGGTTATCCACAGCTGGGGACAGAATCACAGCTGTGTGATTCGACTGCTCTGAGTTACGGCGCCCGGTGGGTGCAGACCGCCATACAGGGGTCCGTGAAATCACGCATTGTGATCAATCGCACGCGGGATACGGCCAGTCTGCGTGCGATTCGACCCGGTTTGGGCGGATATATCGGGTCAACGCCACTTCGTGGACAAGCCGAAACCCACCATGATCAGGCCGAACCCGACCAGCACATTCCAGTTGTCCAGGGGTTCCATCACCGGGTTGTCGGGCACGATGTAGTACACGACGATCCACAGCAGGCCGAGGACGAAGGAGGTGAGCATGGCCGGCACCAACCAGCGCGGCGAGGTAAGTGCAACGTCCTTCTTGGTGACAGGTTCGGGGCGGGACTTTGCGGACCCGCGGCCCTTGGACTCCGGCATGAGCTCTCCCTGTGACGACTTCGGGCAAGCCTACCGGAGGTATCAGCCGAGCAGGCTGGGGATGAGCGCCTGGATCTGATCGGTGCGGATCAGGGTCAACCCGATCAGGCCGGCCAGAACTGCACCGGCAGCCACTGCCTGCTGGCCGGCGCGTGCCTGGCCCTCCTGGCCGCGTCCGGTGGTCAGGAGCAGCCCGACCACCGCTCCGGTGACCGCCCCACCCAGATGCGCCCGCCAGTCGATTCCACTGAGCACGAAGCCCAGCACCATGTTGATGGCCAGGAGCATCGCGACCTGAGTCATGTCCCAGCCCAGTCGCCGGGCGACCACGATCCAGGCGGCCATCAGGCCGAAGATCGCACCGCTGGCACCCACGGACAGCGTGCGCAGGTCCGAGAACCAGTACGAGGCCACGGAGCCGCCCAGCCCGGAGAGCAGGAACAGCGCCAGGAACCTGCCGTGTCCCAGGACACGCTCCAGCGGCGGTCCCAGCAGGTACAGGATGTACATGTTGAAGCCCAGGTGCAGCCACCCGGCGTGCAGGAACATCGCCGAGACGAGCCGGAACCACTCGCCGGAGACCCCGATCGCCGGCGGGAACATGCCCCAGCGACCCAGACCCCCCAGCGCGCCGAGTTCGCTCACCACCACGAACAGGGCCACGCAGATGCCGATCAGGGCCTTGGTGACCGCGCCGTCACGGGTCATCTGACCGCCGAATACGGTGCGCGCCTGCCGGGTCGATGCCGCCCCCGCACGGACGCACTCCGGGCACTGATATCCCACGGCCGCCGCGGTCATGCACTCCGGGCAGATCGGGCGCTCGCACCGGGTGCACCGGATCCAGGTCTCCCGGTCGGTGTGAAGGTAGCACACGGGTGCTGCCGGAGCGGACTCCTGCGGCAGACCGTAGCTCACTGCTCGATGGTCACCGAGGTGAGGACCACGTCGGTGACCGGACGGTCACCTCGACCCACCTTGGTCTTGGCGATCGCGTCGACCACGTCCCGGCTGGGCTGGTCAGCCACCTCCCCGAAGATGGTGTGCTTGCGGTTCAGGTGCGGGGTGCGCCCGACCGTGATGAAGAACTGGCAGCCATTCGTGCCGGGGCCGGCGTTGGCCATGGCCAGCAGGTACGGGCGGTCGAAGACGAGTTCGGGGTGGAACTCGTCGGCGAACTCGTACCCGGGCCCGCCACGGCCGGTGCCGGTGGGATCGCCACCCTGGATCATGAAGCCATTGATCACCCGGTGGAAGACCACGTCGGTGTACAGCGCACCCTGGCCCTTGCTGCCCGTGCTGGGATCCACCCACTCGCGCGTCCCGTCGGACAGGCCGATGAAGTTGGCCACCGTCTTGGGGGCGTGGTTGTCGAAGAGATCGATCCGGACGTCCCCGAGGGAGGTGTGCAGAACGGCTGAGGTCATGGGCGGAATCCTGCCACATGGATCGCCCAGGGCGGGTGCGCGCGCAGGGTGCTGCGCTGTGAGCGCAGCGGTGCCCCGGAGGGGAACAGCCCCGGGGCAGACCTCGATGTGGAGACGAGGGGACTCGAACCCCTAACCCCCGCCTTGCAAAGGCGGTGCTCTGCCAGTTGAGCTACGCCCCCGGATTCGCTCAGCGCAGGTCGGGAGCGACCGTGGCCTCGTTCCAGAGATCGCGCTCCTCCTGGGCGCCGGCGACCCGGCTGTAGATGGCGTAGCCGGCTGCTGCCAGGGCGCCGAGAACGATCAGCTTCTTGAGCATGGAACCTCCGCAGGGTGTCCCGCACGATCAACTCGCGCAGCGTGGGCCTAAGTGGACTTGAACCACTGACCTCTTCCTTATCAGGGAAGCGCTCTAACCAGGCTGAGCTATAGGCCCTCCGATGCTCACGCACCGCCGCACAGGCTACCCCAGCCGGCGGGCGGGACCCAAACGGCGCGAGGTGCTCAGTCCTCCTCGGACAGGGTCACCTCGAGGCCACCACCGATCCCGACCGAGAGGTTGTACATGAAGGCGAGCAGCGTGCACAGGGCGGTGACCAGGACAGTCTCGATACCGGCCACGACCAGGGCCGCGCCCATGATCCTGCCGAAGTCCAGGTAGCTGCTCACGCTGGCCCCGCTCTCGCCGCCGACATCCGTGGCGGTGCGGGTGATCGCATCCAGGACACCCGCGGAGTCCAGCGCGAACCACAGGGCGGCTGAGGCCGCCAGGATGATCACCGCGAGCGCCAGCGAGAGCAGGAAGGCCTGCTTCATCACCGCCCACGGGTCGATGTGCGCGATGTAGACGCGCACCGATCGGGGGCCTGTCGTGGGCTGCACGGCGCTGCGCGCCATCCGGGCCACCCGGGTCTCACCTGTGCGGGCCGAAGCCGGTTGGGCGGTCACCGTGGTGGTCCTGGCCTGCTGGACGCCGGTCTCCCCCGGTGCCGACGCTGCGGACCGATCAGCTTTCGGGCCGGCGGACTCGGGTACCTTCGTACGCGGTGGCCTCGCGCCGCGCGCCGAGGTGGCTGGGGCACTGGTTGCCGGCGCGGGTGCATTGGGACCGGTGGTGGTGACCGGGGCGATCAGCACGCTGGGCCGCCCCCTGCTCGGTGCCGGGCCGCTCATCCGCGACGCGGGACCCGGGCGGCCGATCGCACGATCAGCACCTGGTTGGCCCTGCACATGTTCCACCATCACTGGACTCCCGTCACCCTGGCGAACTGGCACGATGCTACCTCGCCACGCACCCCCGCACCCGTGACCGCGCGGTCGGCCGGCCCGGTCCGCACCGGGCCGATCACTGGTCACCCGGGGTCGGCTCGACGGGCGAGACCTCCTCGGGCGGCTGCCCGTCGGTCGGTCCGCCCAGCACGTCTGGGGGCCCAAGTTCGTCCCCGGCGAGTTCGTCCCCGGCGAGTTCGTCCTCGGTCAGTTCGGCTGCGCGGGCGACGCCCACGATGCTGTCGCCCGGGGCCAGGTCCATGAGGCCAACTCCCATGGTCGCCCGGCCTGTGGCCCGGACCTGGTCGACCTGGGTCCGGATGACCACGCCGTTGCTGGCCACCGCGAACAGCTCGTCGGACTCCTGACAGATCAGGGCCCCGACCAGCGATCCGCGCTCCTCGACGAGCTTCATCGCCGTCACCCCGTAGGTGTTGCGGCCCTGGGTGCGCCATTCGGACACCGAGGTGCGCTTGGCGTAGCCGCCGTCAGTCACCGTCACCAGGTGCGTGCCCGGTCGCACGACCTCCATCGACAGCGCGCTGTCCCCGGCCCGCAAGCGGATGCCCTGCACCCCTGAGGTGGCCCGCCCCATCGGCCGCAGCGTGGAGTTGTCCGCGCTGAACCGCACCGACGCGCCCTTGGCCGAGACGAGGATCAGGTCATCGTCATCGCCGACCAATTGGGCCGAGATCAGTTCGTCGTCCTCGCGCAGGTTGATCGCCGCCAGGCCGTTGGAACGGATCGAGTCGAACTCGTGCAGCCGGCTCTTCTTGACCATGCCGTCGCGGGTGGCCAGGACCAGGTAGTCCGCGACGTCGAAGTCGCGCAGGTACAGGACCTGAGCCACCTTCTCGTCGGGTTGGAAGGCCAGCAGGTTGGCCACGTGCTGGCCCCGGGCATCCCGGCCGGCGTCGGGCAGCTCGTACCCCTTGGCCCGGTACACCCGGCCCTTGGTCGTGAAGAACAGGATCCAGTGGTGGGTGGTGGTGACGAAGAAGTGGCTGACCACGTCGTCCCCGCGCAGCTGGGCACCCTTCACGCCGCGTCCGCCGCGGCGCTGGGCCCGGTACAGGCCGGTGTCGGTGGCCTTGGCATACCCACCACGGGTCAGGGTCACCACGATGTCGCGCTCGGCGATCAGGTCCTCGTCAGTCACATCGCCCTCGTCCGGGACGAGCTGGGTGCGCCGCTCGTCGCCGTAGCGGGCCACGATCTCACCGAGTTCCTCGCCGACGATCCGCCGTTGGCGCTCCTGGCTGGCCAGGATGTTCTCGTACTCGGCGATGTCACGCATGAGCGCGTCGTAGCGCGTCTGCAACTCGTTGCGCTCCAGCGCGGCCAGCTTGCGCAGCTGCATGTCCAGGATGGCCTGGGCCTGCACCTCGTCGATGTCGAGCAGCTCCATCAGGCCCGACTGGGCCTCCGAGGCCGAGGACGAGGCTCGGATCAGGACGATGACCTCGTCGATCCGGTCGATCGCCTTGAGCAGGCCGCGCAGGATGTGGGCGCGTTCCTGGGCCACCCGCAACCGGTGCGCGGTGCGTCGGCGGATGACGTTGATCTGATGGGTGATCCAGTGCCGGACGAAGGCGTCCAGGGGCAGTGTCCGTGGGACACCGTCGACCAGGGCCACCATGTTGGCGCCGAAGGTCTCGCGCAGCTGGGTGTGCTTGTACAGCTGGTTGAGCACGACCTTGGGCACCGCGTCCTTGGACAGGATGATCTCCAGGCGCAGGGTGTCCCCGCTGGACTGGTCGATGATGTCCGAGATCCCCGCCATCTTGCCCTGCTTGTGCAGGTCCACGATCTTGGCCAGCAGGTTGTCCGGGTTGACCTGGTAGGGCAGTTCGGTGACCACCAGCATGGTGCGACCGCGGGCGTCCTCGGTCACCTCCACCACCGCGCGCATGGTGATCAGGCCGCGGCCGGTGCGGTAGGCGTCCTCGATCCCGCGACGGCCCACGACCTGCCCGCTGGTTGGGAAGTCCGGGCCCGGGATGCGCTCCATGAGCGCTGCCAGCAGCTCCTCGCGTGTGGCGTCCGGGTTGTCCAGGGACCACTGCACCCCGGCCGCGACCTCGCGCAGGTTGTGCGGCGGGATGTTGGTGGCCATCCCCACCGCGATCCCCGCCGACCCGTTGACCAGCAGGTTCGGGAACCGCGCCGGCAGCGTGGTCGGCTCCAACGTGCGCCCGTCGTAGTTCGGGACGAAGTCGACGGTCTCCTCGTCGATGTCCCGGGTCATCTCCATGGCCAGGTGGGCCAGTCGGCACTCGGTGTACCTGGAGGCGGCGGCGCCGTCGTTGCCGGGGGACCCGAAGTTGCCCTGTCCCTGGACAAGGGGATAACGAAGCACCCAGGCCTGGGTCAGGCGGACCAACGTGTCATAGATGGCCATGTCACCGTGCGGGTGGTAGTTGCCCATCACGTCGCCGACCACGCGGGCGCTCTTGGAGAAGTTGCGGTCGGGTCGGTACCCACCGTCGTACATGGCGTAGAGCACCCGTCGGTGGACCGGCTTGAGCCCGTCGCGCACATCGGGCAGGGCCCGGGACACGATCACGCTCATCGCGTAGTCCAGGTAGGAGCGCTGCATCTCGACCTGCAGGTCGACGGGCTCGATCCGGCCGTGCACGCCGGGCCCTTCGGTGATCTCAGTCATCAGATGTCCAGGAACCTCACGTCGCGGGCGTTGCGCTGGATGAACGAGCGTCGGCTCTCGACGTCCTCGCCCATCAGCGTGGTGAACAGTTCATCGGCCTGGGCCGCGTCATCGAGGGTGACCTGCAGCAGGATCCGCTCGGCGGGGTTCATCGTCGTGTCGCGCAACTCCTGCCAGTTCATCTCGCCGAGGCCCTTGTACCGCTGGATGGCCTCCTCCTTGGGCAGCTTGCGCCCCGCGGCCAAGCCGGCCTGCACCAGTGCCTCGCGCTCCCGATCGGAGTACGCGTACTCCGGGTGGGACTTGATCCACTTGATCTTGAACAGCGGTGGTTGTCCCAGGTACACGTGCCCGTGCTCGATCAGGGGGCGCATGTAGCGGAAGAGCAGGGTCAGCAGCAGCGTGCTGATGTGCTGACCGTCGACGTCGGCATCGGCCATCAGGACCAGCTTGTGGTAGCGCAGCTTGTCCTCGTCGAAGTCCTCCTGGACGCCGGCCCCCATTGCGGAGATCAGCGCCTGGACCTCGTTGTTGGCCAGCACCTTGTCGATGCGGGCCTTCTCGACGTTGAGGATCTTGCCGCGGATCGGCAGGATCGCCTGCGTCTTGGGGTCGCGGGCCTGCCGTGCCGATCCGCCGGCCGAGTCGCCCTCGACCACGAACAGCTCGCAGTTCTCCGGCTCCCGGCTGGAGCAGTCGATGAGCTTGCCCGGCAGACCACCACCACCGAGCAGGCCCTTGCGGTTGCGGGCCAGGTCCCGTGCCTTGCGCGCGGCCATCCGGGCGTGGCTGGCCGAGACCGCCTTGCGGGCGATCTCCTTGCCCTCCGCGGGATTGGCCTCGAACCAGGCGCCGAGCTGATCGAAGACGACCGACTGGACGACCGTCTTGGCCTCGGTGTTGCCCAGCTTGGTCTTGGTCTGGCCCTCGAACTGCGGCTCGCGCAGCTTCACGCTCACGATCGCGGTCAGACCCTCGCGGATGTCCTCGCCGGAGAGGTTGGCATCCCGGTCCTTGAGCACGTTCCAGGTGCGGGCGAACTTGTTGACCAGGATGGTCAAGGCGGAGCGGAAACCCTCCTCGTGGGTGCCGCCCTCGGTGGTGTTGATCGTGTTGGCGAACGTGTAGACGCTCTCGGCGAAGCCGTCGTTCCACTGCATGGCGATCTCGGCGGCGATGCCCTTGTCGGTGTCCTCCGCGCCGAACTCGATCACGTTCGGGTGCGCCGGCCCACGCTTGGCGTTCAGGTGGCGCACGAAGTCCGCGATGCCCCCGTCGTAGTGGTAGGACACCGCGCGCGGGCCGGGCTGCTCCTCCACGGTGTCGTCGTCGGTGGGATGCACCCGCTCGTCGACCAGGGCGATCGTGAGTCCCCGGTTCAGGAAGGCCATCTCCTGGAAGCGTCGGGACAGGGTCTCGAAGTCGTAGTGCGTGGTCTCGAAGATCTGGTCGTCGGCCCAGAACTCGACCGTCGTGCCGTTCCGATCTGTCGCCTCGTCCTTGGACAGCGGCGCCTGGGGCACGCCGTGGGCGTAGCTCTGACGCCACACGTGGCCCTCGCGGCACACCTGGACGTCCAGGCGTCCCGACAGCGCGTTGACCACCGAGACCCCGACCCCGTGCAGGCCACCGGAGACTGCGTATCCGCTGCCGCCGAACTTTCCGCCGGCGTGCAGCACGGTCAGCACGACCTCGACGCCGGGCTTGCCCTCGCTGGCCACGATGTCCACCGGGATCCCCCGGCCGTTGTCGATCACACGCACGCCGGCGTCGGCGAGCAGCGTGACCTCGATGCGGTCGCAGTACCCGGCCAGGGCCTCATCCACGGAGTTGTCCACGACCTCGTAGACCAAGTGGTGCAGGCCGCGCTCGCCGGTGGATCCGATGTACATGCCGGGGCGCTTGCGCACCGCGTCCAAGCCTTCCAGGACGGTGATCGCACTCGCGTCATAGGACACGTGGGACTCCTGACTCTCCTGTGACGGGACAGCAACCGACGGGGTTGGAAGGTGGGTTGCACGCACGTTCCCGTCATCGATCGCGTGATGGTGCGATTCTACCCTGAGAACCTCGATCGCTGGCCGGAAATCCACACAGGACGCGCGCAGGACGCTGCGAGGTGTCGGGATGATCCCCCCCACTGCGCCCGGAACTGGGGCGCGCAGGAGCCGATCTGCACGTTCGCGCCCTCGCTGGCGCGGGTCGGGATCAGCCGTACGTGTCGCGCGGACCCCGGCCACGCACCCGCAACCGGCCCTTGGTCCGCGGTGGCGTGGGCCCGACGATCCGGATGTCGCGGACCACCCCGGCGCCGACCTGCCCGTCGATCGCGGCGCGCAGGGTCGGCAGCATGAGTCGCAACTGCTCGGCCCAGGCGGTCGAGGAGGTCCGGATCTGCAGGACCCCGGACGCGGGATCGAAGGACTCCGGGGAGGCATGCTCGGCGTTCGCCGACCCGACGATCTGGGGCCACAGGGCATGCAGCCCGGCCACGTCCAGGCCCTGGCGCCAGCCACTGTCGTCAACCAGACGGGCCCAGGCACCACCCAGGGCCATGGGGTCCCGCTCGTCGGGGCCCGGGCCGGAATACCCGCCCACAGCCCGTCGCGGCCGGGAGCGGCGCCCCGGTGGTCGCACGGTGCGTCCGGGCGTCGTCCCGGGCGTGGACCTGGCTCGGGCTGTGGCCCGCATCCGTGACAGCACCGCACGTGCGGCATCCGGGACCGCCTCGTCGGCCAGGAGATCCTCGGGTGCGGCTCGGACCGGGCCGGTGTCCGACGTGTCGCTCATGACCCGCCGCCGATCAGGTCGGACACCGCGACGGTCGCTCCGGACAGTGCGCCCGGGACGTCCTGCGGCACGGCGGCAGTGATCAGCACCTGCTCGACATCTCCCACGGCAGCGGCCAATCGGTCGCGACGATCGGTGTCGAGTTCCGCGAAGACGTCATCGAGGATGAGCACCGGGGCACCGCCGGGCCCGGCCTCGGCATGGACAATGTCATAGGACGCCAGGCGAAGGGCCAGGGCCAGGGACCAGGACTCCCCATGGGAGGCGTACCCGCGGATGGGCATGTCGTGCAGGGTCAGCGCGAGCTCGTCGCGATGCGGGCCCACCAGGGTGATCCCGCGGGCGAACTCCTCCTCGCGCCGACTGAGCAGGGCGGCGTGGATCTGCTCGGCGAGCTGCGCACGGTCCAGGCTCGGGACCAGGCCCGCGCCGGGCCGGTACTCGATGCTGGGCTTCGGGTCGCGGCCACCCGGCGCCACCGAGCGGTAGGCCCTTGCAACCGGTTCACGGAGCCGGTCCACCAGACGCGAGCGTGCCGCCGTCACGTCCGCAGCCAACGCGGCCAGTTGGTCGTCCCACACTGCCAGCGTCTGTTCGGCGGCAGCGCGACTGCGCGAACCCCCGCCACGGATCGCGGAGGCCGACTTGAGCAGTGAGTTGCGCTGGCGCAGCACACGGTCCAGGTCGGAGAGCACCCCGTCGAAACGGGGCGCCAGCGCCACCAGCAACTCGTCGAGGAAGGTCCGACGCTCGCCGGGGTCCCCCTTGACCAGGAAGAGGTCCTCGGGGGCGAACAGCACCCGGGACACCTGTCCCAGGACATCGCGCTGCCGGGGCATGGGGGACCGGTTCAGCCGGGCCCGGTTCGCCCGCCCCGGGGTGATCTCCAGCTCGACGACCACCTCCCGGGCGTGCCGGGCGGCGTGCACCCGGACCACGGCGCGCTGGGCTCCGCGCCGCACCAGGGGCGCGTCGGTGGCCACCCTGTGCGAGCGCAGCGCGGCGGCGTAGCCGATCGCCTCCACCAGGTTGGTCTTGCCCTGACCATTGGCGCCCACGAAGGTGGTCACCCCGGCGCTCAGGTCCAGTTCCAGCTCCTCGTAGGAACGGAAGTCGACCAGGCCGAGGTGGGTGACGTGCACTACGAGGGCAGGCGGACGGGCATCAGCAGGTACAGGTAGTCATCGGCGGCCGCCGCCTCGAAACTCGCAGCACCGGTGAGCACGGCCGGCTTGTTGGCGTTGGTGAAGGCCATGTTCGTCACCGGTTGCGAGATCGCTGCCAATCCCTCGAGCAGGTAGCCAGGATTGAACGCGATGCGCTCCATGGGCTCCCCGGACAGCACGCACTCGATCGCATCCACCCCGATCGCGTCATCGCCGGTACCGGCCTCGAGGACCAGTTCCTGGCCGTTGAAGATCATCTTGACCGCACTCGAGCGCTCAGCCACCAGGGCCACGCGCTTGACCGCCTCGGTCAGCGCGGCGGTCTCCACCCGCGCGGTCGTCGGCGAATCCGCGGGCAGCAGGGCTCGGTACTTGGGGAAGTCCCCTTCGAGCAGGCGGGTCGTCGTGCGCCGATCGAGACCCTCGATGCCCAGCAGGCCCTCACTGACCGCCGCCGAACCGAAGGCCAGGTGGACCTCGTCCGCATGGGACAGCGCCTTGGCCGTGTCGGCCAGGGTGCGCGCCGGTACCAGGGCGGCTGCGCTGAACTCCGCTGTCCGCGGGGTCCACAGCAGGGACCGCACGGCCAGCCGGTAGCGGTCGGTGGCGGCGAGGGTGACCTGATCACCGTCGACCTCGACACGCACACCGGTCAGGAACGGCAGCGCGTCATCGCGACCAGCGGCCACCGCGACCTGGCTCACCGCCCCTGCCAGGACCGACCCAGGCACAGTCCCGCTGGGCTCGGGCATCGAAGGCAGCGGCGGGTACTCCTCGACGGGCAGGGTGGGCAGCTCGAACGACGAGCGGCCGCAGCGCACGCGCAGGCGCGTGCCTTCGATCTCGATGTCCACCGGCGCAGAGGGCAGGGCGCGGGCGATGTCGACCAGCAGACGGCCGTTGACCAGGGCGACTCCGGCCTGCTCCACATCGGCACTGACCTCGACCCGCCCGGACACCTCGTAGTCGTAGCTGGCAATGGACAGCATGGGTTCTGCCCCATCGGCGCACTCCAGCCGGAGGCCGGACAGCATGGGCAGTGCGGGGCGGGTGGGCACGGTCCTGCCCGCCCATGCCACAGCATCGGCGAACTTGTCACGGTCGACGCGGAACTTCACGAACTCCTCCTGGGATGTGCGCTCTGCGAGGTCACCCTACGACGAGCCTGTGACAGCACGTCGCATCGCCGCGACGGCCCGTACTCATCAGCGCGCGTGCGAGGACCGGTGCGACCTGCGCGGCCGATGGCCCGATGCGGTGCTCCGCGCAGGGGTTGTCCACAGATGGGCCCGCAGTGGAGGCTGTTCATCATCCATCTCCTAGGTATAGGGAGTCTTCGTCATAGGTGCTGTGGATCATGTGGACAACATGGGTCATCGCAGGTCGAGCCGCGCGCCGGTGCGCACAGGTGCTGTGGACGCCCCTGGGTCGGACCGATGTCATTCGGGGACAGCGGGCCGCGCGGGCCATTGCCGTGCCCGATCGTCCACAGGTGCCGGGCCGGTGGCCGAACGACACGCCGCGCGTGTCCCGGGGCTGTCCACAGGCGATCGCCCAACCAGTCCTGGGCCTCAGGTGGGCAGCGCCGGCCCACGATGGGTGACCTGGGACAGGTGCATCGCGTATCAGCGGGTCGCGGCCGACGCGCGGATCCGTGCGGTGAGGTCCATGACGGAGTTGTACAGCGAGCGGCGCTCGGCCATGAGTTGACGGATCTTGCGGTCGGCGTGCATCACCGTGGTGTGGTCCCGGCCGCCGAACAGCTCGCCGATCTTGGGCAGGGACAGGTCGGTCAGCTCCCGACACAGGTACATCGCCACCTGACGCGCGGTCACCAGGGTCCGCGAGCGCGACGGCCCGGTCAGGTCATCGATGCTCACCGAGTAGAACTTGGCCGTCTCGAGCATGATCGCCGGTGCGGTGATCTCCGGGCCCGCCTCGTTGGGGATGACGTTGCGCAGGACCTCCTCGGCCAGGCCGAGGTTGACGGTGCGCTTGCTCAGGCTGGCGAACGCAGTCACCCGGATCAGCGCACCCTCGAGCTCGCGGATGTTGCGCGAGATCTTGCTGGCGATGTACTCCAGCACGTCGGGCGGGACGGTGATCTGCTCCTGGTCGGTCTTGCGCCGCAGGATCGCGATCCGCGTCTCGAGGTCCGGCGGTTGCACATCGGTGGTCAGGCCCCAGCCGAACCGCGTGCGCATCCGGTCCTCGAAGTCCTTGAGCTGGTTCGGGGCGATGTCGGAGGTGATGACGATCTGCTTGTTGGCGTTGTGCAGGGTGTTGAACGTGTGGAAGAACTCCTCCTGGGTCTGCACCTTGCCCGACAGGAACTGGATGTCGTCGACGAGCAGCACGTCGACGTCGCGGTAGCGGCGCTGGAACTCACGCGCGGCGTTCAGACGGATCGAGTTGATGAACTCGTTGGTGAACTCCTCGCTGGACACGTAGCGCACCCGAGTGCCCGAGTAGAGCATCTGCGTGTAGTGCCCGATCGCGTGCAGCAGGTGCGTCTTGCCCAGCCCGGAGTCGCCGTAGATCACCAGAGGGTTGTAGTTGCGCGCGGGCTGTTCGGCAACGGCCACCGCGGCGGCGTGGGCGAACCGGTTGCTGGCTCCGGCCACGAACGTGTCGAAGGTGTAGCGCGGATTCAGTCGCGCCGACTCCTTCTGGGTGGCCTGCTCACCGCGCAGCGGTGCCCGTTTGGCCGGGATAGGACTCTCGGTGTCCTTGGGTCGGTCGGCATAGGTCGAGTCGGCCCAGAAGTCGGCCAGTTCCTCGTCGACGTCCAGGGACGGGTCCACGGTCACCGCGAGGTTGATGTCCCGGCCCAGCAGGGTGCCCAGCGAAGCCTCGATGGGCGGGCGCAGGTGGGACTGGAGCACGTCCCTGGCGAACTGGTTGGGCGCAGACAGCACCGCGACGCTTCCATAGATGCTGACCAGGCGGCTGAGCTGCAGGAAGGCCCGGTGCGACTTGCTCAGTTCTGTGGCGTTCAGCGAGTTGATCGTCGAGTTCCAGATCTGCGCCGGATCAGTGGTGTCGTCCACGCTCACCCTTTCCGTCCTTGTGCTGGGGATCCCGGCATCTGCGTTGGGGGATCGGACAACGCGAGCGAACCTAGTTCGGTTCGCTGTTGGGGGCAAGAGTTTTCCACAGGTTCGGTGACGGGGATCACGTCGGGCGGTCCGACCCCGGACGACCCCGGCCGACAAGCCTGCATTCGGGCTGGGTGCTGGGCACCGGGTTGCGCGTTTGACCCCTCGTGAAGGCGTTGCGTACCTTGGTACCCGGGAAGACGTCTGTCCGGCCAGTGCTGCCCGCTGACGCTTCGAATCGAACCACCCAGCCTCGAGGATGAGACGCCATGAAGCGCACGTTCCAGCCCAACAACCGTCGGCGCGCCCGTACGCACGGGTTCCGCACCCGGATGAGCACCCGGGCCGGTCGCTCCGTGCTCGCCGCCCGTCGCGGCAAGGGCCGCACCCGGCTGTCGGCCTAGTCCGCCCGAGCCGTTCGTGCTGCCCGGTCCGCGCAGGATCCGGCGCGCTTCGCAGTTCCGTGCCGTGATGCGCACGGGTAGTCGGGCTGCCACCGGCACGGTGGTCGTACACGCGCTGGTGGGCGTCGAGGGGCAGCCGGCACGTGCTGGTTTCGTGGTCGGGCGCAGTGTCGGGGGCTCAGTCGTCCGCAATCGGGTGACCCGGCAGTTGCGGCATCTGATCGGTGCCCGTCTGACCGACCTGCCCGCGGGGACCGACCTCGTCGTGCGTGCCCAGCCACCTGCGGCGCACGCTTCGGGCGCGCAGTTGGCCCGAGACGTCGATTCCGGCTTGCGGCGCGCCCTGACCCGGCTGGGACAGCAACCCAGGACACCTGCCGGAGTGTCCCGGTGACTGCGGTCCGTCGGGCGATGTCCGCAGCACGACACCTGTGGGACATGACGCTGGGACGGCTGTTGTCCCTGGTGCTGGTGAGCGGCATTCATGGCTACCAGAGGTTTCTGTCTCCCCTGCGCGGGCCGACTTGTCGGTACTACCCCTCGTGTTCGGCTTATGCTCTGGGGGCGGTGCGCACCCACGGGCCGATCAAGGGGTTCCTGTTGTCGGTCGGTCGGCTGGCGCGCTGCAATCCCTGGTCGCCGGGTGGCATCGATCACGTCCCGGACAAGGGGTCCTGGCATGGTGGCAAGGACGTCCATGTCACTGCTGAGCGAGTAGGGAGCTAGGTCGTGTTCCTCTGGGAATGGCTGCTCGATGCAGTCTCATGGCTGTTGGTCACCTGGCACCAGGTGTTCAGCCTCGTGCTCGACCCGAACAGCGGTGTCACGTGGGCGCTGTCCATCGTGGGACTGGTCGTGGTCATCCGGATCCTGCTCATCCCGCTGTTCGTCAAGCAGATCCGGGCTCAGCGCGGCATGCAGGAGATCCAACCGCAGCTCAAGGCGATCCAGGCCAAGTACGCCGGGGACAAGGAACGCCAGTCCCAGGAGATGATGAAGCTCTACAAGGACACGGGCACCAACCCGTTGGCCTCCTGCCTGCCGATCCTGCTGCAGGCACCGATCTTCTTCGCGCTGTTCCGAGTGCTCCAAGTCGGCCTTGCTCAGGAGAAGCCGATCGGCGTCTTCGCCTGGGATCGCTACTCCGACCTGTTGGTCTCCGCCCATGATGCCCAGATCCTCGGGGTCCCGCTCTACGGAACCTTCGCAAACGCGAGCCAGACGCCCAATCCGACGAACACCCAGGTTCTCGCGGTCATCCTGATCATCCTGATGTCGGCCACCAGCTTCATCACTCAGCGCCAGCTGCTGCTGAAGAACACGGCCAGCGACAATCCGATCGCTCAGCAGATGAAGATCATGATGTACATCTTCCCGGTCATGTTCGCCGTCGGTGGGCTGAACTTCCCGATCGGTGTGCTCATCTACTGGTTCACGACCAACATGTGGACCATGGGCCAGCAGTTCTGGGTCATCCGCAACAACCCGCAGCCGGGCACCCCGGCGGCGATCGCCGCAGCGGAGCGCAAGGCTGCCAAGGCCGCGAGGAAGGGCCTGCCCGGTCCTCCTGACACGCCGGAGCTGCCCGGCTCCGTCATCGAGGGTGAGGTCGTCGACGAGGCCCCCAAGCCGGTCCGCTCGCAACCCAAGAAGCAATCGCGCAGCAAGCGGAGCGGACCCCCGCCCAAATCGCGCAAGTAGAGACCTGTGCCCCACGGGTGGACTGGAGGAGCAATGAGCAACAAGTCGGATCTCGAGCGCGAGGGTGACGTCGCAGCGGACTACCTGGAGGCGCTGCTGGACATCGCCGACCTCGACGGTGACATCGACATGGACGTCGAGCGCGACCGGGCCATGGTCTCGATCGTCGGTGGCGACCTGGACGACCTGGTCGGTGCCGACGGCGTGGTCCTCGAAGCGCTCCAGGAGCTCACCCGGCTGGCCGTGACCCGGGAGACCGGCGAGCGGAGCAGGCTGATGCTCGATGTGGCCGGGTTCCGGGCGGCCCGCCGCCGCGAGCTCGCCGAGTTGGGCGAGCGGGCCGTGGCCGATGTACGGCGAACGGGCGAGTCGGTGAAGCTGGCGCCCATGACCGCCTTCGAGCGCAAGGTCGTCCATGACGTCGTTGCCGATGCTGGCCTGCGCAGCGAGAGCGAGGGCGAGAGCACGTCGCGACGTGTGGTGGTCATGCCCGCGTGAACGATGTTCCACGTGAAACGGAACTGAGCCGTCGGTACGCGGATGTTCAAGGGCTGGCGCAGTACGCGCTGCTGCTCTCGGGGGTGGGGGTGGAGCGCGGATTGATCGGCCCGCGGGAGGTACCTCGGCTGTGGTCGCGGCACCTGGTGAACTGCGCAGTGGTCGCCGAGGAGGCCACTGAGGACCTCGGCGCGGGGGCGTCGGTGGCCGACGTCGGGTCGGGGGCTGGGTTGCCGGGCCTCGTGTGGGCGCTGGTGCGCCCGGATGTGCGGGTCACCCTGGTCGAGCCGTTGCTGCGTCGGGCCACCTTCCTGACCGAGGTCATCGAGCAGTTGTCCCTGGGTCAGCGGGTCCACGTGCTGCGGGCTCGGGCGGCGGACGCTCCGGCGGGCGCATTCGATGTCGTCACGGCCCGGGCGGTGGCCCGCCTGCCACAATTGCTGGCGTGGACACTGCCGTTGGCGCGGCCGGGTGGTGTGGTCCTGGCCTTGAAGGGCACCAACGCGGCAGCAGAGATCGCGGAGTGGACGGCGGCCGGCGGGTTGCGGTCGGCCGGTCCGGCCTCCGTGCACGAGTACGGAATGGGGCTGGTCGATCCGCCGACCACTGTGGTGCGCGTGCCGCGGGTCCGCTGACACGCGTTGCGGAGGCGGGGTACGGTGTGCCCGGCGATCGAACCTCCAGGACGACTCTGGTCAGGCGCGCCGCGTTCCTGAAGTGAGAGGGTTCGACTTCTAGCGACGAACAGTCACTGGGCAACCACCCAGTGTAGAGAATCCGACGAACCGGACAATTCTTCCCCACGTTATCCACAGCACTTCTGTGGACAACGGTCGGAGGTGCTTTGTCCGAGTTCCGGGTACGAGCGGGGCTGACAGGAGGGACGTGACCGGCACACACGCGGGCGAGCAACGCGGATCCTGGGTTGCGGGCCTGAGTACCGCGTCTGCTGCGCGAGCTCCTGCCCAGGGCTCGGATCGTCGGGGAAGTTCGACCCGGTGGGACATCCGCTACGAGGAACTGCCGGTGGCAGCCATCCGACCCAATCCTCGGCAGCCCAGAGAGGCGTTCGACGAGGAGGCCCTCGGGGAGTTGATCACCAGCCTGTCCCAGGTCGGCCTCTTGCAACCCGTCGTGGTTCGTCCCTGTGACAACTCGGCTGTGGACAGTCCGGAGTACGAGTTGGTGGCCGGTGAGCGCCGGCTGCGCGCCGCACGGGCGCTGGGATGGGACACAGTGCCGGCCATGGTCCGCCCCACCGAGGATGCCGACCTGCTGCGCGATGCGCTTCTGGAGAACGTGCACCGCGCCTCGCTGAACCCCTTGGAGGAGGCGGCCGCCTACCAGCAGCTGCTCGCCGACTTCGGCTGCACCCAGGAGCAGCTGGCTGCCCGGGTGGGACGCTCCCGCCCCCAGATCGCCAACACGATTCGCCTCCTGCGCCTGCCGCCAGCCGTGCAGCGCCGGGTGGCCGCTGGGGTGCTGTCCCAGGGACACGCGCGCGCCCTACTGGCCCTGCCGGACGACGCGGCCATGGACGCGCTCGCCGCGCGGATCGTGGCCGAGGGACTGTCCGTGCGCAGCGTCGAGGAGATCGTGTCCGTGGGGGGCCACGCCCCGAAGCCCCGAAGCCGTCGCCCCCGACGGACCAGCACGAACGAAGGGCTGCAGTCCGTGGCCGATTCGTTGTCCGACGCACTGGACACGAGGGTGCACGTCGCGATGGGCCGCTCGAAGGGGCGGGTGACGATCGAGTTCGCGGGGGTCGAGGACCTGACTCGGATCCTCGACGTGCTCCAGGTCCCATCGGGGGCCGCGACCTAGGTCACAGCGCCCGGCTGGGTCCTGGCTGGGACACGAGCTGCTCGTGTGGACAACCTCCACGGACTCCGGGCCGGGTCGACCTAGGATTCGGTGCATGAGCCTGACGCACGCGGATCGACTCGAGATCCACCACGCCGATGCCGAGCAGGTCCGACCGGACACTGACGCACCCCCACCTGCGCAAGGGCAGACACCGACGAATCGGCCCAGCTTCACGATCACGGATGCTGCGGCAGCCTGTGCGGTGAGCCGCAAGACGATCACCCGCAAGCTGCCAGAGCTGGCCGGTTATGGCGCGGCGAAGGACGAGGACGGGGTCTGGCGCATCCCGGTGGAGGCACTGCTCGCGGTGGGACTGCGGCCCGGACGCTCGCTGCCCGATTCCACCCCGGCGCCGGCGAGACCAGCCAGCGCGCGACCGGCGACAGCACCCACCCAGTCGGGGCCGACCGGGTTCCCGGACACCGTCACGATTGCGCGGGATCGTTGGGACGACCTTCGGATCCGGCTCGCCCGCGCCGAGGCGGAGGCGTCCGAGCGAGCCCTGGCCCTGGCCGATGCTCGGCTCGCGCTCAGGGCGCTGACCGCGGGACCCACGAGGTCCGCCCCGGCACAGATGCGCACTCCGACCGCGGACCCGGCGCAGCCAGCGACCACTGGGCCAGACCCAGCGACTCCGGTGGCGCTGTCGATGGAGGTGGACCCAGCGACTTCCTCTGCGGGGCAGACGACCACGCAGGCAACCGCCGACGAGAAGGCCCCTGATGCACAGTCCCAGTCGGCGCCGCCAGCGGCGCCGAGCCTGCCCGGGTCGACGTCGGACGTCGTGGCGGCCCGAGCCCGGGCTGCGCAGACCGGGGGACACGTCCCGGCGGGGGCGTCCTCGGTCAAGAAACGCCGGTGGTGGCGGTCAGCAGCACGCTGAATCGAGTGACCTAGGTCAAGTCCCTGAGTCAAGTAGGCGATTGTCCTAGTGCAATGTCCTATCGCTATCGCTATCGCTATCGCTATCGCTATCGCTATCGCGCACTCGCCGAGCACCTGGAACTCCTCGCCGAGGCCCGGCTGCCTCGACGCCGCGGGTCGGCATGGTCCTGTGTCCGGGGGCGATCGTGGACTGTCCCCGGTCTGCCTGGCTGAGCCCGGCGCACAGGTCCCTGCTGATGCCGCCGGATCACGCCGAACCACGCGTCGAGACGCGTGCCGCGGATCTGGGGCCTAGGATGCTTGACGGGAGGTCGGTCATGAGAATGGTGCGTTGGGCTGTCCTGGGCGGGGCCGCCCTGGCCGCCGGCGTGACCGCGGGCTTTGTGATCTCCCTGCTGCGACCCCGTCAGTACGCCACATTCTCTGGCGTTCGCACTCATCCGCCTGCCTGAGACCCACTGAGTCCGCCAGTCAGGCAGCCTCAGCGCCGCATTGTCGGTGCCAGGGCTTACCCTGTGGCCACTGGCGTGGGAGGAGTCCGACTGTGGGTATGAGTGCGCGTGTGACGATGGTTGCGGTGATGGCTGGCGCCCTGCTGGCCTCCACCTTGGGTGCGTCGGGGCCGGCTACGGCCGCACAGCCCGCGAACGTCGCGGCGGCGGGGGCCGCGGCTCTCTCCTGTGCCATCTCGCCACCGGGACCGGCAGTCGAGACGATGATGGACACACCGGTCTCCGGCAGCGTCCGATGCACTCACCCGGCAGGCCTGCGAATCACCTATTCCGTGGCCAAGTACAAGACCGACGTCACCGGGCCGTTCAACGGCAAGCTGTCCCTGGACGCGTCCAAGGGCAACTTCCGCTACACCCCGGGTTACTACCCACCCGACGACAAGGGCAAGCAGGCCAAGCTCCCTGAGTACACCGGGACTGACCTGTTCACCGTCGTGGCGACCGCCACCGACGGCACGAGCGCCAGGACTGCGGTGAACATCCAGATCAACCCGCCGCCACGGTCCTGCGACGCCCGATTCACTCCCAGCACGCGCACGATGTTCAACGATCCGACCGGCACAGCTGCCAAGCAGTACCAGATGCTGCGCTACCTGATCCAGATGATCGACTGCACGCCGCGGGTGAACCCCGACGGAACGCAGGCCTCGATCAAGTTCAGCTTCTACTCCCTGAGCTACGCCCCGGTGCAGGCTGCGCTGAGCGCGGCGGCCAAGCGAGGGGTATCGGTGCAGGCCCTGTCGAACAGCCATGCCGACAAGTACGACTCCTGGCGGCAGCTGGCCAAGTCATTGGGATCCAACACGCGCACCGCCAGCTTCGCGGCGACCTGCTGGGCCGGCTGCCTGACCCCGAGGTCCGCACCGACCCCTGGCGGGCCGACGGCGTGGTACGACGCGGAGTCGACCAGCCTGACCTCCTACACCGCGGTGTTCAAGGACCGCTCCCTGCCCGGGGCCACGCCGATCGTGTCCTGGCAATGGGACTTCGGTGACGGGACGAAGGCCACCGGCCCCGGCCCGCACAGGAAGAAGTACAAGAAGCAGGGTTCCTACAAGACCACGCTCACCGTCACCGACTCGGCCGGCATCCGGCACACCACGCGTGGCGAGAAGACGGTGCCGGACAACCTGGAGCCGATGTACCCGTCGCTGCACTCCAAGATCTACCTGTTCTCCACGGTCGGCACCGGTGCCCGCCAGAAGCAGTGGGTCAGCGCGTACAGCTCAGGCAACCCCACCTACTTCCAGTCGCGCAAGGGGTTCAACAACCTCAACGTCGCGGTGGGTGACAAGGGGCTCTACGACATCTTTGCCAAATACCACGCCGACCTGGTGTCGGGCTCGCGTGGTGAGCTGATCACCCCCAACTACTTCCGGTCCTTCGACTCCCGGGGCAACGCCGCCACCGGGGCCAAGCCCACGACCGTGCACTTCGGGCCGCAGACCACCGGCGACATCAACCGCGACATCCTCGAGACCGTGAAGTGCAGGTACAAGTACAAGGGCAAGTGGGAGCGCACGGCGATCCGAATCTCCATGTTCGTGTTCACCCGCAAGGGGGTGGCTGCCGACCTGTGGAAGATGGCCATGCAGAAGGGCTGCAAGGTCGAGATCGTCTATACCCAGATGAGCCAACGGGTCAAGGGCCCGGATGGTCGGTGGGTGAAGAACGCCGACGGGGAGCCGACCGGCTACGGCGTGGCCGACTGCCTGTCCACGCCGCCGACCAAGATCGTGGTCACCAAGGCCAAGAAGGGCAAGCCGGCCAAGCGCAAGGTCACGAAGAACTCACTGAACGGGCCGGACGGCTACTGCAGTGGTGGCACCCTGCGCGGATATGTCCCGGTGACCTCCACCGGGGTATGGCTCAACCGCAAGAGCCCCTACGAGGGCGGATCGCTCAAGGTGCGGATGTCCTGCCCCGTGGCGCCCAAGTACGATCCCGTGAGCAGGGTCTGGGCGGTCACCTGCATCCGAAACGACATCTTCACCCACAACAAGACGATGCTGGTCAACGGCTGGGTGCGGGGCAAGAAGCAGAAGTACATCATGTCCGGCTCGTCGAACTTCTCCTCACCGGGCCTGCGGGCGTCCGATGAGGTCATCACCGAGATCCAGGGCGCAAGCGCCCTCTATGAGCAGTACAAGACGAACTATGCCTACCTGAAGAAGGTCGTGGCCAAGAACAGCTCCAAGAAGAAGTCGAAGAAGAGTTCGGCCAAGACGTTCCTGCTCCAGCTGTCGGGTTCCCAGCAGCTCGACGTGCGCGGGATGACCGACCAGCAGCTGCGCGACCAGGACTGAGGGCCGCGGGGCCCTCCGGCCGGACATCGACCCGGACGGCCCTGCAGCCGGACCTGCCGACGGTGCGGCAGGGCCGGTTCAGTCCTCGGCGGGTGGTGCGAAGAAGCGGATCAGGGCTGCGGTGACCGCACGTGCGACCTGATCGCGGCCTGTGGGGCTGCCGAGCCGCTCGGCGTCCTGGGCGTTGGTCAGGTAGCCCAGGTCGAGGTGGACAGCCGGCATCCGGGTCAGTCGCAGCAACTCCCAGGTCTTGGGATGCGCCCCACAGCTGTTGGCCGGGCTGCGTACCCCGACCTCCTCGAGCAGCAGCTCGGCCAGAGCCAGACCAGCCACGGAGCTGGTGCGCCCCTCCAAGGTGCCGAAGTAGAACGCGGCCATCCCGTTGGCCATCGGATTGGGGTGCGCGTCGCAGTGCAGCGAGATGACCGCATCGGCACCCACCTCGTTGGCGATCGCCGCGCGCTGCGAGTCGTCGAAGGAGGTGTGTCCGGCGCGGGCCGGTCCGGTCACCAGCACGGTGGTGCCCAGCGTCGCAAGTCGACCCTCGACCCGAGCGGCAATGTCGGCCGCGATGTCCTGCTCGCAGATGCCGCCGCCCACGTGACCGCGCTCGAGGTGGTCGGGCCCGGCGTCGATGAGCACGACCTTGTGGGTGACCCCGGTCCGCAGCACGTCGAAGGCCTGCTGCTCGCGCAGGATGGTCGAGGCACCTCCGCTGACCGTGCGGGTGAGTCGGGCCAGGGCGCGGAAGGTCTCGGGTCCCGCGGTGCCGTCAGTGGGCAGCCCGGTGTTGAGTTGGAACTCCCGGACCGCGTGATCGGTGTGTCGGCCGAAGATGCCATCCGGGCGGCCCGGCGAGAATCCCAGGCCCGTGAGGCGCTCCTGCAGGGCAAGCACGTCGTCGCCAACCATCGGATGACCCGGCAGGAACGTCAGCACCCGGTCGCCGACCCGCCAGCGGGCCTCCTCGAGGCGGCGGAAGGTCTGGGCACCCACGATGCCGTCCATGCCGATCCCGCGCTCCTGCTGGAACTGCCGGACGGCGCGGTCGAGCTCGGCATCGAAGGCCTCGCCCTGCCCGTCGGCGAGCAGTCCGAGCCGATGCAGACGGCTGCGCACCTCGGCCACCATGGGCCCGCTGTCGCCGAGGCGGCAGGTCGCAACCGTGGCGCGGTGCAGAGGTTGCTTCACTGACAGCTGCGGATCACAGGTAGTCGGCGAGGTCCTTGAGCAGCGCCGCCTTGGGCTTCGCGCCGATGATCTGCTTGACGACCTTGCCCCCCTGAAAGACGTTCAGGGTCGGGATCGACACGATCCCGTAGGAGGCCGCGGTCGCCGGGTTCTCGTCGACGTTGAGCTTGGCGATCGTGATCTTGTCCCCGTGGGTCTTGGCGATCTCCTCGAGGATCGGCGCGATCATCCGGCACGGACCGCACCACACGGCCCAGTAGTCGACCAGGACGGGGACGTCGGACATCAGAACGTCGTCGGCGAAGCTGGCATCGGTCACGGTGATCAGGGCCATCAGGGTTCTCCTAGGGTCGGCTGGGCAATTCTAGCGGCCGGCTGCGGCGGCGCTGAGCATGTGCTCGCGCGCAGACAGGAAGCGCTCGGCGTCCAGTGCGGCGGCGCACCCGCTCCCGGCAGCGGTGATCGCCTGCCGATAGGTGTGGTCCACCAGGTCACCGGAGGCGAACACCCCGGGCAGGGGCACGCCCCGGGCCAGGACCTGGGTGCTTCGACCCTCGACGAGCACGTAACCGGCCTCGTCGAGGTCGACCTGGTCGCCGATGAGTTCGGAGCGCGGGTCGTGACCGATGGCAATGAACAGGCCCGTGACGGCCAGATCGCTGGTCGCGCCGGTCTGGACATCGGTCAGTGTGACCGAGGACACCTTGTCCGTGCCGTTGATGGCCGTGACGGCGCTGTTCCAGGCGAACCGGAGCTTGGGGTTGGCCACCGCCCGCTCAGCCATGATGGCGCTGGCGCGCAGTTCGCCACGTCGATGGATCACCGTGACCGTGACGGCGAACTTGGTCAGGAAGGTCGCCTCCTCGATGGCTGAGTCGCCCCCGCCGACAACGGCGATGTCCTGGCCGCGGAAGAAGAAACCATCGCAGGTGGCGCACCAGGACACCCCGTGGCCCGACAGGCGCTTCTCGTCGGGAAGGCCGAGCTCCCGGTAGCCCGAGCCCATCGCCAACACGACACTGTGCGCCCGGTGCTCCACGCCTGCGCCGTCTACGACGACCTTCACGTCACCGGCCAGCGACATCGAGGTCACGTCGTCGGTGACCAGCTCGGCGCCGAACCGCTCGGCCTGGCCGCGCATGTTGTCCATCAGGTCCGGGCCCATGATCCCCTGCGGGAAGCCTGGGAAGTTCTCGACCTCCGTGGTGTTCATCAGCGCACCGCCAGCGGTCACCGAGCCCTCGAAGACCAGCGGGCGCAGCGCGGCCCGGGCTGCATACATCGCCGCGGTGTAGCCGGCGGGGCCGGACCCCACGACGATCAGGTCTCGGACGTCATTCATGCAGGTCATCTCCTCGGTGTCGTGGACTCCAACATCCTAGAGGGGACAGGGATTCCCGGACCCGGGTCGGGACCCGGGTCCGGAACCGGGTCGGGAAGACCAGGCAGGTCAGTTGGTGACCTCGACCTCACGGATGCCACCGCGCCAGCCGCCGTCGACCTGGGGCAGGCCGGTCATCCAGACCAGGACGTAGCGCGCGGAGGTTGGGTCGGCGGCCTTGAGCCGCACCTCTTCCCCCGCTTCGGTGGCCTGAGCCATCAAATCGAAGTCCTGCGGGTTCGTACCCGCGTCGTTGCTGGTCAGGACCTGCAGGTCAGTGCCGTTGCCGACCAGATCCAGCAGGACCGCCCCGATGGTGCGCGGGGCGCCGAGGTCCAGCAGCAGCCCGACACCGGGCTTGTCCAGGCTCTTGTTGTAGTAGGTGACCGTGCGCCATGCGGTGTTCCGGTCCCCGTCGAAGGCGAACTCCACCCGACCGGGGTTCTCCTCGCCGTTGCCCAGGGGATCGAAGTCCCGGCCACTGACGATGCGGTAGGTCACGGTCTCGGGCGCTTTCGACGGCTTGGCGCTCGGCGAGGCCGAGGGAGCCGTCGAGACCGTCGGCTCCGGGGCTGCTGCGCTGTCCGCGGACAGCAGCCGCCACCCTCCCCAGCCCAGACCCAGGACGAGGATGAGAACGCCGACCCCGGCGGCGATCCGGGCCGGAGTGCCCGACGTGCCCGGTGCGGTGCCGGCCAGGGGCCGGCGCTCCACGGTCAGGTCGGTCAGGCTGGCCCCCAGCATCTCGCGTGCCTGCCCGGTCCCGACCAAGGGTGGGCGACCCTTCGGCGCGGCGATGCTCAGGACCGTCCGGGCGCAGAAGTCATCCAGGGATTCGGGGACGTCGGCCAGGATCCTGGACGGCGGTGGGGTGTGCTCGCCCACCTGAGGGGCCCCGGGAACGTCCTCGACCTCTCCGTCGGGCCAGCGCGCGGTGAGGCAGGCGTACAGGATCGAACCGATCCCGTTGAGGTCGGCGGCCACGGGATCGTCCCCGGCCGCCGGTTCGATCCCGGCCAGGACCGCATCGATGCCCAGACCGGTGACCCGGACCTCGCCGTCGGGGCAGATCAGCACGTTGGAGGGACGCAGCAGGCCGTGTGCGATGCCCTTGGCGTGTGCCGACTCGAGGGCACCGGCCACCTCGAAGGCGATCCGGGCCGCCTGCGCCGCCGGCATCGCCGTGGTCAGGTGATGGCCCAGCACCTCGGCCACGCACCACTCGGTCACGATCACGAACAGGTCGTCATGGGCGAACATGTCCAGGATGCGCACGATCCGCCGGTCATCGACCGTCGCCGCGGTGCGGGTGGACTGCTCCAGATCCCTGACCAGCGCGTCGTCGGCCGGCACCAGCCAGAGGCTCACCTCGCGGTTGAGCGTGCCATCCACGGCGCGCCAGATCTGTGCGCCGTGGCGCTCCTCGACGAGGTCGTTCAGGGTGAACCGACCGATCTGCCGGTTCGGCGCACCCTGCTCGTCCACGTCAGGAAGCCTAAGCCACGTTCGGGTCGGGTGGGTCAGCACGTGCCGCGGATCGGGTCACAGAGTCGGTGCCAACTGCGATTCCGGCCGCTGAGCGCCGGTGCGCTGTGCCCTGCGTGCGCCGGGTGCTCCGCACGTGGCTGCGCCCGGTCAAGAAGGGGTGCGCCGATGTCGATTGTGGGGGACATGGACAGGCGCGTGCGCGAGGCCGGCGATCGGGGCGGGATCGTGCTGGGTTGGTTGCTGCGCCTGTCCGTGGCCCTGGTCGTGTTGGGGATCCTGGCCTTCGACGTGTTCTCGCTGGCGTACACCAACGTCACGACAGTCGATGACGCCGGGATCGTGGCCAGCACCGGGGCCCAGTCGCTCATGGCCGACCCGCGTGACGCCAAGGGTGCCAAGGCCGAGTCGCTGGCCCGCGCCGAGCAGCTCGGAGTGCAGATGCGCGCCAAGGACTGGTGGGTCGACGAGTCCGGCGAGGTGCACGTGACGGTCAGTCGCGACACCCGGACCGTGGCCCTGCAGCACGTCCCGCAACTGCGCAGGTACCTCACGGTGCGCGCTGTGGGGACCGCTGGCTCGCAGTGACCCCAGTTCGCAGTGACCCCAGTTCGCAGTGACCCCAGCCGGCGATGAATCCGGCTGGCGGTGAATCCGGCTGGCGGTGAATCCGGCTGGCAAGTGAACGCAGCGTCTCGGTGACGTGCCTGCTGCACGCTGCTGGGACATTCCCGCTGGACCGGGGATGTCCCAGGTCCGTGACCCTGGACTCGGCGGACCTGACCTCGGTCAGCGTCCCACCCGTCGGCGGACCATCCGAACGGCCTTGCCGACCTCCTCGATGCGCAGCAGGCGCGCGGCCAGCAGGTAGGCCAGCAGGCCCGCGAGACTGGCCAGGGCCATCGAGGTCAGCAGGGTCCACCGGGAGGTGTAGGGGTCGTTGACGTACTGGTCGAACCCGACGAACGTCATCAGGGTCGCGGCGGCCGCCAGTGCGCCTGCGGCCAGCATCCGCAGCACCGCCAGCCAGGTGGTGCGCGTGTGCAGCGGCGCAGTGCGCCGAGCCAGCAACGGCCAGGCGATCGGCATCATCAGCCAGTACGTGAGGCCGAAGGCCACGCCCAGGGCGGGTACCTTCAGGTCGAGCGGGGCCAGCCGGAACAGGCCGATCGAGAGCACCACGTTGATCGTGTTGAGCACCAGCGACAGCAGGAACGGGGTCTTCGTGTCCTCCACGGAGTACCAGCCCCGCAGCAGGATGAAGTAGATCGAGAACGGCACCAGTCCCACCAGCATGCCGATGACCGTGAACCCGACCACCGAGGCCGATGCCCGGTCGGATGCCCCGACGCCGAACAGCAACGAGGACAGGGCTGGGGCCAGCGCCATCATCACCGCCGAGATCGGGACGGCCAGTGCGGTCACGGTGCGCATGGTGTCGGTGAGCACCCGGGCGAAGGAGTCGAACTGCCGGGCATGGGCGACCCGGCTCAGGCCGGGCAGCAGCGCGGTGACCAGCGACACCGTCACGATCGAGTGCGGCAGGAAGAAGATCAGGTAGGCCTTCTGGTAGGTCGTGATGCCGGCCGCGGCGGTTCCTGCCTGTTCAGCGAGCACGTTGGCGGTCGTGGCCAGCCGGCTGTGGACGATGAACGAGACCTGGTTGGCCGCCAGCAGGCCCAGGGTCCACAGGGCCAGGCCGCCGGTCTTGCCCAGCCCCCAGCCCCGGAAGTCGAAACGCGGGCGCCACCGGTACCCGGCCGAGGCCATGTAGGGCACCAGCAGCAGCGCCTGCGCGGCCACGGCGATCGTCGAGCCCAGGCCCAGCCAGGCCGTCTGAGCCGCATTGAGGGTTCCGCTCTGGGCCGCCTGCGGACCGGCGATCACCAGGAACGACATGAACACCGAGATGGCCACGATGTTGTTCGCGATCGGCGCGTACATCGGCGGGGAGAAGCGGCCCCGAGCGTTGAGCACCTGGGTCAGCAGCGTGAACAGGCCGTAGAAGAACACCTGCGGAAGGCAGAACCGGGCGAATGCCACCGCAAGGGACATCTGCTCGGCCGTGTAGCTCGGGGAGGCGTAGATCCGGGTCAGCCACGGAGCCAGCAGGATCGAGATCGCGGTCAGCGCCAGCAGCAGGATCACTGTCAACGTGATCAGCCGGTCGGTGAAGCCCGTGCCGCCATCGGAGTCCTCGCGGCTGCGACGGACCAGCTGGGGCACGAAGACCGCGTTCATGGCCCCGCCCACGGTGAGCACGTACACGGTGTTGGGGATCGTGTTGCCCACGGTGAAGATGTCGGCCACCACACCCAGTCCCAGGGCGGCGGTCATCGCCACGTCGCGGAACAGCCCGGTCACCCGGCTGATCACCGTGCCCACGGCCATGGCCGCACCCTTGGAGATCAGCTCGGACTGCTGGGGTGCCGCGGCCTGGGCGGCCGAGTCGCTGGCGGCGTCCGGGTCCGGCGATCCAGCCAGGTCCGACAGCTCGGTGCGGTCCGACAGCTCGGGGTCGTCCGGTGGCCCAGGCGCGCCGGGCTCGTCCGCGGGCTCGTCACCGGCAGGGTCCTGCGGGTGATCCCCGGGGTCCTCAGCCACGCTCGCCCCCGCCCCCGTGCGCGCCGGTGGCTGGTTGCCCCGCACGCGCCCTGCGCATACGGCGCGCCCTGCGCACCCCATGAACCACGACGGCCAGCACCAGCACCCCGAGGGCGACCCGCACGAGCACCCCGGCCGCATCGGCGTAGGCCGCCGATCCGACCACCAGCTCCCCCGGCGTGCCGAAGGGCTCGCCCTGCGCGGTCAGCATCGCGATGGTCACCGGAATGGGACCGGCGGCCGCCACCTGCGCGGTGACCTCCACCGAGGTCCGGCGCCCAGGCTCGATCGTGAACGGCTCGACCGGATCGGCCGTGACCAGTTGGGGTGGGTTGGAGCGAAGTCGCAGCCCGATCGTCACGGCTGTCGGTCCCAGGTTCTCGACGGTGACCGGGATGGTGCCCGAGGCGCCGGAGACCGTGATCGAGCCACTGGACACCACGCGCACGGAGTCCACCAGGGCCTGGGTCTGCGCGTCGACCAGGTCGGTGAGCTCACCGCGGGCCTGTGGTTGGGTGCGGAACCAGGCCCCGAGCAACCGGGTGGGGGCGGTGTGGGCCACGAAGGGGATCGCGGCAGCCTCGGAGGTGACCGTCGCGTACTGCTCGAGGTCCCGATACTGCCCGCGGACCGCGGCGACATGCACTGTGGGCAGCTCGGCGGCCTGCTGCTCGGTGGTCGGGGCGACGTACTGGCGGGCCAGGGAGCTCGTCTCGCGCGCCAGCGCATCGCGCATGCTCGTGGGGACCACCCAGTCGGGCTCGGTCAGCGCCCCGACCACCATCTCCGCGGCGGCCTGTGAGGGACTCCACGAGGAATCCGGGCCGGCGATGATGAGTCGCTGCGTCTCGGGGAGCTCGGCGGCGGTGACCAGGGTCTCGGCCAGCAACGCCTGTCGTGCTGCGGCCACCTCCGCGGGCGTTCCCATCGGGCGGGCCAGCGTCGTGGACAGGCCGGTGTCGAGCAGCAGCCCCAGCAGGGGCCCCCTGCTGGTGGGGACCAGCGCCGTGCCGCTGGGCGTGAAGTAGCTGGGGGACACCAGGGGCAGGGCCTGGTCGCGCAGCACGACGGCTTGCATGCCCCCCTTGGCCAGGGCGGACAGGGTCTCGGGCAGCGCCACGCCGCCGGGCGGCAGGACGATCCGGGCCGAAAGCGGTCGGTCCAGGGCAGCCTCGGCGACCTCGGCCACAGCCGCTCGCTGGCCGAGCACCCGGGTCAGCAGCCGGCCGCGCCGGGTGGCGTCCACGTCCGGCCAGGCGTAGAGGGAGCCGGTCACGTCGGACCCCGGCTCGGTGACTGCCGCCTGCAGATCGGCCAACCAGCTGGCTGCCTCGCGGCTGCGGGTGCCGGGGACGGTCGAGCCACCGGGCTGGCGCACCAGGTACCCGTTGGCCAGGTCGGCTGCGGCATCGACGATCTCGGGGTCCAGCACCATCGCCACCGAGGACCCGGCGCTGGCCGCCAGGAGGTTGGCCAGCCGGCCCGACGGGGAGAGCTGGACCGCGGACTCCTCGCTGAGCAGGACGCCCTCGGCGTCGCGCAGGGGTGCCCCGGTCATGGGCCACAGCGTCGTCACCGCCAGCGGGGCGATCGGGGTGTCGGCCGGCCACCAGGGCAGGAAGGTTCGGTCGAGGTCCTGGCGCACCATCCCCGCGCCGGCGTCGCTCAACGCCTCCGCGGCGGTGACGTAGGCCCCAGCCGAGCCCAGTCCCAGGTCAGCGACCGCAGCACGCAGCACGAACGGCACGGACTGTCCCGGGGACAGCGAGTCAGCGACCTCGACCAGGGCACCCTCGATGGGTTCCCCGGTGCGCTGACCGGCCCCAGCCAGCACCTCGGGGATCTCGTCGCGGTTGATCAGCGGGGTGGGGGACACCCGCAGGCGCACGGCGACACCGGCCACGGGCAGATCCGAGGTGCTGGTGACTGTGCCCCGCACGGTGAGCTGGTCGTCCGGGCCGGGGATGGACGGCGCGAATCCGGTGATCCGGATCGCCAGCGCGCCGGCCCCCAGCGCCGGTCGGTCGCCCCCGACGCCCGGGCTCGGCGCGGCTGGGACCGGGGCGGGGGAAGCCGCCGTGTCGACGGGTGGTGTGGGGTCCGCGGCCGGCGCCGGGCTGGGATCGGCCACCGCAGCGGCGCTGCCGAGCATCAGCGGGACCATCAGTGCCGCCACCACCCCCAGGGCCCGGATTCTCGCGTTCTGGCCCCCCCGGATCACTTCACTCCCGGGACGATCTGGGCGACCTTCTCGACCAGTCGTCGCTCGTCGCCGTAGGCGAGCTTGCGCACCACCTGGTGGAACGGGATCCACTCGACGGCCTCGACCTCGATGTCCTCGTCGGACAACTCGCCACCGACCGCCTCGATCACGTAGTGGTGCACCGTCTTGTGGATCCGGCGGTCCTCCACGACGAACCAGAAGTCGATGATCCCGAGCGGTGCCAGGATCCGCCCGACCAGGCCGGTCTCCTCCTGCACCTCGCGCAGGGCGGCCATCTCTGGGGTCTCGCCGGCCTCGACATGGCCCTTGGGCAGGCTCCACAGCAGCCGGGAGCGGCGATCGTGGCGCGCGATCAGGGCCACCGCCGGCGGTTCGCTGGTCAGGTCGAGCACGACCCCCCCGGCGGAGGTCTCCTCGACCTTGGGCAGCCGACGCCCACGCAGCGCAGTGGTGCGGACCTTGCGGATGCCCCGACCCGCCGCCATGAGCGTGGCGGGGTTCGGGATCATCCGGCGGGTCGCCTCGAGCGCCCCAGCGACGCCGCCCTCGGACTGGTTCGTGCTGGTCAGGGTCTCGGTGTGGGCCGGTGCCTCGACCTGCGCAGCCGTGGCCTCGGAGGACTCAGGTCGGCCCTGGCCAGGATCCGCGGCGGCCGCGCCGGAGCAGCTGTTCGGGCTGCCGGGTTGTTCGGCCTCAGCGGCCTGGGCCCGCCGAGGCCGCGGCAGGGTGGCGGGTGTGGGACTGCTGCGGGTCGGCCTGACCGACGCGGTGAGGTTCGGCGCGGCCGGGTTCGGTGCGGTCGGGCCGGCTGGGTGGCCGGTGGGGCCGACGGGGGTGGGAACGTGCGCAGGCGCGCTCGGCTCGGGTGCTACCGGCGCGCCCGCCCGCGACCGGGCGTTCGATTCCGCGTCGATCGCGGGTTCCGGGCCCCCCGGCACCGATGCCTCGTGGGGGGTCTCCACCGGCTCCGCACGCGCGCGGTCGGCTGGATGTCGCAGGTCGGCCGGGGTCGGGATGGTCGGCCTTGGACCCTCGCGCCGCGGCGGCGGCCCAGGGGTCGGGGGCGGGGACATGCTGGTCAGGATAGCGGCCACGTAGGCTGTCGGCCCGTGCCTGACGTCCCCCCCCGCGCGGCGCTGGCCGCAGCCAGCCGCATCCACATCGATGCCCTGTTGGACAGCGTGCCCGAGCTGCTCGACCTCGCCGAGCGGATGACCGCTGCCGGTCACGAGGTGGCCCTGGTGGGGGGGTCGGTACGTGATGCCGTGCGTCTGGGCACGGCCAAGGACCTCGACCTGGCCACCTCGGCGCGCCCCCAGGAGGTGCTCGCCGTGCTCGCTGGCTGGGCGGATTCGGTGTGGGACATCGGGATCGCTTTCGGCACGGTCGGCGCCCGGCGCGGTGCGCACCAGTTCGAGATCACGACCTATCGCAGCGACGCCTACGACCGGGCCAGCCGCAAGCCCGAGGTGACCTACGGCCAGAGCCTGCTCGAGGACCTGCGCCGGCGCGACTTCACGATGAACGCGATGGCCGTCACCCTGCCCGACCGTGAGTTCGTCGACCCCTTCGAGGGGCTCGTGGACCTCGCGGCCGGCCGGTTGCGCACCCCGGCGACGCCGCAGGAGTCCTTCGCCGACGATCCGCTGCGGATGATGCGCGCGGCCCGGTTCGTCGCCCAGCTCGGCGTGGACGTGGCACCAGAGGTCCGTACGGCCATGCTCGAGATGGCCCAGCGGATCACCATGGTCTCCGCGGAACGGGTCCGTGACGAACTGTCCGCGCTGCTGCTGGCCGCCCGACCGCGACCCGGCCTGGAACTGCTCGTGGACACGGGGCTGGCCGACCACGTGCTGCCCGAGCTGCCCGCGCTGCGGTTGGAGATCGACGAGCACCACCGGCACAAGGACGTCTACGAGCACTCGCTGATCGTGCTCGACCAGGCGATCGACCTCGAGACCTCCCACGAGCCCGCGATCGAGCCGGACCTGGTGCTGCGCCTGGCCGCGCTGCTGCACGACATCGGCAAGCCGCGCACCCGCCGGTTCGAGCACGGAGGTCGGGTGAGCTTCCACCACCACGAGGTGGTCGGGGCCAAGCTGACCCGCAAGCGGTTGACCGCGCTGCGCTACCCGCGCCAGGTCATCGACGAGGTGTCGCTGCTCGTGGAGCTGCACCTGCGATTCCATGGGTACGGCGGCGGCGAGTGGACCGATGCCGCCGTGCGACGCTACGTCCGCGACGCCGAGGACCACCTGGTGGCGTTGCACAAGCTGACCCGCGCGGACTGCACCACCCGCAACCCGCGCAAGGCGGCGGCCCTGCGGCGCACCTACGACGGCCTCGAGGCCCGCATCGGGGTGCTCGAGCAGGCCGAGGAGCTGGCCTCGATCCGACCGGACCTGGACGGCACCCAGATCATGGCGATCCTGGGGATCGGGCCCGGCCCGCAGGTGGGCCAGGCCTATCGCTGGCTGCTGGAGCGGCGCCTGGACGAGGGACCGCTGGGCGCGCAGCGCGCGGAGGCCGAGCTGCGCGGCTGGTGGGCGAGCCGGAGGCAGGCCCAGTGACGCCACACGCGCTGCGCACCGATCGGCTGATGCTCGAGCCGTTGCGCCGGGAACTGGCGCAGGCCATCGCCAGCGGGGCCCGGGACGTCGACTGGGCCCCCGGCTTCCCGCAGGAGGGCGACGTCTCGATCGCCCGGCTGGTGCTGGCAGCCGACGAGGCGGACGCCGGCGACGGGTCGATCTGGGGTCCCTGGGAGGTGCGGACCGCCCGCGGTGCCCTGATCGGCACCGCCGGGTTCCAGGGCCCACCACGCGAGGGCGAGGTGGAGATCGGCTACGGCATCGCCCCTGAGCAGCGTGGTCGCGGCCTGGCCAGCGAGGCCGTCGGAGCCTTGCTGGAGGTGGCCCGTTCCGCGGGGGCCAGTGCCACCATGGCCCGGGTCGACTGGGAAAACGCCGCCAGCCGGCACGTGCTGGACCGGCACCGCTTCCGGGTGGTCGGCGGCCCGGACCCCACGGGCCTGCTCACGATGCGCCGCGACCTGCTCTGAAGGCCCGTGCGGGGCGACTCGCCGGGTGCTGCCCGGTCGCCTCCCCGGCGATGTCGGACGGCTGGGGTTCAATGGCTCCCAGCGCCACGACAGGGTCGAGTCGTGGGGTCGTAGGGAAGGAAACGCCGTGTCCGGGACGCTGACCCGGCAGCGCCGGGTCGTTCGGGGTCCGGCCCTGCCGCACCTCGTGGGTCTGGATGGCGTGCGCGCTATGGCGGTCATCGCGGTGGTGCTCTACCACGCGGACGTGCCGTGGATCCCCGGCGGCTTCCTGGGCGTGGACGTGTTCTTCGTGCTGTCGGGGTTCCTGATCACCTCGCTGCTGCTCGTGGAGTTCGAGCGGACCGGCGCTCTGGACTACAAGGAGTTCTACCTGCGGCGGGCCCGTCGGCTGCTGCCTGCGCTGTTCGCGGTCCTGGCGGTGACTGCCGTCCTCGTGGCGACGATCGCCTACGACGGCGCGGCGGCATTCCGCCGGGACCTGCCCGGGGCGCTGTTCTACTACTCCAACTGGCTGAGCATCCTGACCGACACCTCGTACTTCGAGTTCATCGGTCGGCCCCCGATGCTCAAGCACCTGTGGTCCCTGGCCGTCGAGGAGCAGTTCTACCTGATCTGGCCCGCGGTGGCCCTGGTCGCGTTCCGGTGGCGCGGGGCGCGTGCGGTGGGCTGGATCGCCCTGGGTGGGGCGCTGGCCTCGACCGCGGCGATGGCCGTCGGGTCCGTGATCGGGCAGATGCCCGGTGCGGCGGACCCCAGCCGGCTGTACTTCGGCACCGACACCCACGCCATGGGTGTCCTGGTGGGTGCCGCGCTGGCGGTCGTGTGGCGGCCGGGCCGGACCGCACCGATCCTGGCCCGGCAGGCCCAGGCGGTGATCTGCGCGGCGGGCGCCACCGGCCTCGTGCTGCTGGTGTGGATGTTCATGGCCACCGGCGAGTTCTCCGGGTTCCTCTACCGGGGCGGGTTCCTGGTGGTGGCCCTGGTCTCGGCTGTGGTGGTCGCGGCCGCCAGCCACCGGGGCGTGCCGTTCGGGCGCTGGGTGGGCAGCGGCCCGATGCGGTGGATCGGTCAGCGCTCCTACGGCATCTACCTCTGGCACTGGCCGTTGTTCCTGGTCACCCGTCCGGGAGTGGACCTCCCCGTCGACGGGGTGCCGGCCTTCGCCGTACGGATCGTCGCGCTGCTCGGGATCGCCGAGGCCAGCTACCGCTACCTGGAGATGCCGGTCCGGCGAGGTGCGATGGGACGCGCCTGGGCCCGAATCCGCGACGGGGACCTGCCCCGGCCCAGCACGGCGGTGTGGGCAGGCCTCGCGGCGGCGGGCTTCCTGGTGGTCTTCACCGGGTTCCGGGTGGCCACCGCCCCCGCTGTGGCCAGCGATCCGTCCGCCTCGCAGCTCGCCGCCTTGGCCCCGGCCACAGCCCCGTTGGAGCGCGATCTGGCGCGCCGGAACGACGCGCAGGGGTTGGACCGCAGGCCCCAGGTGAGCGCGTTCGGTGACTCGGTGATGCTCGGCGCGTCGGGGACCCTGGGCAACGACCTCAACCTGGACCTGCACGCCAAGGTGGCCACCCAGGCCAGCGAGGTCGGGCCCTTGATCGCCGGCCTGGCCCGCGCCGGCGAGCTGCGCGACACCGTCGTGGTGCACATCGGCAACAACGGGATCGTCACCGAGTCCCAGCTGCGCGGCATCCTCGACGCGCTGGCCGACGCCGAGCGGGTGGTGCTGGTCAACGTACGGGTCCCACGGGCCTGGATGAAGCCCAACAACGCGCTGTTCGCCGCAGTGGCCCAGGACCACCCCGACGTGGTGCTGGCCGACTGGGCCGAGGCCTCGGCCGAGCACCGGGACTTCATGGTCGCCGATGGCGTGCACCTCACCAGCCGCGGCGCGCAGGCCTACACCCAGCTGATCACCGAGGCGGCCGGGTTCGCGACCGACTGAGTCGCAAGAGCGGGCAGGGTGCCGGTTGCTGCCCGCGATTTGGCCGCCCGCAGCGCACGCCGTACGATTCGCCATGTTGTGCAGCATGCTGTGCAGCGACGCGCGAGTGGCGGAATAGGCAGACGCGCACGGTTCAGGTCCGTGTACTCGAAAGGGTGTGGGGGTTCAACTCCCCCCTCGCGCACCCACACCTGGGGATTGCCCAGGACGGCCCGGGCTCGGAGACGAGCGCCGGGCCGAGTGTCGCACTGACAGCCGATCGCAGGGTTCAGCTCATCGGGACCTGGGCAGACTGCACCTGTGCTGCATCGCCATCCCGTGCTGAGTCTGCTGACCGGCGGCTACCTCGCTTTCGTCGCCTGGCTGACGCTGTCCCCGCAGGTGGACGCTGTCGGGCGCATCTCGATCATCTACCGGGTCCTCGAGGCCCTGCACCGGCGCGGGTTCCTGCTGTCCATCGACAACAACCAGCTGGAGTTCCTGGCCAACATCGCCCTGTTCGTCCCGGTCGGGATGTTCCTGCTGCTGCTGTTCGGCACCCGGCTGTGGTGGGTCGCGCTCACCGCGTCCTTCGCGATGACCGCGTCCATCGAGTTCGCGCAGCGCAGCATCCCCGGCCGAGTCCCCGACGAGCGGGATCTGCTTGCCAACGGGCTGGGTGCCCTGGTCGGTGTCGTCATCGCGCTCGTGCTGACGTTCCCCGCCGCGCTGCGCCGGCGTCGCCAGCGTCGCCAGCGCCGCGACCCCGCCACCACCGCCACGGTGCGCGTCCCGGCCGGCTGATCCCCGCGCCCGGCCACCTCTCGGGTGCGCCTGGTCACGCGCGTTCCCAGCGGATCGCCTGAGCGCCCACGGCGGATCGCGGGCGTAGGCTGCGCGCCCATGAGCGCCGCCGCGGCACAGCCGGTCCCCCGTCTCGAGAAGCCCGCCAACGGCTGGATTCCCATGCTGTTCATCGGCATGGGCACGGCACTGATCATCATGGACGCCACGATCGTCAACGTGTCACTGCCCTCGATGATCAGGGACCTGAGCCTGAGCTCCATCGACGCCGAGTGGGTCAACGCGATCTACGCGCTGACCTTCGCCGCCCTGCTGATCATCTTCGGCCGGATCGGTGACCGGGTCGGCCGACGGCGGATGTTCACCCTCGGCGCGGCGGTCTTCGTCGCGGCCAGCATCTACGCCGCGGCGTCCCGCTCGGGAGAGCACCTGATCACGGCCCGGGCGCTGCAGGGCATCGGTGGGGCGATGATGTCGCCCACGTCGCTGTCGCTGGTCAACTCGCTGTACTCGGGCAGGTCGCGCAACGTCGCGTTCGCCATCTACGGCTCGATCATCGGCGGAATGGCCGCCCTCGGCCCGCTCGTGGGTGGCTTCCTGACCACCAGCTTCTCCTGGACGTGGGCATTCTGGATCAACGTCCCGATCGGCATGATCGTGATCATCGGTGCGGTGCGCGTGGTGCCCGAGAGCAAGGACCCCGGCGATACCCCCGGACTGGACATCATGGGCGCGCTGCTCTCCGCCCTCGGCATCGGCCTGCTCGTCTTCGGCCTGATCGAGGGCCGCAACTACGGCTGGTGGAGTGCCAAGCCCGACGTGTCCATCGGCGCCATCGACGTGCCGGAGGGGGCCCTGTCGCCGGTCGCCATCGCCATGCTGGTCTCCGTGGCCAGCCTGATCGCCCTGTACTTCGTGGAGACTTGGCGGACGAGTGCGGGCAAGACGGTGCTGATCGACTTCAGCCTCTTCCGGATCCGCACGTTCGGCTTGGGCTCGGCGGCCGCGCTGATCGTCAGCCTCGGCGAGTTCGGCATCCTGTTCTCCCTGCCGCTGTTCCTGCAGAGCGTCCTGGGCTACACCGCGCTGGGGGCCGGCGCGCTGCTGGCCACACTCGCCATCGGCTCGTTCGTCTCGGCGCCCACCGCTGCCATGCTGGCCAACAGGTACGGCGCCCGGTTCGTGGCCCGGATGGGCATGGCCCTCGAGGTGGTCGGCATCGTCGGGCTGGGCCTGATCATCAGCCCCAGCTCCACGGCCTGGCAGATGGCCATCTGGCTGATCATCTACGGCATGGGCGTCGGGTACGCCAGCGCCCAGCTCACCGGATTGATCCTGGCCGACGTGCCGGTGCGGCAGAGCGGACAGGCCTCAGGGACCCAGAGCACCGCGCGCCAGGTCGGCTCGGCGATGGGCACGGCCGTGCTCGGCACGGTGCTCTTCCTGAGCCTGAACACTCAGACCGAGGCCCGGGTGTCCGAGGTCGGAGTCCCGGTCGAGGCGGCCCAGCAACTGGCCGACGTGGTCGAGGGAAGCGCCGGGACCGCGATCCCCGGCCTGGACCAGCCTCCGGGAAGCCCGCAGATTCAGGCTGCCGCCGGGCAGGCGTTCGCCGACTCCCTGTCGCAGACCGCGTTCGTCGCCGGTGGGTTCGTGTTCCTCGGCCTGATCTTCACGCTGGCCCTGCCCAAGCCGGTCGGACGCCGGGAGGACGACGACCCGGGACTGGCCCCGGTCGCCGAGGCGCCCTCCGGCAGGTAGCGGTCGGGCCGCGGGATCAGTACCAGCCGTTGCTCTGCGAGTGCCCCCACGCGCTGCTGGGGTTGCCGTAGCGGTTCTTGATGTAGTCCAGGCCCCAGGCGATCTGGGTGCGCGCGCTCGTGGACCAGTCCGAGCCGTGGCTGCTCATCTTCGAGCCCGGCAGCGACTGCGGGATGCCGTGCGCCCCGCTGCTGGCGTTGTGAGCGCTGCTGCTCCAGCCGGACTCCTTCTCCCACAGCCGTCCGAGGTCGTCGCACTGCGACGCCGACCAGCCCTTGTCGGCGCACATGGCCATGCCCAGCGCGCGGTTCTGCGCGGGGCTGCCGCCGCCGGCTCGGCTTCGGGCCGGCTGCTGCTGCTGCGTGGTGCGCTTGGCCTGCGCCTTGCGGGCGGCGTCTGCCTCGCGCTTGGCCTCGGCCTTGCGCTGCGCTTCAGCCTTGCGCTCGGCCTCGGCCTTGCGCTCGGCCTCGGCCTTCAGGACCGACGTGTTGCTGTCGATCGCGTGCTCGGCGTCGCGGTCGGCTGAGGACTCCCACGCGGCAGAGTGCGCGGCCGGGGCGCTTGCCCCGAGTCCGAGGGAATCGGCGATGGCCGGGCCACCGGCGATCACCGAGGCCGTGAGGGTCAGGGCGAGACCGGCCTTGACCGGGGTGCTGCGAATCATGGGTGACTCCTGGGGTCGACTAACCCCGCTCTACCCGGGTCGGTCGGCGCGAACACATGGTCGTGAGCCAACTCACACATGCAGGCCGAGCGCGCCGGCCTCCTCGCGCAACTCCGCACGGACGTCAGGATGCGCCGCATGCTCGATGAGGTTGTAGGCCTGCTCGTCCTGCGAGCGGCCCCAGATCTCGGCCAACCCGTTCTCGGTGACCACGCCGGTGTGCTGCAGGGAGGTGACCGGCTCGTCGAGCAGCGGCACGATGGTCGACACGTCGGCCTTGGGGTGCCATGAGCGCAGCGCGATGAACGCCTGCCCGCCCGGGGCATGCAGCGCGCCGACGATGAAGTCGTTCTGGCCGCCGAACCCGGAGTAGATCCGCGCGTTGATCCGCGAGGCGTTGGCCTGGGCGAACAGGTCGACCTGCAGGGCAGAGTTCACCGAGGTCATCAGCGGCTGCTGGGCGATCAGGCCCGGGTCGTTGCTGTGCTCGGTGCGCACCATCCGGACCCGCGGGTTGCCGTCGATCCAGGCGTACAGGTCCGCGGAACCGAACAGGAACGACACCGCCAACGGCACGTCGGGGTCCAGGGCGCCGGCCTGGTCCAGGGCCAGGACGCCGTCGGAGAACATCTCGGTCCAGAACCGCAGACCGCGACGGTCCGACAGCGCGTTGAGCACCGCATCCGGGATGCCGCCGATACCCATCTGCAGGGTCGAGCCATCCTTGATCCGGGCGGCGATCCGCGCACCGATGTCCATGCTGGTCTCGTCGAGCCGGCTCGGTGGCGCGAGCGTGATCGGCTCCTCGGCCTCGAAGAGCACGTCGATCGAGCTCAGCGGGACGATGGCATCGCCGTAGGTGAACGGCATCCGCGGGTTCACCTGGGCGATCACGGTCCCGCCGCGGGCCCGGCAGGCCTCGATCGCAGCAGGCATCACGTTGACCTCGATGCCCAGCGAGACCACGCCGTGCCGCGGGGTCGAGGTATGCAGGACGACCACGTCCGGGCTCATGGCCTTGGCGAACAGGGCCGGAACCTGGCTCAACCGGCAGGGCACGTAGTGCAGCTTGGGGTTGCGACGCATCCCCGGACCCACGAACGGGGTCTCCGGAGTGATCCCGTCGCGCTCGGGCAGCCCGAGCTGCGGGTTCAGCGTCCACAGCTTCCACGTCGGTACGTGCTCGTCGAGAAGGGCCAGGGTCGTGCGCGGGCTGGCGAAGTTGCCCGACACCACGACTCGCGGGTTGGCTGGCAGCGACTCGAGCAGGGCAGCCAGGGATTCGGTGGTGGCAGACATCGTCATGGCTGGCATTCTCCCGCGCCGAGTCCGGAGCATGCCCATCCACAGGACCCGGGGGCGGTGGACGTAGGTCCCTGCGCACTGCCGGGACCGCACGCACATCGATTCGCAGGTGTCGCCTCGGTGAACCCGGCGTGTCCCTTGCGTGGCGCGCGGGCAACGGGTAACTTGCTCGATGTATCAACTCGATACATACTGTGCGATACATCAGGTTATGACCTGCGACGGTCGAGAGGACGGTACTCCGCGATGGCAGCCACTCGCCGCAGCGCAGTGCTGGAGTTCGCCATCCTGGGTCAGCTCCAGGATGCGCCGATGCACGGCTACGAGCTGCGCAAGCGGCTCAACGCAGTGATGGGGACCTTCCGCGCCATCTCGTACGGGTCGCTGTACCCGGCGCTCAAGGACCTGCTCGAGCGGGGCCTGATCGCCGAGGCCGGCGCTGCCGACGCCAGCGCCCCGGTGCTCACCGGCCGCCGGGCGAAGATCGTCTACGAGCTGACCGCCGACGGCAAGGACCGATTCGCCGAGTTCGTCTCGCGCACCGGACCGGAGGCCTGGGAGGACGAGGCGTTCGGGGTGCACATGGCCTTCTTCGGCAGTACGCCGGCGGAGGTGCGCGTACGCATCCTCGAGGGCCGGCGCAGCCGGATGGAAGAGCGCCGGGCCAACCTGGCGTCCTCGATCGTGCGCAACCGCGAGCGGATGGACGGCTACACCGTCGCCCTGCAGCGCCACGGCCTCGACGGGGTCGAGCGCGAGGTCCGCTGGCTCAACGAACTGATCGATCAGGAGAACGACCAACGGCGCGGCGGATCCCCCGACGTGCCGGCCAACCAATCCGGAGATACCGGGGCCGGGCAGCATCGCCCACCAGCCCGCGGATGAGAAAGGAACATCACATGGGTGCCATTCGCGTGGCCATCGTGGGCGTGGGCAACTGCGCCTCCTCCCTGGTTCAGGGTGTGGAGTACTACAAGGACGCGGACCCGAGCGACCGCGTGCCGGGCCTCATGCACGTCCAGTTCGGCGACTACCACGTCAGCGACATCGAGTTCGTTGCCGCGTTCGACGTCGACGCCAAGAAGGTGGGTCAGGATCTCTCGCACGCGATCCTCGCCTCGGAGAACAACACCATCAAGATCTGCGACGTCCCGCCGTCGAACGTGACGGTCTCCCGTGGCCACACCCTCGACGGTCTGGGCAAGTACTACAAGGAGATGGTCACCGAGTCCGACGACGAGCCGGTGGATGTCGTCGCCGCGCTCAGGGAGGCCGAGGTGGACGTCCTGGTCTGCTACCTGCCCGTCGGCTCCGAGGCCGCGGCCAAGTTCTACGCCCAGTGCGCCATCGACGCGAAGGTCGCCTTCGTCAACGCGCTGCCCGTGTTCATCGCCGGTACGCCGGAATGGGCCAAGAAGTTCGCCGACGCCGGTGTGCCGATCGTCGGCGACGACATCAAGAGCCAGGTGGGCGCCACCATCACCCACCGCGTGCTGACCAAGCTGTTCGAGGACCGGGGCGTCACCGTCGACCGGACCTACCAGCTCAACGTCGGCGGCAACATGGACTTCATGAACATGCTCGAGCGCGAGCGCCTGGAGTCCAAGAAGATCTCCAAGACCCAGTCGGTCACCTCGCAGATGAGCCGCGACATCGGCGCACGCAACATCCACATCGGGCCCTCGGACTACGTCGCATGGCTCGATGACCGCAAGTGGGCGTTCGTGCGCCTCGAGGGCCGCGCCTTCGGCGACGTGCCGCTGAGCCTGGAGTACAAGCTCGAGGTCTGGGACTCCCCGAACTCGGCCGGGGTGATCATCGACGCGCTGCGTGCAGCCAAGATCGCCAAGGACCGCGGCATCGGTGGCCCGATCCTGTCCGCCTCGAGCTACTTCATGAAGTCCCCGCCGGAGCAGTACTCCGACGACTTGTGCCGGACCAAGGTGGAGCAGTTCATCGCCGGCGAGATCGATCGCTGACGTTGCACAACTGATCCGCGCTGCGCCGAAGGGACCCCGGCACTCGTCCGGGGTCCCTTCGCATGCACCCGGCTGTGCCTGCGCACCACTGCGGTAGCCTTCCTCCGGTGAGCCTGGGCCATCGAGCGCGCCAAGTCCTCGGACCGTTGTTCCCGATGGCCGGCAACGCCTACCGCCGAGTGTTCGTCGATGTCCGCAAGGTGGCAGCGGTCATCCCCGATCTGGGGCAGGACGCCGTGCTGCTCGACGTCGGGGGCGGCGACGGCGCCATCCTCAATCCCCTGCTCGACCGCCAGCCGACCCTGCACGTGGTGGCCGTGGACCTGGCCGACTCGATCGGTTCGATGATCCGGCCCGACCTGCGACACCGGGTGACCCTGCATCCGGGCACCTCCGTGGCCGACCTGGCGGCCCGCGCGCCGGGCCGGTACGCAGCGGCCCTGTTGTCCGACGTGTTCCACCACGTACCCCCCGGGGACCGGGCCGCCCTGATCACCGACGTCCTGAGCGCCCTGGAGGGCGGCCAGCCCAGGATCATCGTCAAGGAACTCGTGCCCCAGGGTGCGCGCAGTGCGCTGGCCTTCTGGGCCGACCGCAACATCTCCGGGGACCGCGGGGTGCAGGCGATCTCCCCGCCGGCGCTGGTCGACCTCGTGCGATCGGTCTGGCCCACGGCGCAGGTGACGCGCACCGAGCTGGCCGACCTCGACTTCCCGAACTACTGCCTGGTGTTCACAGAGTCGGTGCAGCCGGCCTAGCCGCGATGGGGCGACCGTCCATGCCCTGGCCATTCATGGGGGCGCGACCGGCGATGCCAGGCACCTCAGCCGGTGATCGCGTCGGCGTCGAACGCAGAGATCGCGTCCAGCCAGGATCGTGAGGCCGCCGTGCGGCCCTCCTGCTCGACTGCGAGGTCGAACAGTGCGCCCAGCGCGTCGCCGTCCTCGGCGAGCACCGCGGCCCGGACCTGCTGCGCCCATTGCGCGTTCATGTCTGTGAGTATCGACCGCAGGACCGCCACGCGCCCAGCGACACCGCTGGTGGTCTCCCTCCAGGGACGCCGTCATGCCCCACCGGGGCGCTCCAGACCGGTCGTGATTCCGGGCCGTTCAACCCGTCGTCGCCTTAGGCCCAGGCATACGCTTCCTTCGCCCAGAACTAACCATAGGAGGGGGCAGCACCATGAAGCACACGTCTTGGAGCCGACACGCGAAGCGACCTGTGCTGTTGATGCTGGGGGGCGCACTCGTCCTGTCCAGCCTGCTGGCCGCGCCAGTCTCACCAGCGTCTGCGGCCACCACGAAATGTGATCCGCGTAGCAGCTGGATCACGACGTCCGGTTCGTCGACGTACACGCTCACCCACGTGACGGGCTACCAGACCCCGCCCGGCGGCGCGCTGACCCTCACGAAGACGGCGTAGCTCGAGCGCAAGCTCAGCGCGTCGGTCAGTGGCACGTCGAGCGTGGGCGTCTCCGCCTCGGGAGTCATCGCGAGTGCCTCGGCGAACTTGAGCGTGACACTCGCGGCGAGCGGCAGCGTGACTTCGACCAAGTCCCAGTCCGTGACGTTCGCCCTGTCCTCCTCGAAGAAGGACCGCTACTACGCGGCGTATGCCGGGCGCAAGGCCTGGAGCGGTAGCTGGCAACGCAAACTATGCAGCTCGAACGGCCAGACCGTGACGACCACCGCGTCGGGATCCTGGAAGTCCTACCAGACAAACCTGGAGGGGGTGGCGCTATGTCCCGCCACGCGCTACAGCTCCTCCAGCCTGCAGTACAAGGCCTGCAAAGTGACCTGGGGCTGATCCGCCGATCCGCTGATCGGCGCAGCACCAGACCCTGAGCCGGGGCCGCAGGTCGGGGAGCCGGTCCGCGAACGCGGGGCACGGTGGACGCTGAGCACGGCGTGCGCCATCCTGCGCTCATGGAGGGCGCTGATGCGGACGCGCGGGCCCAGCGCGACAAGGGGGTGGCCTCGGCGCTCGACGGCCCGGCCCGGCGCTGGCCCGTGCTGGCCACACGCAACTCCCGCCTGCTGCTGGCCACCCGCCTCACCGGGCAGGCCTGCGACGGGCTGCTGCAGGCCGCCCTGGGCTCGTTCGTGCTGTTCTCCCCCGAGCGTCAGGCCACCGCGACGCAGGTCGCCGGGGCGTTCGCGCTGCTGCTGCTGCCATACTCGCTGATCGGACCGTTCACCGGGGTCTTCCTGGACCGCTGGAACCGGGCCCGGGTCCTGGTGCTGGCCAACCTGCTGCGCGCCGTGGTGACCATCGGGATCGCGCTGATGGTCGCCGCCGGCCGCGACGGCCTCGACCTGGGGACCGCGGTCCTGATCACGATGGGCATCGGGCGGCTGTGGTTGGCCGGACTGTCCGCAGGCCTGCCGCTGGTCGTGGCCCCGTCTCAGCTGGTCACTGCCAACGCGCTGTTCCCGACCTCGGGCACGATCGCTTCCGGGGCGGCCACCGTGGCCGGGCTGGTGCTGATGCCGCTGCTGGGCGAGCAGGGCGCCAGCCGGCTGGTTGCGCTGGTCGCCGGGGGGCTGCTGGTCTCGGCGTTGATCGCCAGCCGGATCCCGCGCCACGACCTCGGGCCCCTGGGGCAGGGACCCACACACGCGCTGACCCAGGACATCGTGGCCGTCGTGCGCGGGATGCTGGCCGGGGTGGGGCACGTGCACCATCGGCCGCGAGCGCGCCGGGCGATGGCCGTGGTGATGGCCCAACGGGTCGCCTTCGGCGCGCTGCTCGTCGACGCCCTGCTGATCGTGCGCTACTGGCTGAACCCGGCCGATCACCCCGACGGTGCGCTGGCCGACTTCGCGCTGACCGCGGCCGGGGCGTCGGTGGGCAGCCTCCTGGCCGCCGTGTCCACCCCCTACGTCAGCAACCGCCTGGGGCTGCCCCGGTGGAGCGCCCTGACCCTGTTCGTGGCGGCCGTGGTCGCCCCCCTGGGGTTCGCCAGTGGCCGGCTGGCCCCGATCGTCGTGGCGTCGCTGAGCATGGGCGTGGCCGGTCAGGCGGTCAAGATCGCCGGGGACACCGTCCTGCAGCGCGACGTCGACGACGCCTATCGAGGGCGCGTGTTCGCCCTGTACGACGTGGGCCTGAACGTGGCGCTGGTCACCGGCATCTGCCTCACCGCGTTCACCGTCCCCGCGGACGGGATCGCCCCAGCGCTCTGGGTCGGGGTGGCCCTCCTGCTGGCCGCCACCGGGGTGTGGAGCCTGCGGCCGGCGCCGGTGGGTGACTAAGATCGGCAGCGCTGCCGGTGCCGTCGACCAGTCTGGGCTCCGAAATGGGTGACCCCGGCGCACCCGGGTGCAGGGAGGTGGCTGGTGGGGATGCTCGACCGTTTCGAGAAGAAGCTCGACCGCATGGTCAACGGCGCATTCGCCAAGGCCTTCAGGTCCGAGGTCCAGCCGGTGGAGATCGCCGCAGGCCTGCAGCGAGAGCTCGACGACCGTTCGACGGTGGTCAGCCGGGCCCGTACCGTGGTGCCCAATGTGTTCGTCGTGGAGCTCTCCAGCGCCGACTACGCCCGCCTGTCGGCCTATGCCGAGACCGTCAACGACGAGTTGGCGGGGTTGGTGCGCGAGTACGCCCAGCAGCAGCGCTACGCGTTCGTCGGGGCGGCCGAGGTGAGCCTGGCCCAGGACGAGTCGCTGGGCACCGGCGTGTTCCGGATCCGCTCGGAGGTGCGATCCGGCCCGCAGTCGGGCGCCGCCGCGCCGGTCGACGTCAGCGGCGAGCCGCACCTGGAGGTCGACGGTCTGACCTACCCCCTGAAAGCGGTCACCTTGCTGGGCCGGGGCACCGACGTCGACATCCGCATCGACGACCCCGGCGTATCCCGGCAGCACGCGCAGATCACGCTGGGCAGCGAGGTGATCCTGCGTGACCTCGGATCGACCAACGGCACCCTGGTCAACGGGCGGATGATCGCCAGCGCGACGTTGCTGGATGGAGCGCGCATCCAGGTCGGGACGACGACGCTGACCTACCGGGCGCGGTGAGCCATGTCTGAACTCGCGATCACGCTGATGCGCTTCGGCTTCCTGGCCGCGCTGTGGCTGGCTGTGTTCGCGATCGTGCTGGTGCTGCGCCGCGACCTGGCCGCACCGAAGGAGTCCCGCCCGCAACCCGGCCGGCCCACCGGGGGCCTGCCGACCCCGAGCACCCCCCCGGTGCCCCCGCAGCCCAAGCCGCGGGTCGCCTCGCGTGGAGCCACGACACCGCGCAAGCTCACCGTGGTCGAGGGGGAACTGGCCGGCACGGTCGTTCCGCTGGGGACCTCACCGATCACCGTCGGGCGGGCCTCGGACTCCACACTGGTGCTCGAGGACGACTACGCCTCGAGCCGGCATGCGCGGTTCTTCCCATCCGACGGCCAGTGGATCGTGGAGGACCTCGGCTCGACCAACGGCACCTGGATCGACCGCACCCGGCTGACCGGGCCCACCGTCCTGCGGGTCGGGGCCAAGGTCCGCGTCGGGCGCACGACCCTGCAGCTGCAGCGGTAGGCCGGTTCAGATGACCCAGATCCTGCGCTACGCAGCAAAGTCCGACGTGGGCATGGTCCGCACGGACAACGAGGACTCCGGCTACGCCGGGCGCAGCCTGCTGATCGTGGCCGACGGGATGGGCGGGCACGCGGCAGGCGAGCTGGCCAGTTCCACCGTCGTGGCCACCCTGGCTGAGCTCGATGGCGAGGAGCTGCCCGCCGGCGACGTGCTGACGGCGCTGGACGACGCCATGCTGACCTCCGCGGAGCGGATCGCCCAGTTCATCGGAGCCGACCCGGCGCGCGCGGGCATGGGCACCACCCTGACCGCCATCCTCTGGCAGGGTGGGCGGATCGCGCTGATTCACGTCGGCGACTCCCGGGCCTACCTGCTGCGCGGCGGGCAGTTGAGCCAGATCACCCACGACCACACCTATGTGCAGACGCTGATCGACGCGGGGCGGATCACCGCCGAGCAGGCGCGCAGCCACCCCAAGCGCAACCTGCTGCTGCGCGCCATCGACGGAACCGGCCTGCCTGAGGGCGAGACGTCGATGCGCGAGGCACGGGTCGGTGACCGGTACCTGCTGTGCAGCGACGGCCTGTCCGGGGTGGTGACCGATGCGGTGATCGAGTCGGTGCTGGCCCAGGTGCCCGATCCCACTGCCGCGGTCACCGAGCTGGTCGACCGGGCGCTGGCCGGCGGTGCCCCGGACAACGTGACCGCGGTCGTGGCCGACGTGGTCGAGCTGGACGCGGCAGGTGCCGATCTGGAGTCCTCCCTGGGCGGACCGGTCGTGGTGGGCGCCGCCGGCGAGCAGCGCAACCGGGCGGCGCTGCCGGGCCTGCGGTTCCCCGACGACGTCGGCCTGACCGGTGGTGGATCGGCCCAGGTCGCCGTCACCGGTCCAGCGGTGGCCGGCGGGCTGGCCGCCCGAGGGGCGGACCGCTTCCGCGGCGTGGACGCCGAGCAGCCCGACCAGGCCGACCGCACCGCGCAGCCCGTCGGCGACCAGGTGGACACCGGCGAGTTGCCGATGGTGTCCGATCCGCCCGAGGACGCAGACCCCGACGCCCCCGGCGGCAGTGACTCGCCCGCGTCCGGAACCATCGGCGCCGCGATCGAGTCCGGCGAGGTCGCCGTCGGTGCCGCGGGTGCCGCGGGGAGTCCGCCCGAGGAGCCAGACGCGCAGGAGCCCGCTGGTCCTGGCTGGGCGCGACGGCACTGGCGGGGCCTGATCAGCACGGTGACGGTGCTCGGCGTGGTGCTGCTCGGGGTGGTCGGCTTCCTCTGGTGGCTCAGCGCGCAGTGGTTCGTGGGAGTCAGCGCGGGCTATGTGGCCATCCATCAGGGGATCGCCCAGCAGGTGGGCGGGGTGGAGCTGAGCCGGGTGACCAGCACCAGCGGGATCAGCCTGTTGACTCTTCCCTACTACGACCAGGCACAGGTCGAGCGCACGATCGACGCCGGCACCGAGTCCCAGGCGCAGCGGATCATCACCGTGCTGGCCACCAAGGCCGCAGCGTGTGCCTCCCCGCAAGCCCCGCTGGGGTGCCCACCCACCCCACCACCCGTGCCGATCGCCGCGACGACGCCCACCCCGCAGCGCCCGGCAACACCGGCCGCGACCCCGACCGCGGCCCGGACCTCGGCCCCGACGATCAGGCTGATCCCGTGAGCGTGCCAATGGTCCCGGGGTCGGCGGCGTCCGTGGCCCGGCCCACCCAACCCACCCGGCGCAACGCCGAGCTCGGCCTGCTGGTCCTGGTGTGGCTGCTCGGGGCGCTGGCCCTCGTGCTGGCCAGCGAGGGGGCCGCCGGCGAGGTCGTCGCCCAGGTGCGCACCGTCGTGGTCATCGAGGGCCTGTGCCTGCTGGGTCTGCACCTGATGGTGCGCTGGTTGGCCCCGTACGCCGACCCGATCATGCTGCCGGCAGCCGCGGCCCTCAACGTGCTGGGCATCGCGATGATCGGCCGGCTGGACATCGCCGAGGCCAACAAGGCCGTCGCCCGAGGCGATGCGGTCGCGGACTCGGTGGCCGTCCAACAGGTGATCTGGCTGGCGGTGGGGGTCGTGGCCGCAGCCCTGGTCCTGCTCGTCGTGCGCGACCACCGCACCCTGCGCCGCTACACCTACCTCGTCGGCCTGGCCGGCTTCGTGTTGCTGCTGCTCCCGCTGATCCCGGGCCTGGGCCTGACCATCCGCGGGGCCAACCTCTGGATCCAGGTCGGGTCGTTCACCTTCCAACCCGCCGAGCTGGCCAAGGTCCTGATCACCATCTTCTTCGCCTCCTACCTGGTGCAGACCCGCGAGTCGCTGTCGCTGGTGCGCCACAAGGTGCTGGGCCTGGGCATCCCCCGAGGGCGTGACCTCGGCCCGATCCTGGTCGCCTGGCTGCTGGCCATGGGCATCGTGGTGTTCCAGACCGATCTGGGCACCGCCGCCCTGTTCTTCGGCCTGTTCGTCGGCCTGCTCTACGTGGCCACCGGTCGGCGGTCGTGGGCGGTCCTCGGCTTCCTGCTCACGGTTGTGGGGGCCGTGGTGGCCTACTTCGCGTTCAACCACGTGCGGATCCGGGTCAAGGTCTGGCTCGACCCGTTCGCCTACGCCAACGACGAGGGCTTCCAGATCGTCGAGGCGCTCTACGGGTTCGCCGCCGGCGGCATGATGGGTACCGGGTGGGGGCAGGGGTACCCCCAGCAGGTGCCGTTCGCGGAGAGCGACTTCATCTTCGCCGCCCTCGGCGAGGAGATCGGCATGTTCGGTGGGTTCGCCGTCATCGTGCTGTTCGCGGTGCTCATCCAGCGGATGCTGCGCGTGGCGCATGCCTCCCGCGACGCGTTCGGCACCCTGCTGGTCACCGGGTACGCGATCGTGCTGAGCCTGCAGGCGTTCATCGTCCTGGGCGGGGTGACCAAGCTGATCCCGCACACCGGTCTGACCACGCCGTTCATGTCCGCGGGCGGGTCCTCGCTGCTGGCCAACTGGATCATCCTCGGCCTGCTGCTGCGCGTCTCGGATCACGTCCGCCGACCCGACCCGGTGTACGTCAGCGCCGGGGACGCGACCACCGAGGTGGTGGGGGTGCGGTGAACCGATCGCTGAACCGGCTGGCCCTGGGCCTGCTCGTGCTCATGGTGGCGCTTCTGGTCCAGCTGACCCGGGTGCAGGTGTTCCAGCGCGCTGAGCTCAATGCGATGCCGGGCAACCAGCGCACGCTGTTCACCGAGTACGCCCGCGAGCGCGGACCGATCCTGGTGGACCGCGCCCCGATCGCGGCCTCCGTGGAGACCGACGACTCGTTGAAGTACCTGCGCACGTACCCGACCGGCCCCATGAACGCCTCGGCGACCGGCTTCTACTCGCTCGTCTTCGGCGCCAGCGGCCTGGAGAAGGCCGAGAACTCGATCCTGTCCGGTGAGGACCCGAGGCTGTTCGTCGACCGCATGCAGCAGCTGTTCGGTGGCCGGGAGATCCGCGGCGGGGCGGTCACCACCACCCTGGACGGGGCCGCGCAGGAGGCGGCGTGGGACGGCTTGGGCGACCAGGTCGGATCCGTGCTGGCCATCGAGCCGGCCACCGGCCGGATCCTGGCCCAGGTGCAGAGCCCCTCCTTCGACCCGAACCGGTTGAGCTCGCACGACTCCAAGGAGATCAACGCCTACTACGAGCAGTTGGAGGCCGACGCGGACAAGCCGCTGCTCAACCGGCCGATCGCCAAGACGAACCCGCCGGGGTCGACGTTCAAGGTGGTGACCGCGGCTGCGGCCCTGGAGTCGGGGCGGTTCGAGCCCAACAGCATCCTGCCCGGCCCAGCGACCTACACCGCCCCGGGCACCACGGTCGCGATTCCCAACTACTTCGACGGCCCCTGCGGACCCGACGGCAGGGTGACGCTGGCCGAAGCCCTGGCGATCTCGTGCAACACCGCGTTCGCGTGGCTGGGCAACGAGCTCGGTCCCGACGCGTTGCGCGACCAGGCCGAGGCCTTCGGCTTCGAGGAGGCCTTCGTCACCCCGTTGCGCGCCGCCACGTCCCGGTTCCCCGCCGACCCGGACCCGCCTGAGACCGCGCAGTCGGCGATCGGCCAGTTCGACGTCCGGGCGACCACGCTGCAGATGGCGATGGTGGCCGCTGCGGTGGGCAATGGTGGGGTCACGATGCGCCCGGGGTTGGTCGAGCAGACCGCGGCGCCGGACCTGAACCCGCTCGAGACCTTCGAGCCCTCGGAGTTCGCCCGGGCGATGACCGCGGAGAACGCCACCGAGCTGAGCCAGATGATGGTCGGCGTGGTGGCCAACGGCACCGGATCCAATGCGAGGATCCCCGGGGTCTCGGTTGCCGGCAAGACCGGGACGGCCCAGACCTCCAGGCAGCGGCCGAACATCGCCTGGTTCATCTCCTTCGCGCCGGCGGACAACCCCAAGGTGGCCGTCGCGGTGGCGATCGAGAAGTCCGGGGCCGCCGAGGTCGGCGGCAACACGCTGGCCGCCCCGATCGCCCGAGCCGTGATGCAGGCCGTGCTCTCTGGCTGATCGAGGGACCCACCCGTGGCGACCGGCGCGCTGGACGCAACGCGCTTCCGGCTGGCTGTGGACCCGCACGGTAGATTGCTCGCGTTGGGCACCGGTACCGCCCCGGCGCCGGTGCAGGCGTACCTGCGCTGCGGGGGCAGTTGCCCGGGTGCGCCGGTCAGGGGACAGGAGAACCGATGAGCGACGTGCGCCGCTTGGGCGACCGCTACCAGGTGGGCGAGGTGCTCGGCCGGGGCGGCATGGCCGAGGTCCACGAGGGTCGTGACCTGCGCCTGGGCCGTCGCGTGGCCATCAAGATCCTCAAGCCAGAGCTGGCCCGCGACCCGACGTTCCTGGCCCGGTTCCGCCGCGAGGCGCAGAGTGCGGCGTCGCTGAACCATCCCAACATCGTGGCGGTCTACGACACCGGCGAGGACACCCTGGAGTCCGGGGACCGGTCGGTCGTCGTGCCGTTCATCGTCATGGAGCTCGTCGAGGGGATCACCCTCAAGGAGTTGCTGCACTCGGGCAACAAGCTCGTCCCCGAGCGGGCCCTGGAGATGACCTCCGGTGTCCTGGCTGCCCTGGACTACAGCCACCGGCACGGCATCATCCACCGCGACATCAAGCCCGGCAACATCATGACGACCACCACCGGTGGTGTGAAGGTGATGGACTTCGGCATCGCCCGGGCCGTCGCGGACACCGGGGCGACCTCGACAAGTGCCTCGACCGTGCTCGGCACGGCCGCCTACCTCTCCCCGGAGCAGGCCCAGGGCAAGTCCGTGGACGCGCGCAGCGACCTGTACTCGACCGGTGTGGTCCTCTTCGAGCTGCTGACCCGCCGAGCCCCGTTCGTGGCCGATGCCCCGGTGGCGGTGGCCTTCGCCCATGTCAACGAGCCCGCGCCCCTGCCCAGCGCGATCGACCCCACACTGCCCCGGGAGCTGGACACCATCGTCGCTCGCGCCATGGCCAAGGAGCCCGCGCAGCGCTACCAGTCGGCCGTCGAGTTCCGCGCCGACGTCGAGCGGGCGATCGCCGGCGTGCCGATCACCCGGGTGATGCCCGTGCCGCTCCCGGGGGGTGCTGATGACCAGGCCACGTCGGTGCTCGGGGCGACCGAGTCCGACGAGACCGCACGGATGACACCGGCCGGCTCGGCGGCGGCCACCGGCGCGATGGCGCCGGTGATCCCGGGGGGCGCCGGCGATCCTTATCTGGACCCGGATCCCGCGGCCGACGAGCCCGTCGCCGAGAAGAAGGGTGGCCTCCTGCGCGGACTGGGCCTGGCCGCGCTGATCCTGGCGCTGGTCGGGTTCCTCATCTGGCTGGCCACGCAACTGCTGGCGGCCGGTAGCCCCAACTCGGTGTCGGTGCCCCGGTTGGAGGGGAGCACGCTCACCGCGGCCGAGGCCGCGCTGCGCGACGCCGGACTGCGCCTGGGCGGCCCGGAGTACCGCGCCTCGGACAGCCCGAAGGACGAGGTCATCAGCCAGAGCCCGCGCAGCGGCGAGCTGGTCGAGGAGGGCAGCGTCGTCGAGCTGGTGGTGTCCATGGGCAAGGAACAGGTGCAGGTGCCCGACCTGATCGATTTCCGGTCCATCGAGGAGGCCACCGGAGCGCTGTCCGAGGCCGGCCTGACCCTGGGTCGGGTGCGCGAGGAGGACTCCGACCAGCCCGAGGAGACCGTCCTGCGCCAGCGGCCCGAGGCCTACGAGACCGTCGACGCCGGATCCGAGGTCGAGATCTGGGTGTCCAATGCCCAGGTCTCGGTGCCCGATGTGGTCGGGCGGACCAACGCCGAAGCCCGCCGCGCGCTGTTCAACCAAGGCTTCGAGGTCGGCTACGGCCCGGAGGTCGAGACCACGCAGTTCGCCCCCGGGACCGTGGTGTCCCAGGACCCGAGCGGGAGTCAGAAGGCCAAGAAGGGGTCGCAGGTCACGTTGGCCCTTGCCAAGGCGCCCCCGCCCGAGCCGCCCTCACCGGAGCCGGAGCCGGAGCCGGAGCCCTCGGTCAGCCCGGCCCCTGATGGTGGCGGTGCCGACGGGCAGGGCGGTGACGGCACGGCCAACAATCCGCTGGACGGCACCGAGGACGGCGACCCCGACCCAGGTCCGAACGCCGGGCCCTGAGCCGGGACTGCCTGAGCCGGGACTTGCTGGGTTCGCACCCAGCCTGGGTGCGCCGGGTCCGGCCGGCCTCCCGCTGCCTGAGCAGGGGCCGGGCTAGGGGCTGGCCTGCCAGGCCGCCCAGGCCGAGTCGGTCATCTGGTCCAGGCTGCGCCGCCCGCGCCAGCCCATCAGCACGGCGGCCAGACCGGGGTCGGCCACCAGGGAGGCCGGGTCCCCGGGACGGCGGGCGACGATGTCGACGGCGAAGTCCTTGCCCACCGAGCGACGCAACGCCTCGATGACCTCGAACACCGAGTAGCCCCGCCCCGTGCCGACGTTGATCGCCACGTGATGATCCAGCCGCGGCGCGTCCTCGACGCCGGCCACCCGTGCGACCAACGAGCCGATCTGGCTGGCCACCTCGGCGGCGAGGTCCCCGGCCTGGCCC
>JBAVKQ010000142.1:0-5262 GCA_049688395.1 Candidatus Nanopelagicales bacterium
GTTTGCGCTGCTGGTGAGGACCAGCGGGGTCGTGATGAGCTTGTTCTCGATCACGGTGCCGGCGTTGGTGATCCGCGACGGACCGGTGTAGGCGCTCAGCGAGGTGCCGGCCGGGACACCAGTGGTCGCCGCACTCGGGAACCCACTCGAGGAGTCCGTCCCTGGGCCGAGGGCTTCGTAGCCGACGATCGCCATCATGGAGACGGCGATCGCCGTCGCAGCCCCAGTCATGGCCCTCGTCCAGCGGGTGGCACGAGCGTGAGGTCGGCTGGCAGGAGTCATGTCAGCTCCACTGTTCTCGGGACGGCAAGCTGCGACGCGGCGCCGTTGGGAGGAGGCCTGATCGGTACTGCGTTCCAGCAAAGGCGGCTCGCCATGATGCCATGGATCCTCGTCAGGACCAACACTCACTTCTCCGGGGAGCCGCTCGGCGCTTCGTACGTGCTCAGCCGGGAGGCCGATATGAACGTCGGAATCAGGTCATCTGAGGTCGTGGCAGAGGCCTGCGGCGACGTGCCAAGCTACGATCGCGGTCTCGTCGGTGTGTGTCGAGCACTCCTTGACCGGAACCGACGTGCCCGTCGTGCTGCGCTCCTCCACGGGGGCTCAACCCGTGGTTGTCTTTCGCGAGTGGGCCGGGTCGATCGTCCCGGCTCCGGCGGATCCCAGGCAGCGCTTCGGGTTGACGGTCGACAACGAGGAGTTCAGCGGCGGGACCTTTGAGACCCTCGGGTCGCTCGGGGCGTTCGTCCCGCTCCTGCTCGGCGAGCCAGGAGTCTGACCTCGGTCCCGGGGTCAGCGTTCCCGGGGAGGTCGGCGATGACGCTCGGACCAGAGCTACGGGCGTTCTCGGGGGTCTGCCGCGGGTGGGTCGCCCGGTGGCTCGGGGCTGTCGTGCACTCGCACGAGAGCCCCCGAGATACCGAGGGTTAGGACGTAGGTCCCCATCGTCATGGGGAAGGCGAAACCGTCGAAGAAAGCCAGTGACGCAGCGCCGGCGGCGATGCTCGCGGCGAGGGCGAGTGCCAGGTCCCTCGAGCGTTCGTCGACCCAGCGGCGCCGGCGGAGGATGAGGACCGTGATGGCCGTCACCGGGATCGCGACGAACGTGACGAACCCGAGCGTGCCCCCGCTGACGAGTACCCCCAGGTATGTGTTGTCGAAGATCCGGAACTTGGGCAGGAACGTGCCGTACCCACGGCCCACCCAGGGCCACCGCGCCACGAACTCCATGGCCATCTCGTAGCTGTCGGTCCGCGACAAGATGCTCGGGTCGTCCGAGGCGGTCACGAACATGCCCCGGATTCCCCCCAACAATCCGGGGACGGTCAGTGCGAGAAGCATCGACACCCCGATGATGGCGCCGCCAAGACGCAGCCGTAACCGCGGCGGCCACCCGACCAGCAGGACGCCGACCGCGACCGCGAGGCTGACGTAGGCCGACCGCGACATCGACACCGCGAGGGCCAGGGCGATCGTCACGACCGGAAACCACCGCCGGATCAGGCCGCGCGTGCCTGTCTGGAGGGCGCTGTGCAGCGCGATCGGCAGCAGGATCGTGAGCAGGGCGCCGTACTCGATCGGGTGCGTCGCCGTGCCAACGATGCGCACGACGCCGTTGCGGTAGAAGACGTCCGCGTCGTAGGTCGAGTTCAGGCCGGGGACCGAGATGACGTCGACTAGGGCCTGCTTGGTGACGAACTGCGCAAGCCCTATGAGGGCCATCAGCCCGCCGAAGAACGCCATGCGGCGGGCGAGCAGCTCGACGTCTCGAAGCCGGGCCAGGCCGTCCTGGGCAGTCAGGAAGATCCCGGCCCAGGAGAACGCCACGATCACGGCGACGTCCGCCGGAGAGATTTCGTCCTGGTCGATCGGGCGCAGCATGGCTCCGGTGTAGCTTACGGCGATACTGACTAGGAAGAGCGCGAACGCCAGCCGGATCGGGCGTCGACTCGGCAGCGACGACTTTCGCACGCTCTGGCTGTCGGGCCTCGAGCGGACCTGCGCGAGGAACCAGGCGAGCATGCTGGCCAGGCCGAACAACATGGAGGGCGCGCCCGCGCTGCCCAAGGGTCCGATGATCAGACGCGACGGGATGGCGAACAGGAATAGGAGATAGACGCTCAGCCAACCGAGCACGATGTTCGAGCGCGACGCGACCTCACCCACGACCGTCGTCATAGCTCAGGCGTTGAGACCCGCACATGCCATCCGTCTGAAGCCCCGCTCTCCGTTCCGGGAATAGGCTCCTCCGGCCGGTCAGCGTCGGTCGCAGCGGTCACCTCATCGTCGACAGTGTCCTCGACCTTGTCGGTCTCGGTTCCGTCGTGCCGGGAAGCCGATTCCTCCTTACGGCGGGACGCCCGCTGCGCCAGGAGCCGGTCGGCTCCGACGGCCAAGACGAGGGTGAGAGCGATGCCTGCGGCCGCGACCGCGATCATCGCCCGGAGGCTGTTGCTCGACTTGGTGGTCGGCTCGACGTCGACGATCAGGGTGCTCGACTGGAGCCGGGCGGTGCTGGGAACGTTGACAGCGTCCTGGATCGCTGCCAGGCCCTCTGGTACGGTCGCTAGCGCCGTCTTGAGCGCGGCGACGACCTCGTCTTCGTGCGGGGACTCGACGGTCACGATGATCAGGGGTCCGCGCGAGAGCGGGTCGACCACTACGTCGTAGTGGGCGTCGGGGTACTTCTCGGCGAACGCTATCCGCGGGGCCTCGCCGGCGAGGTAGGCCACCACGAGAGAGGCCGGCTGCTCCAGACCACCGAGTTGCAGGAGTATGTTCGCGCCGTTCGGGATGGACTTGGCGGGCGGCAGCACGACGGAGGTGCCCGTCGCGGAGTAGGTCCGTGGCACGGCCGTGTAGGCAGCGAAGACAAGCCCGGCGGTCACGGATATCCCGACCATGACGAGGTACCACCGGCGCAGCAGTGCGGAGATGACGAGGTCGAACTCCATCCAGTTGCCTCCGTGGCGTCGACGTCCGCCGCGGAGTGGGGGCCGCGGCGTTGTCCGAGGCTAGTGCACCAAGCAGCCACAGGGCGCCGCGCCCGGAACCTATCCAACAATACCCTCGATCCCGATGAGCGTGGGGGTTTGGGTGATTGAGCTTGCCGCGGAGTGGGGGGGGTGGAGGACTTGGCGCTTCGCCGGACCTCGCTTTCCGAGGGTTCCACCGTTCTCCCTGGGTCGTAAGTCTCAGCCTCCAAGCGCAGTAGGGCGTCCTCGCGTCACGGTACGCTCACACGACCGCCCCCATCGGGGGATCGAGGTCTACTGAGTCTTCGCCCTGCGAGGCAAGATGCTCGCACGGCCAGCGTGTCATACTTGTGTGGCCTGAACTAAGGAGTCGGCCGGGTGAGGATCTGGAGGGTGCTCTGGGGGCTGGCCCGGCGGTGGTATCTCGTGGCCTTCGTATTCGCCCTCGGGCTGGCTGGCAGCGCTGTCGCCGTCCAGCTTCCAGGGGTCTACTGGTCCCGGGCCGAGGTCACCTTCCTCGCCCCGACAAGTGCGATATACCCCAACACACTGCCCCTCCGCTCCAGCGACCTCGTCATCACGGCCGGGATAATCGCCAAGCTGATCAACGGCAACACGACTTGGATCAAGACCGCCGACCCGTACGCGACGATCGTCGGAAAAGGCGTCTACGACGGATGGACCGTACGCCTGCCGGACTACGGTGGTCAGTGGACGAGGAACTACCCCCGACAGGTTCTGGAAATCCAGGTCAGCGGGCCGTCGGAGGAGGTCGTCCGCCAGCGGCGGCACGAGCTCATCGACCGGATTGACGCCGAGCTCGCAGGGCTTCAGGCCGACGTCGTCGTGGGCGACCGCATCACGACGACGGTCGAGCCGGCGAGCCCACCGGTCTACTACTTCCGCGGCAGCCGCGCCCGCGCGCTGGCCATGATCTGGGTGCTCACCGGCGCGACCGTGGTGCTCCTTGAGTACCGCAACCGGCGGCTGCGGCTGTCACCCCACCGTTCGCACCGCGCCCCGTCCGCGAGGCCCGCCGGGCCGGGCGAGCCCTCGGCCTCGCCCGGCTAGACATCGCACCTGGCCCGCACCGCTCAGCTGGGCACGGGACTGCTTGGTAAGGATTCCCGGCGTCCCGTGCGGTTGCCCATTGCGCGGCCCCAGCCCTCGCACCTTAGCCTGAATCCGTGGTCTTGATGGGTGTTGGCGCGGCGGGGTGAGGCGGGAAATGCCCTTCTGAACTGGGATGATGGTACTTGCGACAGTATCGATCGCCTCAGTCAGAGGAGCACTTCCCGGATGCAACTTTCTCACACGCGCGTTGGGATGTCAGCGGTCTTCGATGACCCGAACCTGATCGGCTGCGCGGGCCTGGTCCCGGTGGTCGGCCTGTGTGACCGGATCGGGCTGCGTGACCTTGCCGGGCAGTGGATCAAGGTCCCCGGGTTGGGTCGGAGCAACGCAGGGCCGAAGGTGATGTCGCTGGTCACCGGGATGGTCGCCGGTGCCGATTGCATCGATGACCTGGACCGGCTGCGCCACGGCGGGATGAACCAGGTGTTCCACGACTGGCGGGCACCGGCCACGCTGGGGCAGTTCCTGCGCTCGTTCACCTTCGGCCACGTCAGGCAGTTCGACGCGGTGGCATCCCGGGCCCTGATCAACCTGGCCGGTGAGGTCCCGGGCTTGATCGACCGGGACGCTGACCTGGTGTTCCTCGACGTCGACGACACAGTCAAGGCGACCTACGGCGCGGGCAAGCAAGGAGCCCGGGTCGGCTACACGAAGGTCAAGGGCCTCAACGCGCAACTGGTGGTGGCCTCCACAGCCACCTCGGCGCCGGTGATCACCGGCACCCGGTTGCGTCACGGGGCAGCCGTGTCAGCCCACGGCGGGGTGCGGATCATCACCGACTCGATCGCCACGACCCGCCGGGCCGGGGTGAGCGCCCAGATCCTGGTCCGCGCCGACTCCGGGTACTTCCAGGCGGCCAACATCACCGCGATCACCAAGACCGGGGCGTGGTTCTCCATCGGCGCCCGCCTGGACCCCGCGGTCCGCAAGGCGATCGCCGCCATCCCCGAGCAGGCGTGGGTCACGATCCAGTACCCGAACGCGATCTGCGACCCCGATACCGGGGAACTGATCTCCGAAGCGCAGGTCGCCGAGACCCCGTACACGGCGTTCACCTCGAAGCCGAAGAACAAGCAGGTCACCGCCCGGCTGATCGTGCGCCGGGTCCCGGAACGCAACACCCAGAAGATCCAGGCCGCCGGGCAGCAGG
>JBAVKQ010000143.1:0-6602 GCA_049688395.1 Candidatus Nanopelagicales bacterium
GGTCAGGGTCGAGGTCGGGGATGGGCTGGCCATTGTGCTGGCACTCGCGGTTGGTGTGGCGCTGGGGGTGGGGGTGCTGGGGGTGGTGGGTGCGTCGCTGGGGGAGCAGCCGGCCAGCAGCAGGCACACCGTGGCCACGGCCACGGTGAGGGGGTGGGCTTTAGGAGGACTGCTCATGCCGGTGGCCTTTCGATGGGGCCGGAGATGACCTGGCGGATCTCGGGGGTGTTGACGCCTGGGACCAGGCTCAGGGAGTGCCCGCGCACGGTCACGGTGATCGTGGTCGGGGTGCGGGTCACCTCGACGCGGGAGTCGAGGAACATGCCGTCCCCGGCGGTGTCGATGAACTGCTGGGCCGCGGTCCGGGCGGCCGCGGTGGTGCCGGCGACGGTACTGCCGGCGTGCACCGCTTCACTGGCTGCGGCGGAGGCGATGGTGCGGGCGTGGAAATGCAGGCCGGTCTGCACGGCCCCGAAGACCAGCAGCAGCAGGACCGGGAACACGATTACCCACTCGAGGACGATCGCGCCCCGGTCGCTGTGCCGCTGGGTCAGTTGATCTGGGCGGTGCGGGAGTTCACGGCGGCGACGATCACGGCCACGACCACCCCGGCCAGCAGGAACATGCCCAACGCGATCACGATCGTGGCCAGGATCTCGCCGCGTTCGTCGTCGCGCAGACGCCGCAGGGTCATGTCGCGCAGGCCCAGCAGGTGGGCCAGCAGGATGGTGGTTGTCATAGGTGTTTCCCTTCTGTTGGTTCCCCGGGCGGGGAGTCTGGGGGTGCGGGGAGATCGGTGCGTCGGGCCCGGCCGGGGCCGGGTCGGCGGTGTGGGCGGTCAGTGGGGCTGAGCGGCGCGTTCGTGGACTGCGAAAGTGATCACGGCCACGACGAGGGTTGGTGAGCCGCGGGCGGCGACCCAGGCGGTGTCGCCCAGGGAGCGGAGGGTCGTGGTGCGCAGGCGGAGCAGGTGGGTCAACGGGGTGCTGGTCACCGGTGCGGTGCCTCTGCAGGGCAGGGGTGGCTGGGTTCATGTGCCCAGTCCGATCCGTAGCAGGGCGGGGGCGACCAGGATGGCCAGGAAGACCAGGACCAGGGCGCTGATCGGGAATGCCAGCGTTTCGCTGGCCCGGTTGGCTTCGGTGTGGTCGGCGGCCAGCAACGCGGCCCGGGACGCGGCGGCGCGGGCCCGCAGCGCGTCATACACGGCGGTGCCCTCCACCCCGGACAGGCGCATCAGGTCACCCAGGTCGTGCAGGGCCGGCACCCCGAGTTCGTCGCCGAGGGTGGCCAGGGCGTCCCACGCGGGACGCCCGGACCAACGAGCGTGGGCCAGTTCCTCACGCAGCCGGGTGAACACCCACGAGTCACCGACCTTCGCGGCTTCTTCGAGGGCCTGGCTGGTGCCGGAGCCGGCGTTCTTCTCCAGGGCGACCAGGTCGATGTAGGAGGTGACCGCGCGGGCGAACTCCAGGCGGGCGGCCTTGGCGTTTCGCTGAACCTCCACGTCGGGGGCCAGGGACAGGACCACTCCCAGGACCAGGCCAGCGGCCACGGGCACCGCGAACGGCAGGCGCATGCCGAGCGTCCCGACGACGATCGTGAACAGGGTCGGGAACGCCAACCCGATCAGCAGCAGGGCGGCCTTCTTGCCCCAGAACGCTGCGGTGGACATGGCGAGGACGTTGAGGTCCGCGGCGGGGACGCGCACCCACCGGGCGGGCACCCGGCGCTGCATCCATACTCCGAGCCGGGACAACGGGTCACCGACGACCGGGTCGGTGAAGCTGCCGCGGGTAGCGGCCTGCTGGGGGTCCAGGCGGTCCAGAGCCGCGACCAGGTCCGGCTCGGCGGGGGACACCCACACAGCCAGCAGCGCCAGCCCGAGGCCGATGAGCATCCCGGCCAGGATCACCGCGGTCATCAGCGCACCCCCGCCGGTGCCCGGGTCTCAGTTTTCCCGAACTGGCGGGCATCGCCGAGGAACCGGGGCAGGGGTTTGCCGGCCACGACCTGGCGCATCCACAGCAACGCACCCACGTACCCGGCGAGCAGCAGCGCCAACAGCAGTTGGCCCAGCGGGCTGGAGTAGGGGGCCAGGTAGGTGCCGTTGACCAGTAGAAGGCCGAGCATCCCGGCCGAGATCAGGGTGACCCAGCGGGCGGTGGTCCTCGGCCGGTCGCGTTCGGTCTCGATCTGGCGGCGGACCCGCACCTCCGCGGACACGGACTCGGCCAGCCCGGTCAGGACCGCGGCCAGGCCGGCCCCCCGCCGTCGGGACCCCAGGATCAGGGCGGCGGCGATCAGGTCCCCGGTGGCGTCGTCGAGCTCGTCGGCGAATGCGCGTAGCGCGTCCTCGGTGGACCACCGGGCCCGCAGCCGGGCGGTCAAGTGCTCGACCTCGGGTCGGATCGCGGCCGGGGTCGAACGGGATGCGGTGATCAGGGCCTGTTCCAGGCCCACCCCCACGGTCAGCACCCCGGCCAGCGCGCGGGTCCATTCAGCCATCGCGTCCAACCGGTCCACCGACGCACGTCCGGCGGGGGCCAGGAGCACCGGCAGTCCCAGGACTGCGCCGGGGACCAGGACCAGGGCGATCGGCCAGCCGGTGACCGCGAATCCGAGGACCCCGCCGCCCAGGCCGAGGAGCAGCAGGGTGCGGCCATCCCGGCGTCGCGCCCGCAACCGCACCCACAGCGAGGTGCGCGGGCGGGGGGTGGGGGTGGGGGTGGCGCGCAGGCCGGCGGCGATCAGCAGCATCCCACCGAGCACGCTCATCGCGCACAGGGCTGCCACGACCGCCAACTGCGCTGTGGTCATCGGGTCCTCCTGCTCACAGGTCCAGGGCGTCGGCCAGGTGCGGGGGCATCAGGACTAGGCGGGCGACCCGGTCCGGGCCGGCCTTGAATACCGTGGTGGTCTTCAGCCCGTCCGCGGCGTGTTCCACGGCCAGGACCTCGGAGATGTATCGGTGCTTGGCCCCGCCGGGCAGGTGGGCGACCCCGATGTGGAAGACCAGGTCGATGAACCCGGCGACCATCCCCTCGGCGTAGGCGGGGCTCACCTGTGGGCCGGCCCCCATCGCGAGGTGCTTCATGCGCTGGATCCCGGCCTGGGCGCTGTTGGCGTGCACCGTGCACAGCGACCCAGCACCGCCGCCCATGATGTTGAACATCTCCATGATCTCGGGGCCGCGGACCTCGCCGAGGATGATCCGGTCCAGGTTCCACCGCCACGCGGCCCGGGTCAGGTCGGTGAGGCTGACCTCACCGGCGACCGTGCCATCGGCCAGGTGCTCCCCGGAGCCGGGGCGCATCTCCACGGCGTGGACGCGGTAGTGCCGCTCTGGGAACTCGTCGAGGTGCAGTTCGAACTCGGTCTCGATCGTGCCCACCGATTCCCACGGGTCGAACTCCGCGCACACGGCCCGCAGCAGGGTGGTCTTTCCCGCGCCCTGCCCACCGACGAGCACCACCGCCAGCTTGTGGCGGACCGCACGGACCAGCAGGTCGTGCACCTCGGGGGACATCATCGACCGGGAGACCAGGTCAGGCAGGGTCGCCTCGGCCAACCGGTGCAGGCGGATCACCGCGACCGGTCGGCGGGACACCCAGGCATGCGCGGCCAGACGCGCCCCGCCGTCCAGACGCAGGTTCAGCAGCGGGGCGGCGGGGGAGAACGTGCGCTGGGACGCTTCGGCGCGGGCGGCCTGGAACGCCAGTTCCTCGATCAGTTCCTCATCGGAGTCAGCGATCGGCGGCCCGGGGGTGCGCCGCCCGTCAGCCCAGATCAGCACGGTGCGGTCGTGGCCGTAGATCTCGATGTCCTCGAGCTCCAGGTTGTCCACCAACGGCTGCAACCGGCCCAACCCGAACAGGGCGTCGAGGACCGCGCTGCGCAGCTGGCCGGCCAGCACCCGGTCGGTGCCCAACCCGGCGGCGTTCGCGGTGGCGGTATGGGTGCGGACCAGGTCGGTGACGATCTGCTCGCCGAGGGCCCGGGTCTCCACCGGGTCGACCCCGGAGCGGTTGGCGAGCGCCTCGGACAGTTCCTTCGCAGCCGTGCCGCGCAGCGCGCGCACCAGTGTCCAGTCCAGCTCGGGGGCAGCGGCGCCGGGTGTTGCGCCGGTCCCGGGGCGGCGACGGGAGGTGATCGGGGTAGGGGGACTGACCTGCGGCGCCGGTGGGGGTGGTGCCGTGGTCGGCCGCGCGGCGAACAGGGGCAGCCCGGCCAGGTCGGGCAGGTCGCCCGGGGTGGTGGTCACGAGATCTCCTTGGTGGTCGGTGCGGCGGCCAGACGGGCGGACGTCCTGGAGGCCAGTGCACTGATCGACCGGGTCAACGGGGACCGGGCCGATCCGCGGGGCGGGGCCGCACCGGTGGACAGCACCGCGGCCGAGGCGGGGTCCCAGGCCACGTCGCCGAGCATCGGGGTGCCCAGCGCCGCGCTGACTTCACCGGCGGTGTAGGGGCGGGCGGGGCCGACCAGGATTGTGTGCAGCACGGTGCGGCCCAGGCCCAGACGGTCCAGGTCCTCACCGAGCATCCCCAGCGCACCGCGGGCCGCGTTGATGCTGGGCAGGTCCGCGCGCAGCACCACGCCCACCAGGTCCGCCTGACGCAGCAGCGGCATCGGGCCGTGCGCGGCGCCCAGACGCCCGGCGTCGACCAGCACATCCACCCCTAGGTCATCCATGCCCCGCAGTGCGGCGGCCAGCGGCCCCCACACCGCCTCCACCGAACCGACCTGGGCACTGTTCGCCACTCCAGCCAGCAACCGCAGCCCACCGTCGAGGTCACGCACATGGTCGGCGATCGCCTCGTCGACCGGCTCACCGAGCCCCGCGGCCAGCGCGACGTCGATGATCCCTTGGTCGTGGGGGACCACCCCGCGGCAGTACCCGGCCAGGATCGCGGAGCCGGGGGTGACATCAGCCTCCACGATCAGGGCAGGCCGGTGCCAGGCCAACCCCAAACCCAGGATGGTCGTGGTCACCCCCGGGGCGCCGGACACACTGGTCAGCGCGATCACAGCCATCAGCCCTACCCCCCTGCGTTGTCCAGGACCAGCGCCGCCCGGGCAGTCGCAGCCAGGGCCGCGACCTGCGGGGCCTGACCCTCGGGCAGCACCACGTTGACCACGGTGTCCCCGGACAACTCGTCCACACTGGTCGACGCGACGACCGCCTCGATCCCGGCCGGCGTCGAGGCAGGCGGGTCGTCCTGAGTGCGTGGCGTGGACACCACCCGCACCCGATCACCGGGCAGCAGCACCACGGTGGGCATCTGGCCCGCCGCCAGCTTGATCCCCACGATCGACTGACCCGGGCCTGGCAGCGGGTCGCCGGTCACCGATGTCGGGGGCACCGGCATCCCGGCCGGCAGGTCCGTGGCCGCGGTCTGCCCGACCGTGGCAGCCAGGTCCGCACCGGGGATGCCCGCGGACGGGGCCAGGCCACCGATCCGGGCCACCGCAAGGTCATCCGCGGCGATCACCTGCCCGCGGTACACATCGTGGGCGGCCACCACGACCGGGGTTGAGGAGTCCATGCTCGTGACGATCCACCCCGCGGCCAGGCCGCCGAAGCACACCAGAGCGATCCCCAGACCGGCCAGGGCTGGGCGGCGGCGCAACCGCGGCGGGGCCGGGGTGCGGGTCGCGGCAACTAACGGGGAGGCCGTCGTTGCTGCGGTGGTCGTGTCAGTAGTCACCATCTACCCCCGAGAAATCGGTATATGAGCCATTAGTGTCACCCACGCTGAACACTGCTCCGGACGCGGGCACGTCCAACGCCCAGTCCGTACCGGTCCACGCCACCGGGATTCCGTAGTCCACGCTGGTTCCGTCCGCGGCCCGCACCGCCAGGTGCGCCACCACCGAGCCGGTGCCCAGATCTCCGTCGACGCGCCACCCGGTCAGATGTCCCGGCTGCCCGGGGTCCGCAGCCGCGGACGGTGCCTGGGCGGCCAGCTCTGCGGCCAGCCGGTCACGGTCACCGACCACCTGGGTGGCCAGCACCGGACCCCACACCTGCTCCCCGACCGACGGGTCCACCCGCACACTCAGATGCGCGCCCGCGATCGCCGCGCCCAACGGGGACCGGGCGAACCCGGACACCTGATCGCCCTCCCACACAGCAGGCCCCGCCTGGTCAGAGACCGGCAAACTGATCCCACGCCAGTCCCGCCAACTCGCCGCGGACACCGAGCCCGGGTCGGCTGGTGCGGAGCTGAACCGGCTCACCGCCAGCACCACCAGCACCCCGACGACCAGCACGGCCACTGCGGCCAGCACCCAGCGCACCGCGGGCCGGGGTCGGTGTGTCGGGGGTTGCTCGGCGGGAGGCGCGGTGCGGGTACGCCGGCTGGGCGCCGGGGCGCCCAGCAGCGGGCCGAAGTCCTCTCCTGCCCCTGCCCCGGCGGCGGTGGGGGAGCGGACGCCCGCCGCGGGGGCGGGATCGGCTGCGGACGCGACGACCTCTTCGGAGGGGTCGGGCGCCGATGGGTGATCCTGGCTCACACCAGGTGGCGCCGGGTCGGGCGCCGAGGGGGGAACCTCGTCGAGCAACGACTGGGCGACGGCCGCGACAGGGCCGGCGTCCG
>JBAVKQ010000144.1:0-22920 GCA_049688395.1 Candidatus Nanopelagicales bacterium
GCCACCTGCCACCCGGCGTCCACCAGGGCCGCGTGCACCGCCAGCGCCGCACCGACCGCGTCCGGCGTGTCGCCGTGCACGCACATCGAGCCGACCACCAGGTCGATCGTTGCCCCGTCGACGGCGCGCACCATCCCGGCAGCCAGGTCCAGCGCTTGGGCGACCATCGCCGCGATCGAGTCGTGCAGGGCGCCGCGCAGACCGCGCGCGACCAGCCGCCCGGAGGGCTCGTACCCACGGTCGACGAACCCCTCGGCGACCAGCGCAAAGCTCGCCGAGCGGGCGAGTTGCGCCAGGTGCCCGTGCGGTTGGCTCATCACCGCGACCGGGTAGCCGAGCCGATCGACCAGGTCGTGCATGGCGTCGAGCACGACCCGGGCAGCCAGCGGGTCGCCCACCGCCTCGTTGTACAGCGAACCGTGGGCCTTCACATGGGTCAACGGGGCTCCTGCCCGCTCCGCCAGACGAGCGACGGTCAGGACCTGGTCGATCAGGTCCTCGGCGAGGCTGGCCCGTGCGGCCGGATCGACGTGCAACGCGGCCAGCCGCGAGGCCCGCCCGAAGCCGGCGCGGTCACGGTAGGAGGGATGGGCTCCCACCGCGACGCCGCTGGCGACTGCCGCGGTGACGGCCCGGTGCAGGACGGGGCCCCCACCGGCATGTGCCCCGGTGGCGATGTTGGCCGAGGTCACGATCTGCAGGAGGGCATCGTCGTCACCGACGCCCTCCCCGAGGTCGGCGTTCAGGTCGATGACGCGCACTGCGATCGACCTCCTCATCCTGCCCCGCACCTCGTCGGGCCAGCATCGCCGACCCGCGCCGGACGGTCAACGGCCATCGCGGCCCGCGGCGCGCGCGGGGGCGCATCCGCGCCCGCGGATACGTTGATTCCCGTAGAGTCTCCCCGTGGCCACGTCCGAGCATCCCTACGTGGTGGCCAGCTCGGACGAGCGGCCCACCACGCCCGCGGCCGTCCCGCAGGCGATCATCGAGGCACACCGCACCGCGGCGGTCGGAGCCGCCGTCTTCGACGCCCTGGGCACGCTCCTGTGGGCCAACCCGGCCCTCGAGAACCTTGCCCAGATGACCCCCGAGGAGTTGGTCGGCAGCCGGCTGCCCGAGCTCGTGTCCCACCGCGACCGGGCCGAGGTGGAGCGGGCCCTGGCTGATCTGGGCAACGAGCACGTCACGGTGGCCCGGCTGCACGGACCGCAGCCGGGAACCTGGCTGCACGTCTCGCTGAGCGCACTGACCCAGCACGACGGCACCGGCCCAGCCGTGCTGGCCCAGGTCGTCGACATCACCGAGTCGGTACAGGCCCAGCACTCGCTGGAGGTCATGAGCCGAAACGTCCTGGACGTGGTCGCACTGGTCGACGAGGCCGGGATCATCACGTGGGCCTCACCATCGATCGCAGTTGCGCTGGACTGGCAGCCCGAGTCGCTGATCGGGCGCGAACTGGTCACCCTGGTGGCCCAGGACGACGTCGTCGGGTATGCCGACGCGCTGGCCAGCAGCGAGCCGGACCTGGACCCGATCGCCCGGACCATTCGGCTGCGCGCGCGCTCGGGGGCCTACCGGTACATGTCGGTCACGGCCCGGTCCGTGCCGGACAACGGCACGGGTCCGCACACGGCGGTGGCGATGCGCGACGTGACCGAGGAGTTGCGGGTCAAGCGCGAACTCGCGCGCAGCGTGGAGCAGTTCCGCGTGGCGATGCTCGGCGCGCCTGAGGGGATGGCCGTGACCGACTCGCAGGACCGGATCGTGCAGGTCAACCCGGCGCTGTGCGAACTGCTCGGCACCTCGGGGACCTCGCTGATCGGCCACCGGTTCCGCGAGTTCATCCCCGCCGACGAACGCGAGTCGGTCGACCGATGGCGTGAGCGTCTGCTGCGCGGCAACTCGTCGATCGAGCGCAGCCAGCACCGGCTGGTCAGCGCGACGAACGGGGTCTGGGTCGACCACTCGGTGGGGATCATGCGCGACGAGTTGGGCAATCCGGCGTTGTTCGTGCACCAGTTCGCCGACCGGACCGCCGCCCGACGCCTCGAGGCCGACCTGGCCTACCGGGCCAGTCACGACCTGCAGACCGGGCTGGCGAACAAGGAGTCGCTGCGGACCCGCCTGACCCAGCGCCTGGGCCTGTCCTCGGAATCCGAGGAAACCGTGGGTGTGCTGTTCTGTGACATCGACAACCTCAAGCCGATCAACGACAGCTACGGGCACCTGATCGGCGACGCGGTCATCTCCGCGGTGGCCAACAGGTTGGAGCGCGCTGTTCGGCGTCAGGACGAGGTCGCCCGGTATGGAGGCGACGAGTTCTTCATCGTGCTCGACCACTGTGCGTCGGCCGAGGAACTCGCCGTCGTCGCCCGCAACGTGCAGTCCGCGGCAAGCCATCCCGTGGAGACCCCGGCGGTCACCGTCGAGGTGAGCATCTCGGTGGGCGCGGTGCTGGCCGAGGGAACAGCCGACACCGACCAGGCCCTGCGCCGCGCCGACGAGGCGCTGTACCGGGCCAAGCGCCGCGGCGGCAACCAGATCTGCGTGGAGGGCCTCGACGAGTGCTGAGCGGGCCCTGCGGGACTCAGTGCAGCCGTGCGTGCCGGGGCCGCTCCTCAGGGGCCGTCGACCATCCCGTCGTCGCGCGCCTCCAAGGCCTGTGGAAACGAATGGTCCTTGCACAGCAGCCATGGCCAGGCCCTCTGCTTCACGGGGGCCAGAAGGTGCCGCACAGCAATCCGCCGAGCCAGGCAGCATTGACCAAGACGATGACCAAGGCGTCTGCGAGCAGCGTGCCGAACCACAGCCGTGATCTGCGCTGTCGATTCCTGGTACGTGCTCATGGACAGGCTTTTCGCGTGGCCCTCAATCAGGAAAGTGCTATCCGATCTTGTGCAGGGGATCGTCATCAGTTACGGTGCGCAAGGAGTCGATAACTCTCTGATAAGACACGGGAGGAGCTGGGTCATGCAGGCAGGCCTCTCCCGTGCGCGCTACCCGGCGGTGTTCGTTCTGGGCTGGACCGGCAGCGTGGTGTTCGGCTGGGGCTTGGCCGTTCTGGCCGTGATCCAACTACGGCACCTGACCGAGTTGCCCCCCGAATATCTCCCACCGCTGCTCACACTGGCCACACTGGTGTTCATCGCGGAGTTGCGCCCCCTGGTCATGACCCAGATCGAGGGCGACCCCATCTCCATCTCCGGGGCGTTCATCTTCGCGGTGCTGTACATATGGGGACCGTGGCCGGCCCTGGTCCTGGTCGCCGGTGCCGTGATGATCAGCGAGCTCGTGGCGCGCATGGCGGCGTGGAAGCTCGCCTTCAACGTCGGGCAGTACACGCTGTCGGTCGCAGCAGCATGCGTAGTCCTGGCGCTGGGCGACTGGTGGCCACAGTCCGGCCCGCGCCCGCCGTCCGAGCTCAGCGTCCTCGATCTCGGACTGGTCGCCCTGGCCTGGCTGGCGTTCCACATGGTGAACCTCGCCCTGGTGGCCTGCGCGGCACCTGACCAGTCCTGGTGGGACTCGTTCACCGAGGAGTTCTGGTTCTACACGACCTCGGCCTTCGCCGTGCTCGCCCTGTCACCACTGGTCGCGGTGGTGGCGGTCGCCAGTGCGCACTCCTGGGTGCTGCTGCCCCTGCTCCTGGTGCCGCTGCTGGCCCTGGAGCGCCAGTCCCAGTTGTCCCAGGAGCGGGAGCACCGCGCGATGCACGATCCGCTGACCGGCCTACCCAACCGGCTGCTCCTCGCCCGGCGGATCGAGGCCGCGCTGGACCGGGTGCCGCGTCCGGGGCAGCACCCGGGGCAGCACCCGGTCGTGCTGCTGCTGGACCTCGACTCGTTCAAGCATGTCAACGACGGGCTCGGACACTCGGTCGGCGACACGTTGCTCGTCGACGTCGCCGACCGGCTGAACGCGATCGTGCGCTCCGGTGACACGCTCGCCCGGTTCAGCGGCGACGAGTTCGCCGTGGTGTGCCAGTCCCTGCGCGACAACGAGGTGGAGAGCCTGGTCGAGGCGATCCGCACCGCGCTGGCCCGCCCGTTCCGGGTCGGTGAGCTGGACATCTCGGTGACGGCGAGCATCGGGGTCGCGCCCGCGACGCCGGGTGCCACCGCGCAGTCGATGCTCCGTGAGGCCGACGCGGCCATGCACCGAGCGAAGGAGGCCGGGCGCGACCAGGCGGCCCGGTTCCGCCAGGAGATGCAGCACGCCGCCACCGCGCGCCTGGATGACCAGCTCGGCCTGCGTCGGGCGCTGGAACGCGACGAGCTCCGGGCGTACTTCCAGCCCGTGGTGGACCTGCGCACCGGTGAGCCGGTCGGCCTCGAGGCCCTGATCCGCTGGCAGCATCCCGAGCGGGGGCTGATCGGACCCGATCAGTTCATCGGGCTGGCCGAGGAGACCGGGCTGATCCTGCCCGTCGGGGCGTGGATGCTCGATCACGCCCTGAGCACGTTGCAGCGCTGGCGTCGGGAGATCCCCGGAACCCGGGACCTCTGGGTGGCGGTCAACCTCTCGGCGCGCCAGCTGACCGATCCGGACCTGCTGCACAAGGTGTCCCGGGCCCTGGCCGAGACCGGCGTGCCCGCCGGGCAGCTGCACCTGGAGATCACCGAGACCGCGGTGATGCGCTCGCACGAGGTCTCCACGGCCACCCTGGACGCACTGCGCCAGCTCGGCGTGCACCTGATCATCGACGACTTCGGGACCGGCTACTCGTCGCTGTCCCGGCTCAAGCGCCTCCCGGTCACCACGTTGAAGGTGGATCGTTCCTTCGTCGACGGGCTGGGCAAGGAGACCTCGGACCTGTCCATCGTGGATGCGATCATCAAGATGGCCGAGTCATTGGGCCTGGAGGTCATCGCCGAGGGGGTCGAGACCCGCACGCAGCTCGAGATCCTGCACTCCCTGGGGGTCCGGTGGGGCCAGGGCTACCTGTGGTCGCGTCCGCTGCCCGCCGCGGCGGTGTCGACGTGGCTGGCGCCCAGCGTCGCCACGACCCGGACCTCGCGGCCCGGTCCTCGTGCCGAGATCGGCGCCCTCGGGTCGTGGACCGCCCCGTCCACGGTCAGCGACGAAACCCCCGACGAGGCCCCGTCGGGGTTGCGCACCTTGATCTGGTAGGTCGCCCCGCGCCACTGCCGGCGCATCGCGAAGCCGTCCCAGTGCCGCGGGATGCACGGGTCGATCACCAGGCCGGTCAGACCCGGGCGCACGCCCAGCACCCATCTTGTGATGGCGGTGTACATCCACCCGGCCGTCCCGGTCAGCCACGGGTTCTGCGCCTTGCCGAACCACTCGTGATCGCGGCCGTAGACGAACTGGACGTAGGCGTAGGGCTCCGCTGCCCGCACGTCGATGTCGTCGTTCTGGTGGTAGGGCAGGATCGAGTCGTAGAAGGCCACCGCCTCGTCACCGCGCCCGAGGATGGCCTCGGCGATGATCGGCCACGCGTTGGGGTGGCTGAAGATCGACGCGTTCTCCTTGATGCCGGGGTAGACCCGGGTCACGAACCCGACCGAGTCGTCCACCTCGGTGAACGCCGGCCAGTTCAGGTGGGTCCCGTACTGCGAGCCGAGCAGGTCGCGCACCGAGTCCATGGATGCGCGTCCGCGATCGGGGGTCGTGATCCCGGCGATCACTGGCCAGGCCTGGTGCTCGAGGAAGATCCGCCCCTCGCGGTTGGCCGCCGAGCCGATCGGCGCGCCCTGGCTGGTGAACCCGCGGATCCACCATGCCCCGTCCCAGAGCTGGGTGTCGGCGACGCCGGCGATCCGCTCCAGCTCGGCGGTGTAGCGGGCGATGTCCTCGGTGCGACCGAGATGCTCGGCCACCTCGAGGAAGGCCCGGATCGCCCACGCGTGCAGGAACGTGACCAGCGCGCTCTGGCCGCCGCCGAGGTTCAGGCAGTCGTTCCAGTCCGCGCGCAGGCCCAGGGCGACCCCGTTGGCGCCGACCTGCGCGGCGGTGAAGTCCAGGGCTGCGCGCAGGTGGTCGTATACGCTGCCCGAGGTCCCCTCGGCGAAGGGCACCTCGAGATCGAGGAAGGCCATGTCACCGGTCTCCTTGACGTACTCCACGACCGAGGGCACCAGCCACAGGTGCGAGTCCGAGGAGGTGTCGGCCAGGCCGTGGATCAGCTCGGTGCGCGCGGGAGTCGGCACGACCGTCGGCGAGGGCACGTCCGGGCGCAGTTCGGCGTCCGGGTCGAACGCCTTCGGGTCGAACAGGTGCAGGCCGTAGCCGGCCCGGGTCTGGGCGCGCAGCAGCTCCATGATCCGCGCCCGGGTGCGGCCCGGGTTGGAGTGCACGACGCTCATCACGTCCTGCGCGGTGTCCCGGTAGCCCAGGCCGGTGCGCCCGCCGACCTCGACGAAGGAGGCGAATCGCGACCACTGCACGCACGTCTCGGCCTGCAGCAACGTCCAGGTGTTGATCATCGTGTCCATGCCCGGGTGCGGGGTCCGGATCTGCAGCGCGTCCTGCTTGGCCGCCCAGTACGCCCGCAGCGCGGCGAACTCCGCGTCGACGACCACCGGGTCGGCGTACTTGGCCTGCATCGCCCGGCCGACGTCGTCTCGGGTCCCGTGGCCCAGCACGTAGGCGATCCGACTGGTCTGCCCCGGGGCGAGGGTCATGGTGTGGAACAGCGACCCGCAGTGGTTCTGGGTCGTCGCGCTGTGATCGCTGCCCCGGCCCCGCTCGACGGCGATCGGGTTCGTCTCGGTGCGGTAGGGGCCCAGGAAGGAGTCGCGAAGCGAGTCGTAGGAGTCCGGCATCCGGCTGGCGGCGAAGTAGTGCGCGGTCCACGGTTCGTAGTGGAAGTCGTACTCGATGATGCCCTGGTCGTAAGAGGAGCCGGCTGCGTACAGCGACATCTGCAGGTTCTGGTTGTCGATGCTGATGGTGTGGAAGCTGAACTCGACGTAGGTGGCCAGGGTGAGGGTGCGCGAAGTGTCGCCGGTGTTGGTCACCCGGACGTCCCACACCTCGAGCGGGTCGTCCACGGGCACGAACACCGTCTGGCTGGCCGAGATCCCCCGGTAGGTGGACTCGAAGCGGGTGTAGCCCATGCCATGGGCCGCGGTGTAGGTGGCGCCGTCCTGCGCACCGGCGGCGGCCAACGGCTTGCCGACCGGCTGCCAGGAGATCGACCAGTAGTCACCATCGGCGTCCTCACGCAGGTACACGTAGCGCCCGGGCCGGTCCACCGGCACCCCGTTGGGCCGGAACCGGGTCACCCGACCGGTCTGCGGCGAGCGGTAGTACGAGTACCCGCCACCGTTGTGCGAGAGCACCACGCAGTAGTCCTTGGCGCCCAGGTAGTTGGTGAACGAGACCGGCACGTCGGGTCGGTCGATCACGTACTCGTCGGCGTCGGTGTCGAAGTGCCCGTAGCGCATCTGCGGTCCTCGGGGTCGTGTCGGGTCGCGGGTGGGGGTGGGTCGGATCGATCAGCCGGCAGTGACGAAGCCGCGCAACCAGGCCAGCAGCTCCTCGGCCTTCTCCGGGCTGTCGGCCTCCACGAACAGGCGCAGGGCCGGCTCGGTGCCCGAGAACCGCAGCAGCGCCCAGTTGTCGTTCTCGAGGCGGATCTTGGTGCCGTCCAGGTGCGAGACGCCGATCACCGGGTAGGCGCCGATGTGGGTCAGCGGCTGCGCCGCCAACCGTCGGGGCACCTCCAGGCGCATCTCCGGGGTCGCCGCGACGCTCTCGTCGCGGGCGTGGAGCCGGCCGGTGATCTCGTAGACCATCGCGCGCAGCTCGGAGATCCGCTTGCCCGTGCGGGCCAGCATCTCCACCACCAGCGCGCAGGCGAAGATGCCGTCCTTGCCCTTGATCCAGCCCCGGATGGTCAGCCCGCCGGAGGACTCCCCACCCAGGACCGCGCCGATCTCGTCCATCCCGGCGGTGACGTACTTGAACCCCACCCGGCACTCGTAGGACTTCTCGCCGAAGTGCGCGGCCAGCCGATCGAGCAGGTGGGTCGTGGCCAGGTTGCGCACCACTCCCCCGGCCTCCCCGCGGACCTCGTGCAGGTACCAGTAGAGCAGCAGCAGCAGGTCGTTGGTGCTCACGTACTCGCCGGTCTCGTCGACGATGCCGATCCGGTCGGAGTCGCCGTCGGTGGCCAGGCCGAGGTCGTAGCGGCCACCGCCCGCGGTGATCATGGCGATCAGTGCCGAGAGCCGTTCGAGGTCAGGTGCGGGCGCCACGCCACCGAACAGGGGATTGTGCGCGGCGTGGATGAACTCGGTGCGCACGCGCATGTCGTTGAGCACCATGCCCAGGGTGAGTTGGCTGGTGCCGTACATCGGGTCCACGATCACGTGCAGGTCGGCCTCCCGGGCGGCGTCCACATCGATCACCGTCTCGATGGCGTCGACGTACGGATTGGTCAGGGAGCGCTCCACGATCATGCCCGAGCGCCGTCCCAGGTCGAGGTCCAGGGTGATGACGTCATCGACGCCCAACGCGTTGGCCTCGTCCTGGAACCTGTCGGTCTCCGCGTCCAGTGGAAGCGATCCGTCGGCCCGGAAGACCTTCATGCCGTTCCACTCCGGCGGGTTGTGGCTCGAGGTGATGATCACGCCGTACGCGGCGCCCAGGTGGGGGGCGGCGAAGGTGACCAACGGCGTCGGGACGTCGTCGGGCAGCAGCACGACGGGGATGTTGTTGCCGGCGAAGACCTCGGCTGCGGCCACCGCCGAGTCCCGGGACAGGAAGCGGCGGTCCCCGCCGACCACGATCGGCGCGGAGTCCAGGCCCGCCCGGATGGTCTGGTTGGCGATCGCCTGGCACAGGCGCCGCACGTTGGCCAGCGTGTAGCCCTCGCCGATGACCGCACGCCAGCCACCGGTGCCGAACACGATCGCGGTGTCGGTGTTCTTGCGTGGTACGAACAGGCGCTTGGCCACGATGTCCTGGGCCAGGCCGAGCTCGTCAGGGGTATTGATGCCCTGGACCTCGTCGGGGTCGTGGATCTGGTAGCTGTGCACCCGCCCGCCCCGGCTGATGACGCGCCGGGCCAGGTCGGTCAGCCGGTGCTCGCCTGCTGCGACCATCTCGGCCAGCTCGCCGAACAACAGGTGTGGACTGGCCAGGTAGCTGCCCACGTTCACCTCGGCGATGGCGTCCTGGGCGTCGGTGCGGTCGGAGTCCTCGGCGATCGCCACGATCCGACCGTCCTGGCGGACCACCCGACCGTAGGACTCCGGCGCGGTCTCCAGCACCGCGGTGAGCAGGGACAGGTCCGCGCCCTTGAGCCGGTGCCGGGTGAACAGTCCGAGCAGGGATTCGGGGCGCAGCATCGGGGTGTCGGCATAGGTGACCAGCACCTGCTCGACGTCGGAGAGCAGGAACCCCAGGCCCAGCAGCGCAGCATCCGCGGTTCCGCGCGCCTCGGCCTGCTCGGCGTAGACCAGGTCATTGCCCAGCAGGGCCCGGACCTGACGATCTCCACGGGCGACGACGACCACGATCCGATCGGGGTCCACGACCGCCCGAACATTGGCCACGGCCAACTCCACCACGGTCGAGTCGCCCAACGGCCGGGTCAGCAGTTCGCGGGAGTTCTCCTCGGACCCAGCGGCCAGCACGACTGCCGCGCGGATGCCGAACCTGTTCCTTGCTCGGGGCAGCGTCATGGCCAGCGAGTCTAGGCCGAACAGGCCGACCAACCGGCGCGGTCGATCAGGTCGGCGGGCAGCACGATCGGGCAACGATCGGGCCTGGGAGGTCGCGAGCGGGTTGCCGGCCCGACCCGCGAGGATGTGACCTGGGCCACACCCAGTTTCGACTTATGCCACCAGGGGCATGCAGGATGGGCAAGCCCGGACCCGATCAGCGGCACGTTGCCGCAGCACGAGGCCCCCATTGCGGCCGGTGCGACGATCGTCCCCGCAGGACATTGCGCCGGGCTCCATCCGTCGTCACGAGGAAGGTCCGCAGCCATGAGTCGTCCTGACTCCACAGACTGCCCCGACGCCCCCAAAGTCCATTCCACCGCCCACCCCCGCACCACCCGCCGCGCCGGCGTGCGCACCGCGGTGATGTCGCTGGCCCTGCTCACCGCCACCGGCGCAGCGGTCGTCGCCCCGCTGGGCAACGCCGAGGAACCCACCGCATTTGCCGCCCAGCCCGCGTCCGACACCGAGTTCCAGGCCGAGATCGACCCGATCATCCTGGCCGAGCGCCAGGCTGCCGCCGACACCCGCTCCTCGCGGTCGGCGAGCCGGGGCAGGCTCCCCATCCCCCCCGCGGAAGCGCCGAAGACCGAGCCCGAGATCGTGGGCAGCCGGTACACGACCGCGGGGGTGAACGTGCGCAAGAAGCCGACCACGGACGCCAAGATCGTGACCGTCCTGGACCGTGCCGACAAGGTCCGCATCACTGACGTCAAGGACGACGGCTGGCGCCAGATCGTGCGCAAGGACGAGACCTACTGGATCAAGGGCGACTTCCTGTCAAGGACCAAGCCCAAGCCGCTGCCCAAGCCCCAGCCCAAAGCCGCCACGTCCACGAGCTCGGGAAGCTCCAGCAGCTCCGGCGGTTCCAGCAGCTCCAGCAGCTCCAGCAGCTCCGGCGGCGGGGTCTCCGGTGCCGCGTGCTCCGGTGGTTCCGGCGTCGAGTCGGGCCTGGGGTCCAACGCCATCAAGGTGCACCGGGCCGTGTGCTCGCGCTTCCCGCAGGTCAGCGGCTACGGCGGGAACCGGGGCGGGGGCGGGAACCACGGATCCGGCCGAGCCCTGGACATCATGATCGGCGGGTCGACCGGCTGGGACATCGCCAACTACGTGCGGGCCAACGCCTCGCGCCTGGGCGTCACCGAGGTCATCTACGCGCAGAAGATCTGGACCACCCAGCGGGCCGGCGAGGGCTGGCGCGGGATGTCGGACCGCGGCTCGACCACGGCGAACCACTACGACCACGTGCACGTGTCGGTTCGCTGAGGCGTGCGCCTGCTGGTCACGGGCCGGCCGGCGGTGCGTCCCCGCCACGGCGTTCCTCGACCACCCGGCAGCCGCGCTCAGGGCAGGATGGGCAGGTGCTCACCCTCCTGCCGCCCAGCGAGGGCAAGACCATTCCGACCAGCGGGCCCGCCCTGAACCTCTCGACGCTGAGCCTGCCGAAGCTCGACACCCCACGGCGGACCGTCCTGGACGCACTCGGCGGCCTGTGTCGGAACGATCCCGTCGGCGCCCTGGCGGTGCTGGGACTCAGCCCGCGTCAGGCCGATGCGGTGTCGGGCAACACCGAGTTGAGCACCGCCCCGACCGCCCCGGCCTGGCAGGTCTACACCGGCGTGCTCTTCACCGCCCTGGACCTGGTCGGGTGCGGGCCGACCACCCGCGCGCGGCTGTCGCGCGAGGTGCTGGTCTGGTCCGGGTTGTGGGGCGCGGTGGGACTGGCCGATGCCATCCCGGCCTACCGGTTGTCCGGGGCGGTCACGTTGCCCGGTCCGGGCCGGCTGACGTCCTTCTGGCGAGCCCCGCTGCGCGCCGCGCTGGCTGACCGGGTGGCCGGCCAGCTGGTTCTCGACCTGCGCTCGTCGACCTACGCCGGCAGCTGGACCGCCCCGCCGGAGCGCGCCGTCGCGGTGCGGGTGATCCACCAGCAGGGCGACCGACGAACGGTGGCCAGCCACTTCAACAAGGCGACCAAGGGGAGGCTGCTGCGGGCCCTGGCAACCGCGCAGGTCGACCCAACCACCCCCGACGAACTGGTGGATGCAATCCGAGCCGCGGGGTTCCACGCCGAACCGGTCGCGCGCTCGGGTGCTGCGTCGGGGGCGGCGCGGGGTCGCCTGGTCCTCGACGTGGTCGTCGATCACCTCTGACCGGTGGTCCAGCTCGACCAGCATCGCCCGGGGCACTGTCGGGCCCGGCTCGAGCCAAGGAGCGTCGGGGGCAACGACCTGCCAGAGTTGACCCCGCAACCCACCCGAACCCTCGAGGAGGACCCCCATGGCCGCGCCCACGATCAAGGCTGTGATCTTCGATCAGGATGGGACGCTGATCAACACGTTCATCCCGGCCCTGCATGCCTATTCCGCGGCCACGGGGCGCACGATCACACTCGGGGAATTGGAGCCGGTGGCCCATCTCGGTGCGGCGCGCAACCTGCTCAGCGCACTGCTCGGCCGGGAGGCCACGGACTCCGACAACGATGTCTTCCACGACGCGCTGGCGCAGGAGATCAAAGCCATCGATCCCTACCCCGGTGTCGTGGACCTGCTGGTCGCGCTGCGCGATGCCGGGATCGGCACCGCGCTGGCCACCAACTCCGACGGTCGTTCCGCGCAGGTGGTGCTCGGGTCCCACGGGCTCGACGCCCTGTTCGACGTCATCATCACGGTCAACCGGGTGAGCGCGCCCAAGCCCGACCCGGAGATGATCGAGGTGGCGCTGGCCCGCCTGGGCGTGCCGGCCGAGCACGTGGCGTTCGTCGGGGACAGCCCCGCCGACATGAAGGCGGCCCGGGCCGTCGGCATCCTCGCCGTCGCGGCGGGCTGGGGGCACCAGACCTCGAGGATTGCCGACGACGCCATCGACCTGCGCGCAGAGACCCCGGCGGACGTGGCCCGCCTGGTCCTCGGCGAGGCCTGACCGCCTGGGCGGGAGCAGACTGGCCCGGACGCGACCGGGCCTGGGGTCACAGGCAGTCCACCGAGATGACCCGCACCACCGCGACCCCCTCGGCGTCACTCGCCGCGAGGTCGACCTCGGCGCTGATCCCCCAGTCGTGGTCGCCCGCCGGGTCGTCGAAGACCTGACGGACGACCCATCGACCGGGCTGCGCCTCGATCTGGAGCAGCAGTGGTCCACGGGCGCCTTGGCCGGTGCCCACCTCGTCGTGGGTGGCGTAGTAGTCAGCCATGGCGGCGGCCCATCGTTCGGCGTCCCAGCCCGACTCGGCATCCAGCGCACCGAGGTCCTCCCAGCGCCGCAGTGCGGCCAGCTCCACACGTCGGAAAAGCGCGTTGCGCACCAGCACCCGGAAGGCGCGTGCATTGGCGGTGACCGGCGGCGGACCGGTGGGCGCGAGCTGGTCACGCACGGGCCGGGCGTCCCCGGGATGCAGCAGCTTCTCCCACTCGTCGAGCAGGCTGGAGTCCACCTGACGCACCAGCTCGCCCAGCCAGGCGGTCAGGTCCTCGAGCTCCTCGGTGCGCGCGTCCTCGGGCACCGTGCGCCGCAGCGCCTTGTACGCGTCAGCCAGGTAGCGCAGGACCAGGCCCTCCGAGGCGGCCAGCCGGTGGTAGCCGACGTACTCCACGAAGGTCATCGCCAGCTCGTGCAGTTCCCGGGCAACCGACTTCGGGCGCAGCGGGTACTCGGTGACCCAGGGGTGGCCCTCGGCGTAGATGTCGTAGGCGGCCTCGAGAAGCTCGGCCAGCGGCTTGGCCAGGTGACTTCCTCGAGGAGTTCCATGCGCTCCTCGTACTCGATCCCCTCGGCCTTCATCGCAGCCACCGCCTCCCCGCGAGCCCGGTGCTGCTGGGCGAACAGGATCTGGCGGGGGTCCTCCAGCGTGGCCTCGAGCACCGAGAGGACGTCGACGGCGTAGGTCTCGGACTCGCGGTCGAGCAGTTCGATAGCGGCCAGGGCGAACGTGGACAGCGGCTGGTTGAGGGCGAAGTCGACCTGCAGCTCGTCGACGATCCGCATCGTGCGACCCTGCGCGTCGGGTGGATCGAGCAGTTCCAGCACCCCGGCGGCCACCAGCGAGTCCCGGATGGCCGCGGAGCGCTCGACGAGGCGCTCGCGGGTCTCGGCATCCTCGTCGTTGTCGGCCAGCAGGTGGGCCATCGCAGCCGTGGCATCGGGTCGGTGCGCGACGTTGAGGAGCATCGCGTGGGTGACGTCGAACCGGGAGCGCAGCGGCTCGGGGTCGGCGGCCACCAGCCGGTCGAACGTGGCCTGGCTCCAGGTCGGCACCCCCTCGGTCGGCTTCTTGCGGACCACTCGTCGGCGCTTCTTCGGGTCATCTCCGGCCTTGGCCAGCAGGCGCTCGTTCTCGACCTCGTGCTCGGGGGCCTGGACCACCACGGTGCCCTGGATGTCGTAACCGGCCCGGCCGGCGCGCCCGGCGATCTGGTGGAACTCCCGGGCCCGCAGCAGCCGCATCCGCCGGCCGTCGTACTTGCTCAACGAGGTGATCAGCACGGTGCGGATCGGCACGTTGATCCCCACCCCCAGGGTGTCCGTGCCGCACACGACCTTCAGCCGGCCGGCCCGGGTGAGCTGCTCGACCAGGCGCCGGTAACGCGGCAGCATGCCCGCGTGGTGCACGCCGACCCCGTGGCGAACGAGCCGGCTGAGCGTGCGGCCGAACCCGGCGGTGAACCGGAAGTCCCCGATGGCCGCCGCGATCAGGTCCTTCTCGGCGCGAGTGCACATGTTCAAGCTCATCAATGCCTGGGCGCGCTCCAGCGCAGCGGCCTGGGTGGGGTGCACCACGTAGATGGGCGCCTGGTCGTCGGCGAGCAGCTTCTCGATGGTCTCGTGGATCGGAGTCATCGCGAACTCGAACTCCAGCGGAACCGGGCGGACCCCGCCCGCGACGATCGCCGCCGGTCGGTCGGTGCGGCGGACCAGGTCGTCGCGGATGCGCCGCATGTCGCCGAGCGTGGCCGACATGAGCAGGAGCTGGACGCCGGTGAGCTCGATGAGCGGCACCTGCCAGGCCCAGCCGCGGTCCCGGTCGGCGTAGTAGTGGAACTCGTCCATGACGACCACGCCCACGTCGACCGCGGACCCCTGGCGCAGGGCGAGGTTGGCCAGGATCTCAGCGGTGGCGCAGATGATCGGAGCCTCGGGATTGACCGCCGCATCCCCGGTGATCATGCCCACCTGATCGGCGCCGAACAGGTCGCACAGGTCGAAGAACTTCTCCGAGACCAACGCCTTGATCGGCGCGGTGTAGTAGCTGCGCCGGCCCTGGGCGAGGGCGAAGAACATCGCCCCGACCGCCACCAGGCTCTTGCCCGACCCGGTCGGCGTGCCCAGGATCACGTGCGACCCGGAGGCGAACTCCAGCAGCGCGTCCTCCTGCGCCGGGTAGAGCGGGTAGCCGCTGGCAGCGGCCCAGGCGGCGTAGGCCTCGAGCAGATCCTCGGGGCTCCGGGGGTCGGCATCGGAGTCCGCCGCGGGCTCTGCACCCGACTCGGCTCCGGGCTCGGTATCGGCCGGCACCTGGCTGCTCAGGAGTTGGCGCAGGGAGGGCGCCACCGGCGCGGTCTCGGGAATCGCACCAGCGTCGGTCATGGGCACGACGATCCCACGACCCGGACCGATCGCGGAATCTCAGGCGACGGTGCGGCAGGTCGCCGCTAGGCTCGCAGCACGATCCGCAGACCAGAACAGGATGACGAGCCTTGCAGCCAGAACGAGCGGCAGAAGCGATCGCGACCACCGGGTCGACCACCGGGTCGATCACTGGGCTGACCCCTGGGCTGACCGAACGGGAGCCCGTCGCCGATCCGCTCTGGTACAAGGATGCCGTCGTCTACGAGCTGCACGTCAAGGCGTTCTTCGACTCCAACGGCGACGGCATCGGCGATCTGGCCGGCCTGACCCAGAAGTTGGACTACCTGGCCGACCTCGGGGTGAACACGATCTGGCTGCTGCCGTTCTACCCCTCGCCGTTCCGCGACGACGGTTACGACGTGTCCGACTACCGCGACATGCACCCGGCCTACGGCGACCTGTCGCAGTTCCCGGAGTTCGTCCGGGCGGCCCACGAGCGGGGCCTGCGGGTCATCACCGAGCTGGTCATGAACCACACCTCCGACCAGCACCCGTGGTTCCAGGCCGCGCGCCGGGCGCCCAAGGGATCCCCGGAGCGCGACTACTACGTGTGGTCCGATGACCTGGACATGTACTCGGGCACCCGGATCATCTTCACCGACACGGAGCGCTCCAACTGGACCTGGGACGAGGAGGCCGGCCAGTACTTCTGGCATCGCTTCTTCAACCACCAGCCGGACCTGAACTTCGACAACCCGGCGGTCCGTGCCGAGGTCCTCGACGTCCTGCGCTTCTGGCTGGACATGGGTGTCGACGGGTTCCGGCTGGACGCGATCCCCTATCTGATCGAGCGCGACGGGACCAGCAACGAGAACCTGCGCGAGACCCACGAGGTCATCAAGGAGCTGCGCGCCGGCCTGGACGCGTCGCACGAGAACCGGCTGTTCCTGGCCGAGGCCAACATGTGGCCCGAGGACGTGCGCGAGTACTTCGGCGACGGCGACGAGTGCCACATGGCCTATCACTTCCCGCTGATGCCGCGGATGTACATGGCCATCGCCCAGGAGGATCGCCACCCCATCGTGGAGATCCTCCAGCAGACCCCGGAGATCCCGGAGTCCAGCCAGTGGGCGATCTTCCTGCGCAACCACGACGAGCTCACCCTCGAGATGGTCACCAGCAAGGAGCGCGACTACATGTGGTCGGCCTACGCCGAGGACACCCGGGCCCGGATCAACCTGGGGATCCGCCGCCGCCTGGCGCCGCTGATGGAGAACGACCCCGAGCGGATCAAGCTGATGAACAGCCTGCTGCTGTCGATGCCCGGCTCGCCGTTCATCTACTACGGCGACGAGATCGGGATGGGCGACAACTTCTACCTCGGTGACCGCGACGGCGTGCGCACCCCGATGCAGTGGACCCCGGACCGCAACGGCGGGTTCTCCCGGGCCGATCCGCAGGGCCTGTACCTGCCGCCGATCATGGACCCGATCTACGGCTACGAGGCGATCAACGTCGAGGCCCAGTTGCGCGAGCCGGCGTCCCTGCTGAACTGGACGCGTCGGATGCTGGCCGTGCGCAAGACCTCGCACGCCTTCGGGCGCGGGGAGTTCACGCTGCTGCACCCAGGCAATCGCAAGGTGCTGGCCTACATCCGCGAGCATGACGACGACGTGGTGCTCTGCGTGGCCAACGTGAGCCGCTCGGCGCAACCGGTCGAGCTCGACCTGTCGGCCTACGCAGACCGGGTGCCGGTCGAGATGCTGGGGCGCAACCCGTTCCCGCCGATCACCCGCCTGCCCTACGTACTGACCCTGCCGGCGCACGGCTTCTTCTGGTTCAAGCTGATGACCGACGTCGAGGCCCCGAACTGGCACGAGGACCGGCCCGCGCTGGAGACCCTGCCGCTGGTGGTGCTCTTCGCCGGCTGGTCGAGCCTGTTCCGCGAGCGGGTGCCGGTCTGGCGGTCGGGCATGGCCGACCAGCTGCGTTCGAAGTTCGAGCGCGACCTGCTGCCCGCGCTCGTGGCCCGTGGGCGGTGGTACGGCCCGAGGGGTGCGCCCATCGATCGCGTCGAGTTGGGCGAGCACGCCCTGCTCACCGACGAGGGACACACCTGGTTGCTGGCCGTGGTCCAGGTCCATTCGGCGGGGCAGACCGAGGAGTACTCCCTGCCGCTGGCCCTGGGCTGGGAGGACACCGAGGAGGAGCGGATCAAGCAGATCGCCGGTGGTGCATTCGCCCGGGTCCGCCAGCAGGCCAACGTCGGGCTGGTCGCCGATGCCATGTACGACGAGGCCTACTACCGGGCGATCCTGCGGGCCATCCAGGCCGGGCGCACCCTGCCTGCCGGGTCCGGGACGATCCGGTTCGTGGCGGCGGTGGGGTTCAGCGACCTGGTCCCCGAGCTGCCCGACGACCTGACTCCGAGCAGACTCTCCGGGCTGGGCAGCAACAGCAACACCGTTCTGGGCGATGCGTTGTTCCTCAAGACGCTGCGGCGCCTGCGCAAGGGGATGAACCCCGAGCTGGAGGTCGGGCGCTTCCTCACCGAGGTCGCCGAGTTCGAGCGGTGCGTGCCCGTGGCAGGTCATGTGGAGTACGTCCACCGTGACGGCGAGGTCACGATCCTGGCCCTTCTCCAGATCTACGTGCCCAACCAGGGTGACGTCTGGACCTTCACCGTCGATGAGCTCACCCGGCAGCTCGACGACTCGCTGACCGCCCCGGCCACGGTCGCCACGCCCAGGATGCCGGCCCGATCGACAGTCGAGGGCATCCCGAACGAGGCCATCAGCACCACGACCTCGATCCCCATCATCACCAGCCAGGAGTCGCCGAAACCAGGCGACGGATACCGACCGCTGGCCCGCACCGTGGGGCGTCGGACCGCACAGCTGCACGCTGCGCTGGCACGGCGCACCGGTGATCCGGCCTTCGACCCGGAGCCGGTCGTCCAGGCCGACATCGGCACCTGGGCCCAGCTCGTCCGCGCGGACGTCACCCTGACCATGTCGGTGCTGGAGTCGCATCTCGACCAGTTGCCTGCTGCGCTGGCTCCGGTGGCCGCGGAGCTGCTCGGCGCTGGACCGGCCCTGGTCGCCCAGATCGATGCGTGGGCCGACCACCGGGCGGCCGGGATCAAGACCCGCTATCACGGCAGCTACCACCTCGACCAGCTGATGCTGGTGGAGAACGACGTGGTGATCATGGACCTCGAGGGCGAGCAGGGCGTACCGCTGGCCGACGCACGCCGCAAGAGTTCCCCGTTGCGCGACGTGGCCTCGATGCTGCGCAGCTTCGACTACGCCCGCCGGGCCGCCATGGACCAGGCCACCCAGCACGAGGGCGACCTGGAGCGGATGGCACCGGCAGCCGCGACCTGGCTGGAGTCCACGCGGGAGACCTTCCTGGCGGGCTACCGCGAGGAGGCCGTCGACTCAGGCCTGTACGTCGACGAGGATGCATTCGCCGCCCAGCAGCCCCTCATCGATCTCTTCGAGCTGCAGAAGGCCCTGGAGGAGCTGCGCTTCGAGTTGGACCACCGGCCCGACTGGGTCAGCATCCCGCTGCGTGGGCTGGTCGCGATGGTCCAGTAGCCCCGCCGACCGCCCGGGGCGTTCGCAGCACCGCGGGCATGCGAGGATCTGACCACAGGTACCGACCAGGAAGGGAACCCCCATGGGCAAGTACGACCTCACGACCACGACCCTCGGCTCACTGCTCGAGGACCCCGAGGTTGTGGCGATCATGGAGAAGCACGCCCCCGGCATCACCTCGAACCCGATGCTCGGCATGGCCAAGGGCATGCCGGCCGCACAGGCAGTGGGCATGGCCGGCGGGATGATCGGCCAGGACGCCGTCACGGCGATCATGGCCGACATCGAGGCTCTCTAGCCCGAACGCGTCTGGGGGCGGGGCGGCTGCGGCTCCCCCGCCCTCTGGCATGTCCGGGGCCGGTCGGGACCGGGCTACTGCGCGGTGGCGTCGAGACCGGGCTCGAGCGGGGCTCCGCGCAGTTCGCGGACCAGTCCGTCGAGTGCGGCGACCGGCACCACGAGCAGTTGGCCCAGGGCCGTGCCGGCCTCCCAGGCCAACGTGCTGTTCGGGTCCGCTCGCCGCTGGAACCGGGCGCGCAACGCGCTCAGGGGAATCCCCATCGCGTTGCCCCACATCATGGTGCGGGTGGCCACCAGGACGCACAGCGCCTGCTGCTGGCCGTACTGCTCGACGATGGCCTGCCAGGCAAGTGGATCGGGATGTCCGCGGGTGTCGGCGTAGTGCTGCCCGAACGCGATGGCGGGCAGCTGCTCATCCGGGACCCCGTCGGTGACGCCGCCGAGCAGGCTGCGCACCTCTGCGCGGTCCATCCCCGCCTCGAGGGCGTACTTCGCGTGCGCGTAGGAGCAGAGTTCGCAGCCGTTGACCTCCGTGACGGCCAATCTGATCCGCTGCGCGGACACCTGGTCGCAGCGGGTGCCAGTCCTGCGCATCCGCAGCACCGTGCGCACGGCCTGCTCGGTGATGCGGTAGGTGTCGGGCACGGAGTAATGCTTCTTGGCAACCATCTGCACACCCAATGGTCTCACCCCCGTGACCGACGCCGGAGCACCCCCTGTCCGACCAGGGCACTGATCCGAATGGCAAGTGGCCCGGCCCGCAGAACGCGATGGGTGCTGGGCGAAGATGCTCCTGACGATCGACTCCGCTGAGCAGGCCGCGCCAGCGCCCGGGCTTCCTCTCGTCGCGCCGTCACAGGCCGGACGGGTCCGGCCAGGATTCAGCGTCGTCATCGGGCCCGTCGCCGCCGGCGTCCCCACCGAGCAGGGCACGGGTCAGTTGCTCGGTGTCGCTGAGCATCTCGGTCATCGCCTCGACCAGCACCTCGTCGTCGACCGGGCGGCCTGAGTCGGCTGCGATCAGCACGGTACGTCGGGCCAGTTCCTTGAAGAAGCTGGCGGTCACGCCGCCGCACCGGGCGGATGCGCCGTCCAGAGCGGCATCGGACACCGGCAGGCCGCGCGCGTAGAGCCCCAGCAGCCGCCGACGGTCCTCGGCATCGGGCAGTGGGATCTCGACGGCGAGGTCGACCCGACCCGGGCGCTGGCTCAGCGCGGCCTCGAGCAGGTCCGCCCGGTTGGTGGTCAGGACGAACGCCACGTCCGCCTCGGCGTTGAGCCCATCCATCGCATCGAGCAGGGTGAACAGCAACGGTTGCGGGCCCATGCTCATCTCGCGGTGCTCGGCGATCAGGTCCACGTCCTCCAGGACCACCAGCGCGGGCTGCAGGGCGTGGGCCAGCTCCGTGGCATCGGAGACCAGTCCCAGGGCGTTGCCCGAGAGCACCACCGAGGTCACCCCCGGCAGCCTCCCGAGCAGGTAACGCACCGTGTGCGTCTTGCCCGTCCCCGGGGGCCCGTAGAGCAGCAGCCCGCGCTTGAGGTGCTGCCCGGCCGCGCGCAGCGCATCCCGGTGCCGCACAGCCCCGGTCACATGGCGTTCCACCCGGGCCAATGTGCCCTCGGGCAGGATCACCTCCCCGGCGTCCAGATCGGGGCGCGCCAGGAACCGGATCCCGCCCTCGCTCGGGCCGTACATGCCATCGGTGAGGTCGAAGGCAAGCACCTTCCCGCGGAACACGCTGCGCTCCACCATCAGCTGACGTACCTGGGCCAGCAGCGCCTCGCTGACCTCCCCGGGGGCCACCACCTCACGCGAGGACGAGGGCCCGGTGTCGGCCCGCGCGCGGTCGACCGCGCCGACCGGTGTCCCCCAGGCCCCTCGGTGAGCCAGCATGTCGCCCAACGTCTGATGATGACGCTGGTCCCCACCCCCGATCCCGACCAGCTCGCCGCCTCCGTGCATGTCCAACAGGGCCGCCACCGCGACGTCCAGGTTCACGAACTGGTGACTGGGCACGTCCAACCGCACCACCGGCACCGTGGACGGGTCCGCGCCCAGGTGCCGCTGGACCACCTCCCCCAGCATCGGACCAGAAGCCTGGGAACCCGCCCGGACCACCTCCAGGGCCTCATCCATGAACTGCTGGACAGACGACATCACCGCCCACGTGCGCTCATCCATGGGGGCAGTCTGGCCTCGTGAGCGCCCCTCAGCCGGGGCTGGCGTGACCGGACACACGCGGATCGGGCGCGGGCCCGGCGTCGGAGCGGGTGCAGACTGCATCCATGGGCAGCTCCGAGGTTCGCACCCGGCTGTGGCGGGCAGGCCATCTGGTCAGCGACGACTTCCCCTTGGCCGAGGTCTCCGACCGACTGGCCGAGGATGGGTCCCTGGTGTGGGTGGACCTGTGCCACCCCGACCACGCCACGCTCTCGCGGCTGGCCGACGAGCTCGGCCTGGACCAGCATGCGGTGGAGGACGCGATCGCCGTCGCGGAACGGCCCAAGGCCACCAGCCATCCGAACCACACGTTCGTGGTCACCTACGCCACGCACCTGGAGACCGGGATCTCCGATGAGGTCCCCGCGAACGCCTCGCGTCTGCGGCTGACCAAGATCGCCGCATTCGTCCTGCCCCGCGGGCTGGTGACCATCCGCGACTCGGACGGCTTCGACATGGCCGAGGTGCTGTCGGTGTGGGACGAGAACGCCGAGCTGCTCACCCTGGGCCCCGGTGCCCTGCTGCACGGGCTGCTCGATGTGGTCGTCGACGGCCACTTCGACACCGTCCAACAGCTCGACGAGGCCATCGAGGCACTCGAGGACGGCCTGTTCGACGAAGGTCGGCTCACCCGCGCCACCCACCAGCAGACCTTCCGGGTCCGCAAGGAGCTCGTCGAGCTGCGCCGGGTCGTGCTGCCGATGCGCGAGGTGGTCAACGCGGTCCTGCGGCACCGCTCCGAGCTGCACCGGGAGGCCACCGACCTCGACGGCTGGTTCGCCGACCTCTATGACCACGTCCTGCGTGCCGCGGAATGGACCGAGTCGCTGCGCGACCTGGTGACCACGATCTTCGAGACCACACTGTCGCTGCAGGACGCCCGACTCAACACGATCATGAAGAAGCTGACCGGGTGGGCGGCCATCATCGCCGTGCCGACTGCGGTCACCGGCTGGTTCGGCCAGAACATCCCCTACCCCGGGTTCGGGCGGCCGGCCGGGGTCTGGGCCAGCACCCTGATCATCCTGGCCATGGCCGGTGCGCTGTACGCCCTCTTCAGGCGGCGCGACTGGCTGTAGCCGCGGAGCTGCGGTCCCATCCCGAGCCAGGTCGAGTCCGCAGCGTACGCGTTGGGCCGGCAGATCAGGTCGGCGACCAGGCCGGTCCATCCGGTCTCGTGCGCGGCCCCGAGGCCCGCGCTGTCGGCGCCGTGGGAGTACTCGAAGAAGGTGATGGTGTCCTGCCACCTGGGATCGGCCTGAAGCTCCTCGATCTCGCCGTGGCAGGGACGCCGGCCGTCCGGATCGCGCAGGACGATGTCGTCGACGGGCATCCAGACCGGGCCGCGCCAGTTCGAGTTGCCTGCGAACATTCCGGTGCGCGACTGAGCCCTCGGGGTGGCCTAAGCCTCGATCCGTGGATCGGCCGGGGGGTCGGGGGTTGGTTGTCGGCGGGTCTGGACGTGAGAGTGCCTTCACGGTCGGAAGAATTGGGAGTGTCGAGTTCCTGATTCGTTCGAGTCGAGAAGGCACTGGAA
>JBAVKQ010000145.1:0-7310 GCA_049688395.1 Candidatus Nanopelagicales bacterium
GTTTGCGCTGCTGGTGAGGACCAGCGGGGTCGTGATGAGCTTGTTCTCGATCACGGTGCCGGCGTTGGTGATCCGCGACGGACCGGTGTAGGCGCTCAGCGAGGTGCCGGCCGGGACACCAGTGGTCACCGCACTCGGGAACCCAGTTGAGGTAGTGGCTGTGGGTGTCGGGGTGGCCGTTGCGGTGGCTGTGGGTGTCGGGATGGCCGTTGCGGTGGCTGTCGGAGTGGAGGTAGGCGCGGGAGTTGGCGTTGCCGTCGCCACGGCCGTGGCCGTCGCAGCGAAGATCACGTCAACCCAGTAGTTGGAGTTCTGGTACACCTTCGACGGGAACCCCCCTGACGCGCCATAGCGGTAAACACCTGCTCCGGCGGTTGTTGTCAGGGTGTTCTTGGTGGTCGTGGTCGTGAACTGGTTGGTCGTGGCCGCGTATCGGCCCTTGGGCGCAAAGTAGGAAACCACGAGGCGGGAACCGGCGGTCACCGCCAATGGCGAGGAGAAGGTGGCCTGCTGCCACCCCGAAGCGGTCTCGCCCGTGAAGGTGGTCTTGCGTAGCCGAGTGCCCGTGAAACTCCACACTGATCCGGTGTGTGGCCCCGCGTTGGCGGTCCCCCCCTTGTAGAAGCGCACACCCCGAACGACCCCAGGCGAGGTGAACTTCACCTTCATGCCCAACTCAACGGCGCCGGTGTCCGGATCCATTGCCTGGGACGACGTGGCTGGTGCCTCCGTCGTGCTGAAGTAGCCGACGGGTGCGGTTGCTCCAGATGAGGTGGCTGCGACGAGCCCAGTCGTAGTTGCCGCCACGAGGGCTGATGCTATGACTATTCGTGTTGCCGCAATGGACGCTCGATCGATGGTTGACATGGACTTCCTCACTTGTCTTGGATTTCACCTGCGGGACAGATATCGGCCAAATCGGCAAGGCCCTTGAGGAGGGCACTCGCTCGGCGCAGGGCAGTACTCGGGGCAGACCGCTCGCGCCGGGACCAGCGCGAACCCAACGGGTAAATGGGATGCGTCAGGGGATTTGACCGAATTGCGCGTTCTGAGGCTGGCTAGACAACCGGGCGGCTCTGGGCAGCTGGACACCCACGCACGACCACGAGAGTCGCGGGCGTGGCCGCCCTGAGTCAGCGGCCCGCGGATAGGCGGACCCGGGCGCGGATGGCTTCCTTGGCAGGACGCGACCAGTGCAGGCACGCCGCCGCGGCAGCACCAAGACCGCGCCATGCGTGACGTGCGTATCCGCAGGAGTCGACAGACTCCTCGCAGTTGACTGGAGTGCTCCTCAGTGAGCTGTCAGAGCGCCGTGGCCGTGGGTCGTCGCGAGCTCAGGTCCGTCATCCACGCGCCGGCAGGTCGCACTCGCGCCCACGCGATCGCCACCGTGTGGATGACGATCAGAGTGCCCATCCCGACCGGGTTGGGTACTTGGTGCCCACCCGATGGGGGATGGTTGCCCGGTCCCGCTGGCCCGGTAACCTGCCCGAGGAAGCCCCGCACCGCCTGGTTGCCCCGCTCGATGCGCACACGACGCCGGAGGATCGAGGGCAACGTCCTGGCCACCCGCACTTCCGTTCGGGCGCCCTCAACCCGAACCGGCGCGAAGGTCGCTGCAATGAAACGGTCGTCCCCCACCAGATCAGGGAATTCCCCGATGGACTCGCGGGCCGTCTGGCTCAGGCCAAAGCAGCCCGTGCCGGCCTTGGGGGAGGGGTTTCGTCTGATCCACTCTCGCCAGTAGGCAACCGCAATCTGGCTGCACCCGGCAAGCTGGTAGTTAGGCGTGGCGACAGCGCAATCAGCCCCGGATAGAGCGCCGAGCATGCGGCGTGCGCCGTCCGTACTCAGTGTGACATCGGCGTCCAGGTAGAGCCTGGGGAAGGCCGTCGACACGCAGTCCCCAGCGTTCATGGCTCGCGATTTGGACGCCGAGTCCAGCTCCAGGACGCCCACGTCGGGATACGGGAGCGAGCGGACCTCTTCGGCGGTCCCGTCACTGCATGCGTTGCACACGACCACTACCTGAAGCTCGCCGGGTTCCGCGTCCTTCATCAGGCTGCTTACGGTCCTTACGATGACGGCGCTCTCGTTGTGGGCTGGGATGATGACCGAGCCCCGCGGCGAGAGTGAGTTCATGCCCGCCATCATGGCACCGGCCAACTCTCGCGGTTCGCCAAACACGACCACACGGGTGCCGTGCCGCGAGCTCGAGGCGTACACACGCCATGATGGGGCGGTGTCCGACATCGAAGGGGCTCGAGACAGGTTGATGGACCCGCCCCATCGGCCCGACGTTGTGATCCAGTTCTTCGACCTTGCCGGGGCCGAGGCGGACGCCGGGACGAGTGGAGGGCCGGGCACTCGGGAGCCGAAGCGTGTCGTTGCGCGCCGACTTCTTGCGAGGGCGCTGGGTGTGCCTGTTGCCGATCTCTCGCTCACGTACTCGGCGATGGGGAAGCCGTCATTGTGCAGCCCCTTCGACTCGCTGCACTTTAGCCTGTCCTACGCCGATGACCTGATCGCCATCGCGACGTCGTTCACGCACCCAATCGGTCTCGATGTTGAGCAAGTGGCCGACAAGCCCGGGTTGCGCTCCGTCGCCTCCACGAGATTCACGCCTCGAGAGTTGGCAGCAATGGATGTCGCACCGAGCCAGTGCTCGTTCCTGATCCAGTTCTACCGGTCCTGGGTGACGCGAGAGGCCTACGTCAAGTTGATCGGGACGGGTTTGGCGGGACTCAGGCGGGCCCCCGGGCACCCGAACCCGGGAAGTGCCAGCGAGCGATGCTCAAGCTTCGCCCTTCCCGGAGACGTTCCTACGTGGTTTCTGGAAGGCCCGGCTCCTATGGGGACGCGGTTCGCCCTCGCTGCCCACCAGGAGTTCTCAAGCTATTCGCTCCAGGTGACCTCCCTGGACCCGCGATGTGACCCGGGCTGGGAGGTCGGCGCTTTCAGCGGCTCTGGTTCACCTTCGCCGACACGAAGTCGGCCAGACTGCCCACGCTCTCGAAGACCTCGGCTGTGAACTCCTCATCCTCGATCTGGAATCCAAAGCGCCCCTCTAGTGCGGTCGCGAGCTGGACCACCCCCAGTGAGTCGAGCTCCGGGAGTTCGCCGAACAGGGCTGTCCCAGCCCCGAATGTAGCGGCCCTGGCCTCGATCCCCAGAGTGGTGCCGATCAGCTCGATAACCGCAGTCAGCGTCGTGCCTTCGGTGTCCATGCATTCCTCCCTTTCGGGTCAGAGTGTCACACTATGACCTCTATCGGGTCGGGATGGCCAAGGAATCTGGTGGGACTGGCGGTCAGGCCGTATGCGCCAGCCTGGAAGATCGCGACCAGATCGCCCACCTCAGCGATCGGGAGCCTCACCTGATCGCCCATGAGGTCCAGTGGGGTACACAGGCACCCCACCACGGAGACCTCCTCAGTGGGAGCCTCTGAGACTCGCCCTGCAATCGCGATCGGGTAGTTCCGTCGGATCACTTGACCGAAGTTGCCGGAAGCTGCCAGTTGATGATGCATTCCTCCATCGACGACCAAGTAGGTCCGACCGCGGGAGTCCTTGCGATCCACGATTCGCGTCACGTAGATGCCTGCTTCGCCGACCAAGTAGCGTCCGAGTTCGAGCATCACGCGGGCGTTGGGCATTGCGGGGGAGACCACGTCTGTGAACAATCCGCCCAGGTGCGCGCCCACGTGTGCGATGTCGAGGGCCGGATCCTTCTCGAAGTAGGGGATCCCGAACCCACCTCCCAGGTTGAGGTAGCGCACCTCGCTGGGCGCCGCCTCCGCCAGCCTCAGGACGAGCTCGACGGTTCGGCGCTGTGCCTCGACGAGGATCTCCGCACGCAGGTTCTGCGAGCCTGCGAACACATGGAAGCCCTCGAACTGCACGTCGAGCGAAGACAGATCGCGCAGCAGCGCCGGAACCTCCTCAGCGTCGACCCCGAACTGCTGAGGACCCCCACCCATGCGCATCCCTGAGCCGAGAACGGCGAAGTCAGGATTCACCCGGACGGCGGCCGAGGGTCGGATGCCCAGTTGGGAGCCGATCCCCGCCAAACGGGCCGCCTCACGCGGGGACTCAACCTCGACGAGAACCCCGGCGGCCACCGCCTGGATGAGCTCGCTGTCGGTCTTGCCGGGGCCGGCGAAAGAGATGTGCTCTGGTGGCGTCCCAGTGTCCAGGGCGACCCCCATCTCTCCGGACGAGGCGACATCAAGGGAGTCCACCAAGGCCGCGAGATGGTGGACAACAGCGGGCATGGGGTTCGCCTTGACCGCGTAGCCCAGTCCTATCCCGTCGGGAAGCGCGGCGCGGACGGACGCCACCCGTTTGGTGATGAGGTGGCGGTCGTAGGCGAAGAAGGGCGTCGATCCCACCCGCAGGGCGAGTCGGCCCACTGGGATGCCCCCCACGGCCAGCTGGTCTTCCACGACGCCGAAAGCCTCAATGTGGCGGCTCAGAATCATTCGGACACCTCCTGGCGGATGAGCACTCGATCAAACTTGCCGTTGGGCGAGTACGGAAGCTCCTCGCGGACCGCGATGTCGGAGGGCACCATGAACAGTGGCAGTTCGCGCCTGAGCGCTTGGAGCAAGTCGTCCGGCTGGAGGCTGCTTCCCCGCGGCGGCGTGACAACCACGACCACCTTCTGGCCGAGCCGTTGGTCGGGGACTCCGACTGCTACGGCGTCGCGCACGAGTCCGGTCGCGTAAATGACCTCCTCGATCTCGCTAGGGCTCACTCGGTATCCGGAGGTCTTGATCATCTCGTCCGCGCGACCCACGAAGTACAGGAAGCCCTCCTCGTCGGCCACCACCGTGTCCCCGGACCAGACCACCAGTTCAGGCGGCGCCCAGTCGCCTGATCCTCCGGGAAGGGGACGGAATCGTTCGGCGGTCCTCGCTGCATCGTTCCAGTAGCCCAGGGCGACAAGTGGGCCACGGTGCACCAATTCACCCTCTTCGCCGGGCTGGCATCGGGTTCCGTCGGGGCGGACCACTAGGACTTCCGCGTTGGGGATGGCCTTGCCCATCGAATCTGGGCGCCGATCGACTTCGCTCGGATCTAGGTAGGTGGAGCGGAACGCCTCGGTGAGGCCGTACATCAGGTACGGCTGGGCATCGGGGAAGGCCTGTCGTAGCCGGTCTAGCGTGGCCAGGGGCATCCTCCCTCCGGTATTGGCGAAGTACCGCATGCTGCTCGTGGCCTCATCAGGCCAGGAGCAGTCCGCTAGCTGGATCCACAAGGGCGGGACGCACGTGAGACCCGTGACCTTGTGCTGTGCGCATAGGCGGACCACATCGGCGGGGCGCAGGTAGTTCATCAGCACGACATGCGCTCCGACTGCGAATGCAGTCGTGAGTTGGCTGAGCCCCGCATCGAAACTGAGCGGCAGGGCGGCCAGGATCACGTCGTCCGGACCGTTGCCCAGATAGGAGCTCACACTCTCCGCCCCGACGAGCAGGTTGCGGTGAGAAAGGACCACGCCCTTGGGTTTGCCGGTGCTCCCCGATGTGTAGAGGATGGCCGCGATATCGGAATCGACTCCGCGCGCGGTCGGTGTGCTGGGCGGCGCTGGCCACTGAACCGACTCTGACATGGCGTGCAGCGCGATGGCGGTACCTCGATCAGGTAGTAGCTCGTCGACTAGGAGGACGGCGTCCAGGCCAGACGAGCCGTCGAGGGTGGGTGCCAGCTGACTCCACCTCGACGACGAGGTGACCAGGAGGCGGGCGCCGGAGTCAGCCAACACGTGGTTCACCTGGGCTGGCTTGAAGACGGGGTTGACTGGTACGAAGACCGCCTCAGCCACTGACGCCGCCAAGAGGGCGGTCACGGTCTCCAGCCGCTTGTCGAGGAGCACCGCGACTCGGTCGCCACGAACAAGGCCGATCTGCGCATATCCTGACGCCAGATGTCGGATCTCTGACCACAGCGCGGAGTAATCCAGTGTGACGCCCTTGTAGGTGACAGCCGATCGGGTCCCGCGGATCGACGCCGATTCCTCAACTAGGTGGTGCACGTGCGTGCGCATAGGCTCCTCGCTGCTCGTTGGGTCACCAAGCCACGCTCGTGAGTTCGCTGTACAGGTAGTCAATGTACTGAGGGCCCAGCGTGCTTCGGTACATCTTGGGTCGTGGATGGGTGAGTGGGATCGACCACGGGGGCTGCGAACCCACGACGCGCAGTTCAGCCAGCGTCGCCAGGGCACCGTGTCGGACGAGCAGATGGCCGTAGAGGGCCCTCTGCGTGCGCGCAAACAGTTCCTTGTTCGAGACGTAGAGGATCGAGGCGAAGACCGGGAGGTCCTTGCGTCGGTCCTTGCGCGCGATGGTGTAGCAGCGATCCCCCCCGGACTTGATGACGAAATGGAGGGCAGCGGCCGCGTCCCTGTGATCGAGGAACAGGCGCAGGTCATCCCCTGAGAGGGAACGATGAATCTGAGCAAGATCGGTCACGACCCGGACACGGCGCCCCAGGGTTGGTCGGGGAATGTTGGGGACCAGCGCGGTGGCGGTGTCGAGGAACTTGAATCCGAGGCGCTCGTTCACGGCTACCACGGATCCGCTCGGTGAGAGGTCGGTGAAGGTGAGGCCACGCTGGCCCAACATCGCGCGCACCAAACGCAGGCCATGGGATCGGTACTCCGGGTCCACCGACCACGCCCCGAGGTTGCAGAAGCGCTCACGATGGCCATCGATCACCCGTTCTGAGTAGAAGGCGAGGTAAGCGCCGATCACCCGACCTTGGTCCGACAGCAAGAACCCGTGGTTGGGAGGGTCGGCCGACCACGTGGGGTTCATCGCGCGCACCCAGTCAGCGACGCTCACGCGCGGGTTGAGTTGGCTGTGCAGGAAGGCTGCAACTTCCTCGATATCCCCGTCCGTGATCGGCGAGAGGACCACAGTCTGACTTTCCATTATCCCCCCGATCTGGCCACGTGGTTACTAGGACCGACTGGCACCCCTAGCGTTCGGTCCGTATTGGGGAGAGGCAGGATCGTCCAACCCCACTGACTCCAACAAGCACTGCCGACGGTCAGAGTAGTGGATGGACTGCAGATCGCGCACCGACGTCGACGGCGAACTGGTGCTGGTGGGTTCGGTCGATCCCGAGATCTAGCAGCGGGGTGGAGGGTGCGATCGTGTCGAGTTGCTGGACGTGGCCGAAGGTGAGCGCCCGCAGGAATGACCCAACTTCGCCGGGCGTGGGCCCCCGCCCGGCGCGTGGCCAGGCGGGGGGCCTCGGGTTCAGGCTGGCTGGCCGGCTTTCGGGCCGTCGTGCCAGACGTTGCCC
>JBAVKQ010000146.1:0-4870 GCA_049688395.1 Candidatus Nanopelagicales bacterium
GGCCTCCCCCGCGTCTGCGTGCGGCGGCGCCGTTCTACTGGTTGACGATCTGAGCGCCGCCCGAGTCGGTGATCGTGGTCTGATCCTGTGGCAACGAGAGCACGACAACCAAGGCGACCGCCAGGACGGATGCGATTCCGAAGGACCACACGACGGCGGGGGCGACTCGTCCTCGTCTGGCCATGAGCAGTGACCGGATGAACATCGGCACCAGAACGATCGGCGACAAGACCCCAAGAACCATGAGCACGACGAAGGGAATCAGACAGTAGGCGGCCGTGCGCCAAAGTGGGGTGTGCTCGATGGCCGCTACCTCGGTGGCGGTCACTAGTTGGCCTGACTGCCGTCGGTCCCCATCACATATGACGGAGTTCCTGGTATCGCTGCGCTAGCTGTTACCAGTCCCCCCGCCAGCAGAGCGACCGTTGCCCTATCCCCAAAGGCGCTAAGCAGCCGCTTGTTCATCTGGCGGTTCTCCCTCGTTGTCTGCCCGGGCTTCAGCGAGTGTCGGGCGGTGGGACTATACGCCTCGGGGGTTAGGCCCTCGACGTGGTGGTCGGCGACCAGCATGGCGCAGACCGGCCTCGCTGGCCAGCTCCCGGCCTGCCCCAAGGTGCCCCCTACCGCCGCGAATGACTGTCCAGTAATACGCGGTGGTGCACCACGTCCGTGGACGCAACGTGGTCGGCCGTGCTCCTGTCATCTCACCCAGCGTGACCGAGGCAGGAGCGGCCCACACCCGAGATGAATTTGGCCGCTGAAGTGTCGGACTGGGGTGTGGGCTCCCACAGGTCACTCAGTGTGGGTGATGACCGTCCTGCCTGGCGCTACTTGCGGCACAACACCGCGGCTCAGGGGTGGGCCGTCCGCGTCCGGGCCGCGCCCTTATGCGACGCCCCCGGTGCGGGGGGTCACATGGCGACCCAGGGAGCGGTCGCCTCCTGGGGCGCGCCACCTCGGAGCCCACCACGTGCCGCAGCGTCGCCGCCGAGTTCGCGCACCTGCAGGCCACCCTCCCCGAAGCTCACCCGCACTTGCCCGCGCGCGGGCAGGGTGGTCTCGTCGCAGCCCCGCGCGTAGCTACCGGCGGGGTCGTCGACCAGGCGACACATCACTACGGGGCCCGAATCGGTGAGGGTGAACCGACCGTCGTCGTCGACCTCGGCGACCTCGGCCCCCCAGGAGCGGGCGAGGTCGGCGTCGAGGGCGAACTGCAGGTAGGGGAGCTCGCTCAGGGGTGGGGTCCGGCCGGGAAGGACCGACCCGACGTGGTCGAGCAGGGCGCCGGTCCCCACCGAGGGAATGCTCACGACCGCGCCCCCGCCGTCAGCGGCTACGGCATCCGAGGTGTCATCGGCCAGGACGAATACCCCCGACACGCCGTCGGCTCCCATGGGCGCGGGGTCAGGTGTGGGCTCGGAGACGCACCCCGCCGCGCACAGCGCGACCGACAAGAACGCCACGAACGCCGCCAACTCGCGCGGAAGCCGCCCGGTGGCGACGCGGCGCCTAGTGGAACTCGAACCGGACCTCATGAACCTCCCCGGTGGTGAGCTCGACGCGGAACACCTGGGTGCTCCCTTCCCAGTCCTTGGGTGTCTGGGCGTTGACCTGCCGGGTGGTCCCCGTGCGGGTGAGCGCATCGGTGGCTCCGGGCGTTGTGGACGTCGCCTCGGCGAGGCTACCGTCCGTGACGCGCAGACACGCAAGCACTAGGGACCCGACTTCTTCGTCGGCGCCGGGTAGGGGGTGTTGCCCTGGGCGAGGGCGTCGGTGAGTTGTTCGATGCGGCGGGTGCGGGTCTCCGGGCGCACCGCGGTCTGGACGCGATTCAGGATGGCGAAGCGGTTGCGGCTGTCCAGCGCGGCGTAGACGTCGGTGAGGTCGCGCGCGGCCAGGGCGGCGGCGAGGTCGTCGGGCACCACTGCGGTGGCCGGGCTGTCGTAGGCGGCGTCCCAGCGGCCGTCCGCCTTCGCCTTTGCCACTTCGGCCAGGCCGGCGGGGCGCATCCGCCCCTCGGCGGTGAGCCGTTCGATGCGCTCGCGGTTGATCTTTGACCAGACGCTCTTCGCGCGCCGGGGGGTGAACCGCTGCACGTACCACTGGTCGTCGAGCCGCCGGGAGATGCCGTCGATCCAGCCGAAGCAGAGGGCCACGTCCACGGCCTTCGTCCAGTCGATCGACGTGACGCCGGTGCCCTTCTTGGCCATCCGAATCCAGACGTGCGTGGCGGTCGACGCGTTATCGACCAGCCAGGTCTCGAACGCCTTGTCGTCCTCGAAGAACACCGCGTCGTCGTGGACCATCGACATGGCGGCAGCCTACGGCTCTGGCGATTGAGGCATCTGAACGCCGGACGAGTCGCCCCGCCTCGCGCAGCCCATCGAACGCGCCTGACACCGGCCGGCCCGAGAGCACGTCCGCCCGCTCCAGCTCGCCGGCGGGCTCACGTTGGAGTTCGTCGGTGAGGCGCCTCGGTAGGGTTTCGACATGGGCGATCTGGAGGGGTGGAACGCTCCGGGCGACCTGAGCCGGATGCGGATCTCGGACGCGGACCGCCACCGGGTGGCCGAGGTGCTACGTCAGGCCGCGGGGGAGGGGCGACTCGACTTCGACGAGCTCGACGAGCGGCTCGAGCTGACCTTCAGCGCGAAGACGTATGCCGACCTGATCTCGATCACCGCCGACCTGCACCCCGTGCACCCCGCACCCCCGACCGCCTCATCGGTGCCGCTCGGGGTTGGGGTCCCCGCCGTCGGGCATGCGTCATCGACCGCGATCCTGGGCGACCGCAAGCGTCGCGGGGTCTGGCAGGTCCCGGCCCACCACGTGGCGTTCACCCTGATGGGGAGCATCACACTCGACCTGCGCGAGGCGGTCCTCACCGCCCGAGAGACCACCATCAACGCCAACGCGATCATGGGTGAGATCAAGATCATCATCCCGGCCCACATGCACGCCGTCGTCGACGGGACGCCGATCATGGGCGACTACGGGCAGGGCAAGGACAAGGTGCCGGCCGACCTCCGCCCCGATTCGCCGACCATCCGGGTGAAGGGCGTGGCCCTGATGGGGTCTGTGCAGGTGCTTCGACAGCCCCCGCCCGGAACGCCCCGCAAGTTCATCGGCACCTACTGAGCAGCGCACGAGCGGGACTCCCGCATCGTGCCGAATGTGCGTCACAGCGCCCAGTAGGACGCGGTGCTTGGTGGTCGGGTTGGGGGTTACCGCTTGAGTTTGGCCACGTCACCAGAAGCGCCGTCGGGGTCCGGGTTCACCCGCTCGTGCACCCTCCGTCTCGGCCCTGACATGGATGCCGGCGGGTCAGTGCAGGTCGCGGGCGTGGGCCCAGCGGGCGAGTTCGCGGCGGTTGGACAGTTGGAGTTTGCGGAGGACGGCGCTGACGTGGGTCTCGATCGTGCGGGTGGAGACGAACAGTTCGGTGGCGGCTTCGCGGTAGGTGTAGCCGCGGGCGATCAGGGTCAGGACCTCGACCTCTCGGGCGGTGAGCACGTCCAGCTCGGTATCGGGGGAGGGGGTGGGTGGGGTGTCGGCGCGGAAGGAGTCCAGGACGAATCCGGCCAGCCGGGGTGAGAACACGGCGTCACCCTCGGCGACCCGGTGCACGGCATCGACGAGGCCTTCGGCGCTGACGGACTTGGTGAGGTAGCCGTTGGCCCCAGCGCGGATGACTTTGACGACGTCCTCGGGGGCATCGGAGATGGACAGGGCCAGCCACCGGGTGCCGGCGGCACGGTCGCCGACAGCGGCGATGACATCGGCGCCGGTGCCGGAGGGCAGGTGGACGTCGAGAAGTACGACGTTCGGCTGGGTGGCCACGACGGCGGCGACGCCGGGGGCGACGTCGTTGGCTTCACCGACGACGGTGACGTGTCCGTCGAGTTGGGCGCGCACGCCGGAGCGCACAAGGGCGTGATCGTCGACGATCACCACACGGACCGGGGCGGCCGCGGGTGGGGGCTGGGTGGTGTCGGTCATAGCGGCATCCGGATCTGGACCTCGGTGCCCGCACCTGGGGTCGAGCGGATGGTCGTGGTGCCACCGGCACGGGCGATCCGCCCGATGATGGAGTCGCGCACGCCGCCCCGGTCGGTGGGCAGGGTCTCGGGGTCGAACCCGCATCCCCGGTCGCGAACGAACACCGCGACCTCAGCGGGGGAGATGCGAGCGAACACCTGGATCGGCTGGGGGTCGCCGGAGTGCCGGGCGGCGTTGAGCATGGCCTCCCGGGCGGCGGCAACTGCCGCCTCGGTGGCAGGGGTGTGGGTGGTGAGGTCCCCGACGGTGACCACCTCGATGAGGGTTGCTTCGGACTGCTCGACGCCGGCAGCGGCGTCCTGCAGTTGATCGGCCAGACCTGCGGGTTGCCCGGGGTCGGGCTGCTGGGCGTAGAGCCAGGTGCGTAGGCCGCGTTCCTCGGCGCGGGCCAGCCGCAGGACGGTGTCGGGGTCGGAGTGCTCACGTTGGATCAGTGACAGGGTCTGCAGCACGGAGTCGTGCAGGTGCGCGGCGATCTCGGCACGTTGGCGCACCGCGAGCCGCTCGGCGCGCTCCCGATCGCGGTCGCGGACCAGGCGGACGATGAACGGGCTGGCCACCAGGGCGGCCCCGCCCAGGATCACGGCGACGGCGCCGATCGCGGCAGTCAGCGAGGACAGCCCGACCTGCCGGGCGATGAACACCACCGACGCGGCGGCGAGCAGCCCGATCCCAGCACTGCGACGCAGCAGGCCCCGATCCGGCTCACCCTCAGCGCCTGCGCGGTCCGGGGCCCACCAGACCAGCGCCGCGCCACCGGCGGCAGCCGCCCCGATCAACGCCGGGACAGGACCCAGCACCAGGGGGATCG
>JBAVKQ010000147.1:0-9707 GCA_049688395.1 Candidatus Nanopelagicales bacterium
ACACCCATCACACCGCCAGCACAACCACCAAGGCCCCGCCCCGAACCCGGGACGGGGCCTTCGGCCAACCCCCACATCCGCAACCAGCGTGACGCCGACATCCTCACCCAGCAAGGCGCCCAACAACTGGGCACCGGCCTTGCCATCGGCGGGGTCTTCAACCCGGTGGGCATCGCCCTGTTCGGTGTGGCCGGCATGGCCGGGGCGACCGCCCTCACGGGCTACTGCCCGCTGTACTCCGCGCTCGGGATCTCCACCCGCCCGCAGCCCCAGCAGGACTGACCACCTTCCAGACCCTGGATCCATCTACCGGTGGACACTTCGAGTGTCAGGCCCCAGGCCCAGAGCGCACATCAGTGCGGGCACCATTCAGTGACCGTGCTGGCACGTACCGATGCTCGTCACCGGACTCGGCCGAGCTGGAGCCCGCAACATGCGTGAGATCGAGGGGCGAGGCGGGGGACCCACCGCCTCGCAAGAACCCCGGGCCTTCGAAGCGGCCACCTTCACCGCCTGACCGGACCATACGCGCGACGCCCGCCGGCGCCAGAACCCACGCCTGGCGAATACCGAGAAGAACTGGCCACGCCAGACACGATGCGAATTCTCACCCGTGGCCAATGCTCCCACCACCGACCTCAATTGGGCTACAAACTGGGCTACGCCCGAATCCCCAACTCCGGGATCGCCCACCCCTTCCACGTTCCCGCCTCCGCCAAGGAGGTGGACTCCATATCGCGCCCCTATTGATCCCGGCGTCCGCGGGGTCCGCGATCCTGCGGGCTCCGGGGTGTGGTGCCTGCGGTGCGCGGACTACGGGGATCTGGCGCAACCGCGAGCCGCGGGCCACTCTTGGGCACATGGGCCAGATCCATGTCCGCCGAGCCACGACTTCAGACGCGGACCAGGTGGCCGGCATGCTGTTCGACTTCAACACCGAGTTCCAGAGCCCCACTCCGACGACGAACGAGCTCGCCGCCAGATTCCGGCGACTGCTCGCCCTGCCGGAGGTGATCGTCCTTCTGGCCGGCGACGAGGAGCCGGTCGGGTTCGCGTTGCTGACCCTGCGCCCGACCCCGTACTTCGACGGACCGCTGGCCCAACTCGAGGAGCTCTACGTCCGCCCCCAGCTGCGCAACCAGGGCTTGGGCACGGCCTTGCTTGACGTCACGATCCGGCTGGTCCGCGATCGCGACGCCGGCGAGGTGCACATCAATGTCGACGAGGTCGACATTGACACCCGCCGCTTCTACGAACGGCACGGATTCGTCAACATCGAGCCCGGCGAGGAACACCGGATGCTCTTCTACCTGCGTGAACTGTGACAGAGGAACGCCCGGACCGTCCGGATGACCCGACCGCTCTGGGGTCCCCCTTGGGCTGCGAGACTGCGGATCGGCGCCCCCATCGAGCCACCGCGGAGCAGCCCGATATCGGCTCCGAAGCGGCCCTGGCGAGCCCGCAATTGCGCCCGTCTTGGTCGCCCGAGGGCGAGTACGGTGGAAGTCGTTTCCCGGGGTCAGTCGCGAGTCGACGGTTTCCCGACATGGTGCGGCACAAGGTAGGAGAGGGCAATGACCGGGCAATCAGGCGCGACGGAGCCGTCAGTGCTGCCCCCTCGTGACCTCGTCACCCAAGCCACCATGCGGCTCTGCACGGCCATGGACGCCCTCCAGCCCTCGGATCCGATCAGGTTCATCCTGATGAGCAGCGTCTCGGTCAACGACCCCCGGGGCGCGGACACGCGGCGTGGCGCCGGGCAGAGGGCCGCACTGTGGGCGCTGCGCGGCGTCGTGCCGCCCGCACGGGACAACCAGCGGGCAGCGGACTTCCTCCGCGCGCGGGTGGGGGCCACGGATCGTTTCGTGGAGTGGGTGGTCGTGCGTCCCGACACGCTGCGCGAAGGCGAGGTCAGCGAGTACTCGCTGCACGACGGCCTGGTCAGCAGCCTCGTCGCGCCGGACAACACCACCATGGCCAACGTCGGGCACTTCATGTGCGAGTTGGCCACGGACCAGAGCGCTTGGCAGGACTGGCGGGGCAAGATGCCCGTGATCACCGACACGGCAGGCTCCGGGACCTGATCCGTGGGGGCTGGCACGGTTCCGGATGAGTGCGGCGACTGTGGGGTTCGCGGTTGATCGTGTGGCAGGTGTTGTCCGGTTCCCCGCCCGACATCGGTCAGGCGCCAAGTGCGACACCCCTGGGGTGGCTCACCGATCCTCGTCCCACCAGTGCAGCACCCGGGTGCCGTACAGGGTGAGCCACTTGGACGCCTGCCCCGCGGGGACATCGGTGGGGAACCACACCGCACCGTCCGAACACGTGCTGGTTCACCCACGTGCCGTCGGCCCGCCGGGCGGCCCGTACGAGGTCGATCGCCTCGGCGAGGCGCGGGTCCGGCGCCACACGGTCGTGGGTGCTGGCCCGGCGGAGGTAGTCCAAGGCCTTCAGTGCGCTGTAGTGCCAGCGGATCGGCGAGGAGAACATCGTCGCCCACGGCCCGACCACGTCGCCGTCAGAAGCGCGGTAGATGAGCCGGCGCGACAGCAGGTATTCCTCGCCCTGCTTGCGAGCCTGGCGCACCGATCCGTCGCCGGTTGCCGACTCGTGGGCCAGCAGGCCGTTCGGTGCGTTGATCGTGGAGTGGAACGAAGACCGGGTCGCGCCCTGCACCCACTCGCAGTTCCAGCCGCCGTCATCGAGCTGGTGCTCGACGAACCACCCCGGCAGGCTCGTGACTTCAGCCCCGAGCCACGTGCTTTGGCCAGCGTGTAGGCGTTGATGCAACAGTCCACCTCACCACCCCAGTAGGGCATCTGGTCGTACTCCCAGCGACTGTTCCGCGCCAGCAGCTCTGCCGTTCTGGCCAGTGCGGAGCTGTCCAGCCACCCAGTCGCGCAGTGTGTTCAGCGTCAAGGTCGCCGCCGTCCACGGCTGCCCGGACCCCTGGTCGGAGAAGTCGAAGCCCGCCGGGAAGTACGCCCCACCGGCCCACTGCCCATCAGAGTCCTGCAACGCCAGGAGCCTGGCACCGAACCCCTCACCGGCAACCCGGACCCTGGTGCCTGCCACACCTCGGCGGGCTCGCCCAGCAGGTCACGCTCCACCGGCCATCGCAGCGCAGGATCGGACTCGAGCAACCACGCCCGAAGCGGTTCGGCGATCGACATGTGCACAGACGCTAGCCCCACCATCGCCCGATCTCCTGTGCGCCGTGGTCAGGGAGCTGCTGATGGACCCGCCGGCGGGCGACCCGTGGCAGCCCTCTTGGATTGCGAGTTGGGCTATAGGAGACCCGCTCAGAGGCCAAGGTCCCCGCCCCACAGTCGCCTTGACGTTCCAGGCCCTCGAGTTGAGTCCGCATGCAGGACGCGGGCCCCTCCCGCACTGCCCACCCGAGGCCGCACCCACCCACTGCAGCGCCTTGGTCGAGTCGTAGGAATACTCCGTGACCCGCTGCTTCCTCTGCCGCTTGCCGGCCTGCCGCCCCACCCACGGCGTCATGGCTGTCGGCGAGATCATCGAACAGCCGCGCATTGTGAACCCGCGGGTCGACGGCAGATTCCAGGCGTTCGGGTGCACCCCGATCCCGACGCCGACTCGCGTCGCGACCCATGTCGCTCACCTGTCCCAAGCTCAGGACCAAAGGTCGATCCCCATTGTTCTGGCGCCGCCCCGTGCAGCCCTTGGGCCTGGCGTTGGACTACCAGCGCCACCTTGGCGCCCGCAACCACCGGACCCAAGCACGAGATCCACTCCCAGAGAGCCCGGAACCCTGTCATCACGCCCATGGGACGTTGGGTCGAAGAGTCAGTCCATGCCCTTTCGTCCCGGGCTCCGCGGGCCGATATCTGGTGTGCACCGCGCCATGGCGTCGGCCCCGGTGTGGGCGGTTGTTCAGGGAGGGAACATGCGGATCCTGCTCGGATGGTGCTCGGCGCTGCTGTGCAGCGCGCTGCTCGGCGGTGGGGTCTACCAGGTCGTGCTCAGCTCGCCGCGACCCCCGGTGACCGCAGGTCCTGCACCCGAAACCGGTCTCCGCACACCCGCGCCGACCCCGACCCCGACGATCACCATCGTGGAAGTCGTGAACCTCGTCGCGGCGCCGGCCTCTCCTCGCACGAGCGCCCCCGAACCGCGACACGCTGCTGTCCCGGCGGGCCGACGCAGCAGTGCCCCGAAGCCATCGGCGAGCCCAGAGCCGCCCAAGGAGAAGTCGGGCTCCCAAGCGCCGGAGGCCGAGTCGCAAGATCGCGACGACTCCGGTGAACGCGGGGCTGAGGCAGCCAAGAAGGCTGCGGAGCGGGCGGCTGAGGCGGCCAAGAAGTCCGCTGAGCATGAGGGCGAAGCTGCCAAGCAAGCCGCAGAGCATGCTGCCGAGGCCGCCAAGCAAGCCGCAGAGGGTGGCGAGGACTGAACATCCGGGGCACGACAAGGTGGAACCGTCCTCCTGGACGGTAGCGGCCTCGCTGGCCTCGCCTGATACCCCAGGGGGTCTTCCCGCATGGGATTCATGTGGTTAGCCTCCCCTTAGACTGGCGATTCCCGGGTGCTTAAGGGGGACTCCATGGCGCTGGTAACTGTCTCCTTGGCAGCGGTCGGCTTGCCTGCCTCGACCCGTCTCGTCACGGCCTCCTCGCAGATCGATCCGGCGGAGGCAGGGCCGGACTCGATCGTGTGCCTCAACATTCTGCACGGAGTTGAGCGCACACTGCCGGCCGGATCCCACTGCGCTCCGCGTGCCGAGGTCGAAGTCACGCCGACTCCCTGACTGGTCCGGGACTGGGTGCTCCCGGTGTCGACCGGGCCCACTGACTGCGAGGGATTGCCGCAGATGCAGGTTCGTCGTTCGGTTGGCCAGGCGGTCGACCTCGAATCGAGCTGGCTCACCGGGCGATGCCCTCAGCCAGGGAACCAGGGCGCTCCTCGCCCACCGATGGCTCGGCGTCCGCTTTGGCGGCGTGGCCATCCGCTGGCTGAACCACGTTCCCGTGATTCGGGCGCCTCATGATTCGCCCGAGGGGGGTGACTCTCAGCCCGCGCCTGCGTGGCACGCTGCTCGCGTATGGGCTCTTCGACCTGGTCGAGTTCTCGATCTGGATGGCGGTCCTGCTGTACGCCTACTCGAAGGGTGGCGCGTCACTGGCGGGGCTGGTGAGCATCGCACAACTCGTGCCAGCCCTGCTCCTCGTCCCGTTCCTGGCTGGCGTGGGTGATCGGATCCCTCGAGGCCGCGCACTGTCGGGCGCCCATGTCGGCGTTGCCGTCACGACAGGGCTCACCGGGTCGATCCTGCTGCTGTCGGCTCCAGTTCCCGTGGTCGTCCTCGGGGCGGCTGCGGCCACAACCGCTGTGGCGCTGGTTCGCCCGATCCACTTCGCCGCGCTCCCTCAACTGGCGACAACACCCAGGGAGTTGGTCTCGGCGAACTCGGTCTCCTCGGGCCTGGACGCTGCCGGGCTCTTCGTCGGACCGGTGGTCGCTGGCATCCTCTCGCAGCTCGTCGGGCCCTGGCTGGTGTTCGTCGCAGCGTCCCTGGCGGCCGGGACTGCAGCGATTCTGACCAGGGGGCTGCAGCTCCCGGCGGGTGCCCTGGATGACGTCGGACAGCGGCCTTCGGCCCTGCGGGAGGCCGGTGCTGGGCTGCGCGCGCTCTGGGGGGATTGGGGGGCACTTGCCCTGCTGCTGGTCATGGGTGCGAAGTTCGTCGTCGAGGGCGCCCTGGACGTCCTGGGGGTCTCGTTCGCCGATTCGGTGCTGCTCGCCGGAGGGACCTCGGCGGGCCTGATGATCGGCTCGGTCGGGATCGGGGCACTCATCGGTGCTGCGGTCTCGGCCACGCTGGCAGTCCGCGCACGACTCACCCCGGTGATCGTGGCTGGTGGATCGGTGCTCGGCATCGGCGTCGCGAGTGTGTCGATGCTCGCTGGTCTCCCGCCGGTGATGATCGTGATGGCCCTGGCCGGAGCTGGCGCAGCACTTCTGATGGTCGCAGGACGAACCCTGTTGCAGCGCTCGACTGACGACCGGGTCATGGCCCGGGTGTTCGCCGTTCAGGAATCGGTGGGGCTGCTGGGGTTGGCAATCGGGGCAGGGCTGGCGCCGCTGCTGATCTCGCGGTTCTCCGTCGCGGGAGCGTTCGTTCCCCTGGGCCTGGGCGTAGTCCTGATCACGATCGGTGCGTCGGGACTGATGCGTCGACTCGACCGGCGGGCCACGTTCCGCGCCGACGAGGTCACCCTGCTACGCAGCATCGACGTCCTGGCCCTCCTGCCGGAGTACGAACTCGAACGCCTGGCCGAACACGCTCGCTGGCTCGACTTCGCGCCCGGCGACGTGGTGCTGCGCCGCGGAGAACCCTGCAAGGCGGTCTACATCGTGGCCACGGGCGAGTTCACCGTGTCGATCAATGGGATCGAGCAGCACGAACGGCTGCGCATCGGCCGAACCTTCGGCGAGCTCGCCCTCCCGTCCTGCTCGACGCGAATCTCAAGCGTGACGGCCAAGACAGACGGGCGGCTGCTGGTCCTGGGAGCCACCGAGTTCGTGGTAGGCGAACCCTCCGCCGGGGGTCCGGACCCCACGACCTGCGCCCTGTGCCTGGACGGCAGCGGCCCGCCGGCAGCGACCCGAACGGCTGGATGACCGTTCAGGCCACGACCTCGATCGTGCGCAGCGACCGGTCGCTGGCGTAGGCCACGCGACCGACCCGCGAGGCCACCCCGATCGCCTCGATCACCTCCTCGGTGATGCGTTCCCCCGGGGCAAGGATCGGCACACCGGGCGGATAGGGGCAGAACTGCTCCGCACTGACCCGATTCGCGGCACTGGCCAACTCGACCCGCTGCCGAGGAGCGAACATCGCCGCGCGCGGTGCCATCACAACCTGCGGGCGCAGACGCCAGACCGTCACCGGCCCGGGCCGGCGTGGCTCCCTGCGGTGACCCTCGATGATGTCGATCAACTTGGCGACCGCGGCAAGGATGTCGTGCGGATCGTCGGCGACGCTCACCGTCATGACCACCCGGTCGGAGTCGGCGGACTCCACACCGTGCCGGCGGGCCCAGAGATCGGCCGCCACGTCGGCACCGTCGGCGCCGGTACCGGGCAGGAAGATACTCAGCTTGAGCGGATCCACCGCACACCCCAGGGCCGCATCATCGAGCACCACAACGCCGCGCACCCGGCGCAACAGGGTGCGTGCTGTGGCGGTGACCTCCGCAGCGCGCGACACCAGCCCACGACCATCCGAGGCCATGACCTGCCGGCTCGCGTCTATGGAGGCCAGGAGCGTCGCCGAGGGCGAGGTCGTTGCCGTCATGTCCACGCAACGATCCAACCGAGCCGGGTCAACCCGACCCGTTCGAGAGCTCACCGTGGCGGTTTGCGAGTAGCCCATGAGGGCTTTGTGGATGCTCGTGATGGACAGGTCCGCCCCCGCCCGCAGAGCTCCGCCATGCTCTGAGAAGTCCAGATGCGCACCCCAGGCCTGATCCACGACCAGGGGAATACCACGAGCGTGAGCCGAGTCCGCGATGTCGCTGACACCGCTGAGGGTCCCGAAGTACGAGGGGCTGGTGATGAAGACCCCGGCACAGCTCTGCGGTAGCCCGGCAAGGGAATCCGGTCGGATTCCCACCGGAATCCCGAACTCCGGGTGGATCTCAGGAAGGACCCAATGCGGCATCGCACCCGACAGCACCAGCCCTGCGTGGGCGCTTCGATGCGAAGTCCGGTCCACCGCGAACACGGTTCCGTCGCTCGCCAGCGTCATCATCGCCGCGATGTTGCCCTGCGATGACCCGCCGACGAGGAAGCGGGAGTGGTCGGCTCCGATCGCCTGCGCGTACAGCGCCTCCGCCTGATCCAGGTATCGACCGGTGAACGCGTTGTCGTCGGCACCTCCTTGCAGGGGCACGTCGTCACGAACAAGGTCATGCAGCAAGTCGAACCACGGTGCCTCCACACGCTGCACACCGGTTCCACCCCGGGCAACCGCATACCGGTTCTTGTGCCCCGGGATCTGCAGCGGTCGATGCGGGTCAGCCCGGGCCCGCAGCACAGCCTCAACCAGAGGTGACTCGACGTGAACCATGTCGCCACAAGGAATGGGATCGTTCGGCATCCTGTAGGAACCCCCGGGACCAGCCAACGGGTCGCGGGGCCCGCCACGTCCCCGACGGCATCAGACAGGCAATCGGTGGGGGGACAGCGTATCGAATGAGGGTAGCCTTCTCTACCCTAGGATCTTCGCCCCCAATCGGACGTGAGCCATCCATCAGGGGGTGGTACGGACGTTGGCCCGAATCGGCGAAAGGCGAATGGCGATCCCCTCATGCCCCCTGGAACGTGGACGGGTGCAGATCACCACGGCATCACTGGCCCGAGACTCCGACATGGAGACCGTGATGCCGGCGAAGCCGCAGACGCGACACTCACACTGCGGGCGCGCCAACAGTCGGCCCCCGCACGGGTTCTTCACGCCCGGGGTATCGACACGGGTCGGGGACGACCCCAGAGGCAGACAGGCGTGCGGCGGTTGGTGGGTAGCCGATCTTGAGGGCCACCGCGGCCTGCAGCGGATGTTCCAGGACCTGGACCGCAACCAAGTCCACCGCAAGAACCCCGCTCTGTGGACGCTCGACACCAGCCCCAAGGGATTCCAGCCCCAAGGGATTCCAGTGGATCAACACTGACGATGTCGGCTGCAGCACGTCCTCCTGGCTGCGCGTGCCGGCCCGGGCCAGCAGGTGGTCCGCTTCGACCCTGCCGAGATCGCGCGGTGATCGGGCGCACCCCGCTGGGCAGCGCAGCCCGCCGGACCCAGCCCACGCCACGGCGGCGCGCCCGACCGCCGAACTGGGCTACGAAACTGGCAACGGCCCGTGGCCGACACGGGGATCGCCCATCCCGTGGCCGTTCCCGCCCCCGCCTCTGCCTCGAACTCCATACCGCGCCGCCCGGCCCAGGGACTCGATCGTGACCTTGGTTGGCCCGAGGCACGCGGCGGCCGCGGCGGTGACCTCGGTCGGCAGGTCCGTCAGCTCAGACGCCGGGTTTGATCGGTCCGGGTGGTTGCCCGGCCAACGACCTGCCCCGTGTCACACTGCACGGTGACAGCTACCATCGACCCGAGGACCGTGCTCGCAGGGGGTTACCCATGGACCTTGAGGACACAGTTGAGTTGTGTCGCCGAGCGTGGAGCGACTTGGCGAACGGGAACCCTGACCCGGTCAAGTCCATGGTCTCCCACCGTGATGACGTCAGCCTGGCCGATCCCTGGGGCCCTCCGTGGCGAGGGTGGGCGCAGGTGTCCCAGGCCCTCGACGCGTCCGCTTCACGGTATCGCGACGGGGAGTTGCTGGCCGTCGACGAGATCGCGAGGTATGTGGCCCCTGACCTCGCGTGTTTCCTTCAGGTCGAGAGATGGCTGGCCCGGGTCGAGGGCGGCGGCGATGTGGTCCCGTTCGCGCAGCGTGTCACCAGTGTCTATCGCCACGAAGACCTCAGCTGGAAGGTGGTACATCGACATGCAGACGCGATCACCACCCCCCAGTCCTCGGATGCGGCACATGGACTCGACACTCGCCACGACAAGTGACAGGGATCCCCACGGTCGTAGGCGAAGGTTCACCGCGCCGGTGTCCGAGTGGGAGGGCTGGCCCTGGGGTCGCCGTAGTCCCCCGGCTCCACGAACCGCATCC
>JBAVKQ010000148.1:0-8288 GCA_049688395.1 Candidatus Nanopelagicales bacterium
GCTCAGCAGGAAGCCGATGCGCAGGCCGCCGAGCTGCTCGACGCCCTGGCCCGGTGGGCCGGCGCCGCGAACGCCCCCGCGGTCGACATGCCGAGCGAGCTCGGCCCCGCGGAACTGGACGCCCTGCCCGGACGGGCTGCCGACAGCGCGCGCGGGCCACTCGAGGCGCTGCGCACCGACCAGCAGGGTGCGGCCACCCGACGTGACAACGCAGGAGCGCAGGTGGCGGACCTGCGTGCCGAACGGTCGGACGTCGAGGCGCAACGCGATCCAGCCCCGCCGCTGCCAACGCTCAGGCGCACTGAGCGCGCCGACGGGCATGCGCTGTGGCAGCTCGTGGACTTCGCCCCGGAGCTCGGCGCGTCGGACCGGGCCGGCCTGGAGGCTGCGCTGCAGTCCGCCGGACTGCTGGACGCGTGGGTCCGCCCAGGTGGGCGCCTGCTCAGCGCCGACGACCTCGACGTCGTGCTGGCTGCGTCGGCGACAGACGGGCACGCCGGAAGTCGGGCTCGCAGCGCGGCCGATGTCCTGAGAGCCGACCTGCCCGCGGGCAGTGACGTCACGCTCGGGGATGTGGCGCGAATCCTGTCGGCCATCGGGATCGACGCGGGTGCGGACGACGGAGCCTGGGTGTCGGTCGATGGCGGTTGGCGGCTCGGGCCCGCCCGAGGGCGAGCAACCAAGCCACAGGCCCAGTTCATCGGAGCCACCGCCCGGGCGCAGGAGCGCGAACGCCGGTTGGCCACCCTGGACGCCGCGATCGAGATCGCCCTGGCCGATGCCGAGCAGGCGCGGGCCGAGTTCGCCCGGCTGGGCCAGGCGCTCGCCGCGCTCGAGGCGTGGGTGCGCGCAGTGCCCACCGGTGCGAGGCTGCGCCAGGCGTGGGCCGAAGCCCGACTGCTCGGCGACAGCGAGGAGCGCGAGGAGATCGCCAATCGAGAGGCCCAGCATGAGGCCCACGAGTCGCGGGCCGCCGCTGCTCGGGCGATCGCGGAACTCGACCGGCTTGCCGCGACCCACGGGCTGCCGACCGATCAGGGGTCGCTGGCCGCCGCCGAGGAGCGCTTGCGCCAGCTGGTCGGGGATCTCGGCAACGCCGCAGGTCGGGTGCCCGGCCTGGAGCGCGAGCTCAGCCGCTGGGCCGACGACCTCCACGAACTGCGCCGTCAGGCAGCCGCGCTGGCCGTGGAGCAGCGGGAGTCCGACGCCGCGGCCCGGCGCGCGCAGGAGGTGGGCGCCGAACTCGCAGCGCTGCGCGAGACGGCGGATGCCTCCGTGCGTGAACTGGAGCAGCGTGTCGCGGTCGTGCGGCAGTCCCGCGCCGCGCACCGGAAAGCCGCCGACGACGCCGATACGCAGTTGGGCGAGGCTCGCCAGCAACTCGGTGCTGTCCAGGAGGCGGTGCGCACGGCACGTGAGCGGGTCGCCGATGGCGCCGGACGGCGGTCCAGCGTCCTGGCGGCGTACTGCGCGTTGGCGACGCCGCCGGGTCTGCTCCAGGCGGCGGGCGTCGAGGCGCAGGATCTGGGCACCGTGGCCAGTGCGGCCACCGTGTCCGTCGACGAGCCAGTTCCCACATCCTTGGCGAAGTCGGCAGAACGTCTGGCCGGGCTCACTGCGCAGGAGGTGATTCCGGTGCGCAACAAGGTCTATGCCGCGCACCGGGAGGCATCCACAGGTCCTGCGGCTGATCACCAGCCGGCGGTTGCGCCCTACGAGCAGTGGGACCTGCTTGCTGTGATCGCCCGCGACGACGGAGGTGAGGCCGCCATCGCGGAGCTCGCCCAGCGCGTCGCTGCCGCGGTCGAGCGCGACCGAGGGCTGCTGACCCAGCGGGAGAAGCAGCAGTTCGAGCAGCACATCCTCGGCGAGCTCGGCGACGCCATCCGGCGCTGCCGCCGGGACGCCGATGAACTGGTCACAGCGATGAACTCGTTGCTCGCGGGGGTGACCACCTCGCAGGGGATCCGTGTGCGCCTGGACTGGAAGCTGCGCGACGACGTGCCCCCGGAGGCCCGTGCGGCCGTCACGCTGCTGGCCCAGCCGGTCGGGGCGCTGCTTCCCGAGGAGCGCGCCACCCTGCGTGACGTGCTGCACAGCCTGATCGAGGCATCCCGAGCCCAACGCCCGGACCTGTCCTACTCGGAGCACCTCGGCGCCGCCCTGGACTACCGCACCTGGTCGGAGTTCACCATCCGCTACACCCGACCGGAGAAGGCCGGTGCCTGGGAGAAGCTGCACCGCAGGTCGCCGCTGTCCCAGGGCGAGCAGAAGGTCCTGTGCTACCTGCCGCTGTTCGCTGCCGCGGCCGCGCACTTCACGTCCCTGGCCGGCGCCGCGCCGCACGCACCACGCCTCGTGCTGCTCGATGACGCCTTCCCGAAGATCGACGTCCGCACCCATCCGCTGCTGTTCGGGCTGCTCGTGCAACTCGATCTGGACTTCGTCATCACCAGTGAGCGACTGTGGGGCGACCACGAGACCGTGCCCTCGCTGGCGATCTACGAGGCCCTGCGCGATCCGGCTGCGCGTGGGGTCGCCCAGTACGAGTACCGCTGGGATGGTCGCACCCTGCACTCGCTGGGATGAGTACGACCCCCAGCTGGATCGCCAACGTCGAGCTCGCACCTGTGTGGCAGCGGATCCAGGAACGCTACGAGACGATCGGGCTCCGGGCTCAGGGAACGGTCGGCGTGCCGATCACGAGCCGGGCCCAGCGCCACGCCCTCGGCGAGCTGCTCGGGCGCTCGCTCACAGCCGATCGCGCGCGGATCGACCTGGCCGCCCTCGACGAGCGGCTGCGGGCGAGATCGGGCGTCGGGGGGTTGGCCGAGGTGCTCACCGAGGTGTTCGGGGTGCCGCCCAGGGATCGGCGCGCTGCGCGGGATGCGCGCCGCGATTCGCGCGAGCGGCCGTTGGCCCTGGCCGCCGAGTTGGTGGATGCGCCCTGGGCGGGGGAGTGGATCGCGGGCTTGCGCAGCTCGGGACTGCTGACGGGTCGACCGGAGGGCGAGCGAGCGGTCCGCGAGGCGGCCGTGGTCATCGGGGCGCTGCTCTCGGGCGAGCCGATCACCAGGTCCCGCGTGGAGCTCGGCGCGCGGCTGCTGGGCGATGCGCACGCCCTGGACCAGGACCGGATGCTGCATCAGGTCGTCCTGCGCGCTCTGGCCGCGGCGGACGGGGCCGCACCTCCCGAGGGCGCGCGCGGCCGGGAGCGACTCTGGACCAGGTTCGGTGTCGAGCCGGACCTGCTCTCACGCACCTGCCTGACGCTGGGCCTGAGGTCCGCCGGACACGACCCGGGGGCCACTCGATTGGTGCTCGCCGCCGAAGCCGGGGATCCGGTGCACCTGACCCAGTGGGACCTGCGCAGGGTCGGTGCTCTCGGGCCCATGTCCGGTGCGACGGTCCTGGTGTGCGAGAACCCGCGCGTCGTCGAGGCGATCGCGGAGCGTGGCGTGTGCTCGTGGGCCGTGGTGTGCACCGCAGGCGAGTCGAACCTGGTCGTCGACGGGGTGCTGTCCCGGTTGTCGGCTGCGGGCGCTCGGCTGCGCTACCACGGGGACTTCGATTGGGCGGGAATCGCGATCGCCAACCGGGTCGTCGCCCGCTTCCAGGCTCTACCGCTGCGCATGACCGCCGATGACTACCTCGATGCGGTGCGCGCGGACGGCCCACCGCTGCTGGGAGCCCCCGTGGACCCGTCCTGGAGCGCCGAACTCGGTGCCGCCATGCGATTCCACGCACGGGCGGTCCACGAGGAATCCGTGCTGGACACGCTCATCGACGAGCTGGCGGACTCGCCCTGAGCGTGCAGCGTCACGTTCGGGCCGGGCGGGCTGCCAGGACCACCGCCGCCATCAGCAGGCCCGCACCGGCGACCGACCACCCGTCGACGCCGCGACCCGACACAGGCGCGGCCAGGTCCCACAGCAGGGACCCGAGCAGTTGCCCGGCGGTGAGCGCCATGGTGACCAGCAGGACCCCGGCCCGCGGGACGGTGACCACGATGGTCACGACGACGAGCAGGCCCAGCGGGCCGCCCAGCCACGCCCAACTCAGCGCGGGCACCTGCCACGATGCACCCCCGGCAGTGCTGCCGGCGACGATCAGCGCAAGAGTGAGCACGGCCCCCACGAAGTTGACCCAGACCGCGGCCAGGGGCTGGCCCGCGCTCACCCCGAGCCGGCCGAGCATCGCCGACTGGGCCGCGCTCGACGATCCAGCGGTGATCGCGACGAGACAGGCCAGCAACGCCAGCGTGCCTGTGTTCAGGTCCGGGCCGGCGGCCAGGAGCGCGGCCACGACGGCCAGCGTCGCGCCACCGATCCGGTTCGGGGTGATCGACTGCGGCCCGGCCGGTCCCAGTCCGGCCCGGTCGACCAGCAGGCTGGCCGACGTGAGGCTGGCCACGATCAGGACCGAGTAGAGCGCCACGCCCAGCGCCGGCACGGCGTAGGCCTGGCTGAACAGCAGGAACCCGCCGACCGTTCCCGCGAGCAGGGTCCATCGGGGCAGGGTGCCCTGCCGGAGGGCCCCGGGCAGCCCGAGCAACCCGGCCCGGATCCGTGGGGTGAGCCAGACGATCGGAGTCACGATTGCCAGGCCCGTGGCGGCCGAGAGCATCGCGGCTGCCGCGGGACTGCCCACACTCTGGCCGAACTCCCCGTTGACCCGCGCCTGCGTGGCCACGACCAGCCCGCCGGCCAGGGCGAGCAGGACTGCCGGACCTCGCGGGGAGCGCATCGGGTCAGCGTAGGTCCTGCGCACTGGGGTGCAGGTCAGCTCGACGCGAGCCGCGTCGACGCCCAGGTGCCTGCGCGGATCAGCTGACCAACCGCAGGATCGCCGGGTAGCGGTAGTCCACGCCGCGCGCGGAGTTCACGGTGGCGAGGATCGCCAGGACGTAGAAGGCGATGACCGCCACGGAGAACGTCACGATGCCGACGCCGACGAAGAACAGCGGGATCGACACGATGATCGCGATCATGTAGGTGATCTGGAAGTTCAGCGCCTCGACGGAGTTGGCCCGCACTCGCGCGCTGCGCGGTCCCATGATCACCATGATCAGCAAAGGCCCGATGACCGCCAGGACCAGACCGCTGGCGTGCGCCAGGGCTGACCACAGGGTCTCGTCCGACGGGGACATCGGCGGCTGGCCGTAGCCGGCCGGACCGGGCGGCGGATAGGACATGGGAACCCTCCCCTCGATCGGGAGCCGCAGACAGCCCCACTGCCGACCAACGCTACTCGGCGATGCCTCCAGGTCGTGCGAGCGCCGCCGCAGCCACCCACCCGGGGAAACCCACCCGCGGCCACCCACCCGCAGGTCAGTACCGTCGACGCAGCAGGTGCGCCACCTCTGGGTCGGCAGACGCCCAGCGCAGCGCCTCGTCCCGGGAGTCGGGCATCTTCCCCGATCGCCGTCCCATCTCCCGGGCTGCGACGAAGGAGTCGCGGTAGCGGTCGCGGGCGTAGTCGTGGATGGTGACTGCCTTCTGCACTGGTGCCTGCCTGTCGATAGCCGCTTCTGCGCCGGAGGTTTCAGCCGACGGCCGAGGCCTGTCGGTAGCTGCGCCACCCTCCGTGCTCGGTGATCTCCGGGTGCGCCTGGGCCATCGTGCGATCGAACAGGATGCCCGGCACGACCCGGCCGTCCGCGAGTTCGACGGGCCCGCGGTAGAGCCCGGCCGGCTCCCCCTCGATGACCTCGAGCAGCACCTCCGTGGGCAGGGCGTAGAGCTCGCCGGGGATCGACGCCCCCTGCTCGTCCTCGCCGACCCGGTACATGCCCGGGTGCACGTCATCGATGCTATGGACCCGGTAGGCCGCTGCGGTGGCCACCTCCGCGACGAACTCCGCGCCCTCGAGGTTGGCGTGCAGCTCCAGGCCGCGCATCAGGGTGCCGTTGACGAACAGCAGCCCGTCGTCGAGCTCGGTGTCGACCTCGTCGCGGGCCGCCCACGCGAACCAGCCCAGGACCGCGGCGAGACCCAGGTAGCCGATCGTGATCTGCTGGGAGGCGTTCCACGCCACGGCGTAGGCGTTGATCAGCCCCACGAAGGACAGTCCCGCGGCGATCAGGGCCGTCACGGTGGCGGCCACCAGTCGCCGGTCGATCACGAAGGCGGCGATGGCGCCGAGCAGGATTCCGACCAGGACCGATCCCTGGCCGAAGAGCTTGAGCCCGTCGTAGATGACCCCGTTGGAGATCAGGACATCGACCCCGACCTCCTCGGCGGTGGTCCCGGCACTGGCCAGGGTGTTGTCGATCTGGCCGACCGCCCACTCGGCGAGGCTGGGCAGCATCGCCAGCACGATCGCCGGAGCATAGCGTCGGCTGTTGACGTTGAACGCCTGCGCCCCGATGACCAGGCCGATGAACAGCAGCACGGGCACCAGCGACTGCACCGGGAACACCGCGAGGAAGGTGGCCACCAGGCCGGTGGTGCAGACCACGGCCACGACGATGCCGGTCACCAGCGAGTACCCGATCCGCCCGCCGGCCTGCTTCCACCCCGGGTGGCCGATGTAGACCGCGGGCGGGAACGGGGAGCCCAGGAAGGAACCGACCACAGCCCCCAGGCCGTCGGCGGACAGTACCTGGCGGACCGAGTAGCGGTCCCCGGCCGCAGCTGCGGACTCCACGTTGGTCATGCCCTCGGTGAAGTTGTAGATGCCCAGCGGGATCGCCGAGGCGAGTAGCGGGGCGATGTCCTCCAGGCCGGTGAGTACGTCGCCGCTGGGGAAGGGCAGCTGCAGGGCGAGGCTGCCGATGGAGTCCCCGACCGCCGTGGTGGTCAGGATGTCCGACCAGCCCAGCGCCACCGCGATCCAGGCCACCGCGGTCGAGACCCCCACGGCCAGCAGCGCGACCGGGGCGCCGAAGGGCATCCTCGGTTGCCCAGGAACCCGAGCAGGATGAACGCGAACGCGATGAAACCGATCCACGCGGCCTGCCACATCTGGGCGGCCGGGCGCATCGAGATGAACGTGATCGAGATGCCGGCCAGAGCGCCCAGCAGCGCCGCACGCGGGGTGATCCGGCGGATGTAGGGGCCGAAGAACGCCCCGATCAGCACGATGATGCCGATGATGAACGCCCAGGCAAGGCCTGCGCGCCAGGCCTTCATCGGGTCACCGGACTGGATGAGCACCGGGAGCATGACCACGAACACCACGATGAACGTGTGCGGCACGCTGGGGCCGTAGGGCAGCGCGGTCACGTCGGTCCGGTTCTCCCGCTGGGCCAGGCGCCGGGCCAGGAACGCGTACCAGATGTTGCCCAGCGGCAGGGCGATGCCCAGCGCGGGCAGGATCCGCCCGTAGACGGTGTCGACCGGGATCTGCACGACGTACAGGCACAGGCCGGTGAGCACGATGACGTTGAGCAGCACGTTGGTGCCCAGGCCGAACAGGCCGTTCCAGTCCCCGCGGGTCCACCAGGGGATCCGCAGTGCCCCGGCCGGTGCGCCCGTGGGGGCCGATGCCGTTGCGTTGGTCATGTCCTCACTCCTTGGTGGTGTCGGTCGACGAGATGGCGGCCAGCAGGGCGTCGCTGGAGGTGACCCACCCGACGATGCCGCCCTGTGCGGCGAACATGGCCAGGGCGCTGGCGTGGAACTCCGGGAAGTAGGAGCCGGTGGCGTCCGAGAGGATCAGGCACTCGAAGCCGCGGTCGTTGGCCGCGCGCACTGTGGTCTGCACGCACACCTCGGTGGTGACCCCGGTGACGATCAGATGCGTGATGCCGCGGGCGCGCAGGATGGTCTCCAGGTCGGTGGCGTAGAACGCGTCCTTGCCGGGCTTGTCCAGCACGACCTCACCTTCGACGGGGGCGAGTTCGGGGACGATGTCGTGCCCGTGCGAACCGCGCACGAGCAGCCGGCCCATCGGGCCGTCGTCGCCGATCCGAAGCGCGGGGTTGCCCCGCTCGCGCTTGGCCGGGTAGAGGTCGGCCAGGTCCGGGCGATGGCCCTCGCGGGTGTGGATCACGGTGGCCCCGTGCACCCGGAACGCGGCCAGGACACGCGCCGTGGGCTCGATGGTGGTGCGCAGCAGCGACACGTCGTTGCCCAGCGATTCACCGAATCCCCCGGGTTCGACGAAATCGCGCTGGAAATCGATGCACAGCAGCGCTGCGTGCTCGAAGTCGAAGGCGAACGGGTACGGGTCCGCCGGGGTGGTGATCATGCGTGCTCCTCCTGGGATGGCGTTGCGGGGGTTGCCGGGGTCTGGATCGCGGGGGCCCGCTCGGGCGATGTGCCCTGCGCCGTGATGTGCGTCCC
>JBAVKQ010000149.1:0-1750 GCA_049688395.1 Candidatus Nanopelagicales bacterium
GTCCTGCCCGCCACCGTGGCCGGCGTAGTCGCCGCGCGTCGGGCCCTCTGCGGGCTGCCCGTCGACGACGTGCTGTTCCTGGTCCGGCCCAGCGGGTGGCTCCCGGTGGCTGAGGTCGCCCGTCAACTCGGCCCCGGACGGGTCCTCGAGATCCCGCGGCTGCCGCGGGCGGCCGAGCTGGCCGACTGCGGGGACCTGCTGTCGGGGCGCACGGGGAGGTCGCTGCGGCGCCTGGGTGCCCAGGTCTGGGCGGCGATCGGATGAGCGTGCTGGATCCCGACCTCCTCGCGTCGGTGCGCGCCCGATTGGCGTCGGGGTCCGAGGGCGCCGACCACGCTGCGATCAGCACCGCCGTCCGGGAGTCCGGGCTCGTCCTGAGCCGTCAGGGCCTCGCGGAGCTCACCCGCGCCGTCGCCGACGAGCTCAGCGGGCTGGGCCCCCTGGATGCCCTCATCCGGGACCCCACGGTCACCGACGTGCTGGTCAACGCGCCGGCCGAGGTGTGGGTCGACCGCGGCGGCGGGCTGCGCCGGGCCCCGGTGGCGTTCCCCGACGAGGCCAGCGTGCGGCAGCTGGCCGTCCGGCTGGCCGGGCGGGTCGGGCGCCGGTTGGATGACGCGACGCCCTACGTGGATGCCCGGCTGCCCGGTGGGCAGCGCCTGCATGCGGTCCTGCCGCCCCTGTCGGTGCGTGGGACCACGATCTCGCTGCGCATCCCGAGCAGACGACGCTTCACCCTGACCGACCTGGTGGCTGCCGGGACGCTCGACGAGGCGGGCGCGGACTGGCTGGCCGCCATCATCGCGGCCCGTGTCGCGTTCCTGGTCAGCGGTGGCACGGGCAGCGGCAAGACCTCGGTGCTCGGTGCGCTGCTCGGGCTGGTCGACCCCCGTGAGCGGATCGTGGTGGTCGAGGACACCAGCGAACTGGACCCCGAGCATCCGCATGTGGTGAGCATGGAGGCGCGCCCGGCCAACCTCGAGGGCCAGGGCGCGATCCCGCTGCGGACGTTGGTGCGCCAGGCGTTGCGGATGCGTCCGGACCGGGTGGTGGTCGGCGAGGTTCGGGGGGCGGAGGTGGTGGACCTCCTGGCCGCGATGAACACCGGTCACGAGGGCGGGTGCGGCACGGTGCACGCCAACAGCGCCACAGCGGTGCCCGACCGGCTGGTGGCCCTGGCCCTGGCCGCCGGGATGACTCTGGCCGGCGTGCATGCGCAGATGGCAGCCGGCCTCGAGGTCGTGGTGCACCTGGCCCGCACCCCCCAGGGAGGTCGGGTCGTCTCGGCGATCGGGGTGGTGCAGCCCGACCCGGACGGCGTGGTCGTCGTGCCGGCACTGGTCCGCCGTGGTGGCACGCTGCAACCGGCGCCGGCCATGGCTGCGTTGGAGCGGCGGATCGGCGAGCACCGGTGAGCGGGCAGCTCGGGCTGGTGGTGGTCGCAGCCGGTGCGGCCGTGGCCGCGACCCTCCTGCTGATCCGCCCCCTCGACCCGTTCCCGCGCACGCTCGAGGTCGACCCCGACCGCGTTGCGGGTGCAGGTGCCAGATGGCTCGACCTGGTCCAGCGCTTCCGGCCGGGCCCACGCCCGCCGATCGCCGAGTTGCTGGGTGCGCTGGCGGCCGAGCTGTCAGCCGGTCAGCCCACCGCGTCGGCGCTGGTCGCTGCCAGCTCGGGCCTGGTGCCCCACCCGTGTCCACGCGCCGTGGTGGCCGCCCGCAGCGGGGGCGATGTGCCCGCGGCGCTGCAC
>JBAVKQ010000150.1:0-13462 GCA_049688395.1 Candidatus Nanopelagicales bacterium
CGCCAGGGCCTGCGCCCCGGCGCGCAGCCGCTCGATCAGCGGCGCGACCCGTCCCGGCGTCGCGCCGGTGACGACCAGCACCCGGGACCCGTGGCCGGCCACGATCGAGGGCAGGTCGGCCACCGTCCCGGCTCCGAACGAGATGCGCGGCGGCAGGGCCAACTCGAAGGCCGTGCTCACGGGGCCGCGGTGTCCCAGCGGTGCTCCTCGGTCGGCACCACCGCTGCGAACTTCGTCGAGGTGCGGGGCACGGCCATCAGCGGGGCGACCGCATCGCGCCAGGTCGCGTAGTGCGCGGTCTGTTTGTGTGCCTCGGCCGCGGCCGTGTCGCGGTACACCTCCACCAGGACCACGTGGGTCGGATCGGCCAGGTCCGAGACCACGTCGAAGCGCAGCACCCCCGGCTCCTGCAGCGAAGCGGTGGCGTTGTCGATGGTGGCGGCCACGAAGGCCGCCACCTCGCCGGCAACGACATGGACGTCGACGTGCACGATCAGCATCCGGTGATTCTCGCGCGCTGCGGGCCCCCGACGCTTGGTGACGGCGCCGACAGGGCCCGGCGGCCGGGCAGCCGCGGTCTCGTCGGGGTCGGGTGCGCTGTGCCTCGCGCGGCGTAGAATGGCACTCCCCGCGGTGGAGTGCCAGCCCGTGGGCAACCCGAACCAGACCCCGACCACGATCTGATCGAGAGGTGCGCATGCTCGATGACCGCAAGCTGTCCGTGCTGCGCGCCGTGGTCGAGGACTACGTGCGCACCCACGAGCCGGTGGGCTCCAAGACCCTGGTCGAGCGGCACGCGTTGGGCGTGTCCCCGGCCACGATCCGCAACGACATGGCAGTGCTCGAGGAGGAGGGGTTCATCGCCCAGCCGCACACCAGCGCCGGGCGGATCCCCACGGACAAGGGCTACCGGCTCTTCGTCGACAGGTTGTCGCAGGTCAAGCCGCTGAGCCCTGCGGAGCGGCGGGCCATCGAGCGGTTCCTGGCCGGGGCGGTCGACCTCGACGACGTGATGGGTCGCTCGGTGCGGCTGCTGGCCCAGATCACCCGCCAGGTGGCCCTGGTCCAGTACCCGTCGTTGACCAGTTCGTCGGTGCGCCACGTCGAGCTGGTGCCCCTGAGTGAGCATCGGCTGCTCCTGGTGCTCATCGCCAGCACGGGCCGGGTCGAGCAGCGGGTCGTCGAGGTGCCCACAGCCCTGCGCGAGGACGACCTGATCCGGCTGCGCCAACTGCTCAACGAGGCGGCGGCGGGCCGGTCGTTCACCGTGGTGGCCGACCAGATCGCCGATCTGCCCGGCCAGTTCCACGACCACGCGCGCCCGAGCGTGTCGGTGGTGCTGGCCGTCCTGCTGCAGACCGTCGTGGAGCGCCACGAGGAGCGGATAGTGATGGGCGGCACGGCCAACCTCGCCCGCTACGTCGACGGGTTCACCGGCCTGCAGCCGGTCCTCGAGGCGCTCGAGGAGCAGATGGTGCTGCTGCGCCTGCTCGGCGAGACCGGGGCCGAGAGTGTGACGGTGACCATCGGCCACGAGAACTCGGTCGAGGGGATGAGCAGCACCTCGGTGATCAGCGCCGGGTACGGCCCCGACCGGGGGACGGTGGCCCGGCTCGGGATCGTCGGCCCCACCCACATGGACTACCCCAGCACGATGGCCTCGGTCCGGGCGGTTGCCCGGTACCTCGGACAGCTGCTCCGCAACGAATAGGACCCCCGTGGCAAACGACTACTACGCCGCCCTCGGTGTCGCGCGCGACGCGAACGCCGACGAGATCCGGCGCGCCTACCGCAAGCTGGCGCGCGAGCTGCACCCGGACGTGAACCCCGACCCGGTCACCCAGGAGCGGTTCAAGGAGGTCACTGCGGCCTACGAGGTGCTCTCCGACCCGGAGAAGCGCCAGATGTACGACCTCGGCGCCGACCCGCGCAGCCCGGGCGGCGGGCCGTTCGGCCCGGGACAGGCCGGCTTCGGCTTCGGCGACATCATGGACGCGTTCTTCGGCGGCGGGGCGCAGACCCGAGGCCCCAAGCCGCGCGTGCGCCGGGGCCAGGACGCGCTGATCAAGGTGGCCATCGACCTGCCCGAGGCCGCGTTCGGCGTGGTCAAGGAGATCCAGGTCGACACCGCCCTGGTCTGCCCGACCTGCACCGGCACCGGTTCGGCCACCGGCTACCAGCCCACCGAGTGCTCGATGTGCCGGGGCCGCGGCGAGATCCAGTCGGTGCAGCGCTCCTTCCTGGGCCAGGTGATGACCTCGCGGCCGTGCCCGCAGTGCCAGGGCCATGGCACGGTGATCTCGCACCCGTGCCCGGAGTGCAACGCCGAGGGGCGCGTCCGGACCCGGCGTGCGCTCAAGGTCAAGATCCCCGCGGGTATCGACGACGGCACCCGCATCCAGCTCTCCGGCGAGGGGGAGGTCGGTCCCGGTGGTGGCCCGGCCGGGGACCTGTACGTCGAGGTGACCACCCGCCCGCACCCGGTGTTCCAGCGCCGGGGCGATGACCTGCACTGCTCGGTGACGCTGCCGATGACCGTTGCCGCCCTGGGCACGGTGCTGCCCCTGGAGACCCTCGACGGCCTGGAGGACGTGGAGATCGGCCGCGGCACCCAGGCCGGGCACGTGGTCACCCTGCGGGCTCGGGGCATCCCACACCTGCGCGGGACCGGCCGCGGCGATCTGGTGGTGCACATCGACGTGGCCACGCCCACCAGGCTCGACCCCCGCCAGGAGGAGCTGCTGCGCGAGTTGGCCGTCCTGCGCGGTGAGGAGCACGTGGAGTCCAAGTTCCAGCGCCCCGAGAAGGAGGGGCTGTTCACCCGCCTCAAGGATGCGTTCTCGGCGAAGTGACCGCGGCCCTGTTCCTGGCCGATCCGGGCGCCGTCGCGGCGGCGCAGGTCGGGTCGCTGGTCGAGCTGACCGGCGCCGAGGGTCGGCATGCGGTGACCGTGCAGCGGCTCGGGGTGGGTGAGCAGGTGACGCTCGGCGACGGTGCCGGCACGGTGCTGCACGCCGTGGTGGAGTCGCTGGTGGGGCGCGACGCCCTGAGCGCCCGGATCCGCGACCGGGTCGAGGTGCCGGCGCCACAGCCGCGGCTGGTGGTGGTGCAGGGGCTGCCCAAGGGCGATAGGGGCGAGCTGGCCGTGGCCACCCTGACCGAGGTCGGGGTGGACGTGATCGTGCCGTGGCAGGCCGAGCGCGCCATCGCCCGCTGGACCGGCGAGAAGGCGCTGCGCGGCCCGGCGAAGTGGGCCGCGACGGCGCAGGCGGCCGGCAAGCAGGCCCGCCGGGCGCGGCTGCCCGAGGTCGCCTCGCTGGCCTCGGGACGCGACGTCGAGGGGCTGATCGCTGCCGCCCGGTGCGCCGTCGTGCTGCACGAGGACGCCGACCGGCCGCTGCCGTCGATCGACCTGCCGGGCGTGGGCGACCTCGTGCTGATCGTCGGCCCCGAGGGTGGCATCAGCCCAGCCGAGCTCGAACGATTCACCGGCGCGGGGGCGCGGGCCGCCTCGTTGGGCCCCACGGTGCTGCGCACCTCGACCGCAGGCACCGTCGCCGCGGCCGTCGTCCTGGCCGGGACCTCCCGCTGGTCCTGACCCCCGCCACACCAGCACGAGGCGCGATGCGGCGCCTGCGGAGTCCGGGCGGTGGCAGGATGACGCCATGAGCGCCGACTGCCTGTTCTGCTCGATCGTCGCCGGGGACATCCCCGCGACGATCGTGGACCGCACCGAGACCACCGTGGCCTTCCGCGACATCAATCCCGTGTCGCCCGTCCACGTGCTGGTGATCCCGACCGTGCACGTGGCCACCCTCGACGAGGCGGTGGCCACCGACCCGCAGATCGCCGCCGACGTGATCACCCAGTGCGCCCGGATCGCCGAGATGGCGGGCCTGTCCGACGGGTACCGCGTGGTCATCAACACCGGCGTGACGGGGGGGCAGATGGTGCACCACCTGCACGCGCACGTGCTCGGGGGCCGCGCGCACTCGTGGCCCCCGGGCTGATCGGGCCCTACCCTTGAGGGGTCATGACTGAATCCAGCGTGCGCGTCGAGCGCATCCAGCACACCGTGATCGTCCCCGCGAGTCTGGACATGGTCGCGGTCGTCGGCGTGGGCGACGAGGTACTTGCCGCCGTCGAGGCCGAGTTCCCCAGCGTCGAGGTGCACGTGCGCGGCAACCAGATCACCCTCACCGGCGCCCCTGCGGACCTGCACCTGGTCGAGCGGTTGTTCGACGAGATGGTCACCATCGTGCGCACCGGCCAGGGCATGAGCCCCGAGGTGGCCCGGCGCGCCCTGGCGATGCTGCGCGCCGAGCCCGAGACCCGCCCCGCCGACGTGCTCACGGCCAACATCCTGAGCAACCGCGGGCGCACGATCCGGCCCAAGACCCTGAACCAGAAGCGCTATGTCGACGCCATCGACGCGCACACCATCGTGTTCGGCATCGGCCCGGCCGGCACCGGCAAGACCTACCTGGCGGTGGCCAAGGCGGTCCAATCGCTGCAGGCCAAGCGGGTCAACCGGATCGTGCTGACGCGCCCGGCGGTCGAGGCCGGCGAGCGGCTGGGCTACCTGCCCGGCACCCTGTCGGAGAAGATCGACCCGTACCTGCGCCCGCTCTACGACGCGCTGCGCGACATGCTCGATCCCGACTCGATCCCGCGGCTGCTCACCTCGGGGGTGATCGAGGTCGCTCCGCTGGCCTACATGCGCGGGCGCACGCTCAACGACGCGTTCGTGATCCTCGACGAGGCGCAGAACACCTCCCCGGACCAGATGAAGATGTTCCTGACCCGGCTCGGGTTCGGCTCCACGATGGTGGTCACCGGCGACGTCACCCAGGTGGACCTGCCCGGGGGCACCCAGTCCGGGCTCAAGGTCGTGCAGGGGATCCTCGATGGCGTTCGCGACGTGACGTTCTGCCACCTGAACGCCCACGACGTGGTGCGCCACAGCTTGGTGACCGACATCGTGCAGGCCTACGGCCGCTACGACGAGCGTCAGGGCCAGGCGCGCACCGACGAGCGACCCGGCCCCCGACCGGCCCGGCGCCGCTGATGGCCCTCGTCGAGGTCGACAACCGCAGCACGGTCCCGGTCGAGCCCGCGCCGCTGGTCGCCCAGGCCGGGTTCGTCCTGGACCGCCTCGGGCTGCACGCCGGGGTGGAGCTGGCCATCTCGCTGGTGGGCCCGGCCGAGATCACCGCACTGCACGAGCGCTGGATGCAGCTGCCCGGGCCGACCGACGTGCTCAGCTTCCCGATGGACGAGCTGCGCGCGCCGCAGCCCGGTCAGGTGGCCGAGCCCGGGATGCTCGGCGACGTGGTGATCTGCCCGCAGGTCGCCGCCGAGCAGGGCGAGCTCGCCGGGCACGGGCTGACCGGCGAGCTCGAGCTGCTGCTCACCCACGGGATCCTGCATCTGCTGGGCCACGACCACCAAGAGCCCGAGGAGCACGCCGTCATGTTCGCCCTCCAGGACAACCTGCTCGCCGCGTGGCGGGAACGGCGCTGAGCGATGTCGAACTCGACGTGGACGATGCTGGCCGCTGCGATGCTCTTCGTCGTGGCTGCCGGCCTGTTGGTGGCCGCGGAGACCGCGATCGGGCGGGTGTCGCGCTCCCGGGTCGAGGAGATGGCCCGCGAGAAGCCCGGCAAGCAGACCCAACGGCTTCGTGCGGTGATCGAGGACCGGGCGCGCTATGTCAACGTCGTGCTGTTCCTGCACACGTTCTTCGCCGTGGGCGCCACCGCGCTGGTCACCTACCTGTGCGTGGAGGCCGGCGCGTGGGGGCCGTTGACGGGGTTGTTCCTGGCTCTGCTGATCATGACCGTGGTGATGTTCGTCGCCCTCGGGGTCGCCCCGCGCACCCTGGGCCGCCAGCACGCCGACACGATCGCCCTGCGCTCGGCGAAGTTCGCCCGTGGGGCGGCCGCGCTCGTGGGCCCGCTGGTCTCGTTGCTGATCCTCATCGGCAACGCGCTGACCCCGGGCCGGGGCTACCGGGAGGGTCCGTTCTCCACCCAGGCAGAGCTGCGCGAGCTCGTGGACCTGGCCGAGGCCGATCGGATCATCGAGGACGACGAGGCCGCGATGCTGCACTCGGTCTTCGACCTCGGCGACACGATCGTGCGTCAGGTGATGGTGCCGCGCACCGAGATGGTGTGGATCGAGCGGCACCGCACCCTGCGTCAGGCGATGAGCCTCGCGCTGCGCTCCGGGTTCTCCCGGATCCCGGTGATCGGCGACGGTCCCGACGACGTGGTGGGCATGTTCTACCTGCGCGACGTGGTCGCCCGGATCTTCGAGCACCGCGATGCCGAGTCCACCGAGCGGATCGATTCGCGGATGCGTCCGGCCACGTTCGTGCCGGACTCCAAGTTGGTCGATGACCTGTTGCGCGACCTGCAGGCCCAGCGCGTGCACATCGCGATCGCCGTCGACGAGTACGGCGGCACAGCCGGGCTGGTCACCATCGAGGACGTGCTCGAGGAGATCGTGGGGGAGATCACAGACGAGTACGACCACGAGGTGCCCGAGATCGAGCGGCTGACCGCGGGCAGCATCCGGTTCAGTGCGCGGATCCACGTCGAGGACGCGGCCGAGGCCCTCGGCCTGGACATCGATGCCGAGCAGGAGGGCGTGGACACCCTGGCCGGCCTGATCGCCAAGCGACTGGGCAAGGTGCCGCTGCCGGGCACGTCGGTGATCCTGGACGGTTGGCGGCTGACCGCCGATCAGGCCGCCGGGCGACGCAACCGGGTGACCACGGTGCTGGCCGAGCCGCTGGACGGCGGCGGGGAGTCCGAGGTCGCCGGGGCCGACGAGGCTCGCACCGGAAACGGTCGGGATGCGCGGACCAGCAACGGACATGGTCGCGATGCGGCCGGCCGGCTGTCGGGGTCCGGTACATGAGCGCGCACCGCAGCGGGTTCGTCGCGATCGTCGGGCGGCCCAACGCAGGTAAGTCAACGCTGACCAACGCCCTGGTCGGGGCGAAGGTCGCCATCACCTCCAGCAAGCCGCAGACCACCCGGCACGTGATCCGCGGCATCATCCACCGGCCCGACGCCCAGATCGTCCTGGTCGACACCCCGGGCATCCATCGGCCACGCAACGTGCTGGGCACCCGGCTCAACGCGCTGGTCGAGGAGCAGTGGGCGCAGGTCGACGCCATCGCGCTGTGCCTGCCGGCCGACGAGGCGATCGGCCCCGGCGACCGGCGGATCGCCCACCGGCTGGCCGGCGCGACCACGGGCGGGCGGCGCACGCCGCTGATCGCCCTGGTCACCAAGATCGACCGGATCAGCCGCGCTGCGTTGGTGCCCAAGCTCCTGTCGGTCGCCGAGCTGGGGACCGCCACGCAGGTCGAGTGGGCCGCGATCGTGCCGGTCTCGGCCACCCGTGGGCAGCAGCTCGACGACGTGGCCGACCAATTCGTCGCCGCGCTGCCCGAGGGCCCGGCGCTCTACCCAGACGGTGAGCTGACCGACGAGCCAGAGGCGGTGCTGGTCGCCGAGCTGATCCGCGAGGCCGCTCTCGAGGGGGTCAGCGACGAGCTGCCGCACTCGATCGCGGTGGTCGTCGAGGAGATGGGCCTGCGCGCGGACCGACCGGTCGTGCGGCCGCTGCTGGACATCCACGCGGTCGTGTATGTGGAGCGCCCCTCGCAGAAGGCCATCGTGATCGGGTCCAAGGGGGCCCGGCTGCGCGATGTGGGCATCCGCTCCCGGGCGGGGATCGAGGCGATGATGGGCACCCCGGTGTACCTGGACCTGCACGTCAAGGTGGCCAAGGAGTGGCAGCGCGACCCCAAGCAGCTGCGCCGGCTCGGGTTCTGAAGCCGCCGGCGTCGTCCTGCCCGCCCTGCGCCGGCGGGGGCGCACAATGGTCCGGTGCCGACCTACCGCGACTCCGGGGTGGTGCTGCGCACCCATCCCCTCGGTGAGGCCGATCGCATCATCACCCTGCTGACCCGCTCGAACGGGCGGGTCCGGGCGGTGGCTCGTGGGGTGCGCCGCACGGCCTCGAAGTTCGGGGCCCGGCTCGAGCCGATGGGCCTGGTGGATGCCCAACTGCACATCGGGCGGTCGCTGGACTCGTTCACCCAGGTCGAGTCGCTGTTCTCGTTCGGGGCCGACCTGGCCGGGGACTACCCGCGCTGGACCTCGGCACAGGCCATCTGCGAGACCGCGGAGCGACTGACGCCCGAGGAGCGCGAACCGGCTCCCGCGCAGTTCCAGCTGCTGGTCGGGGGGTTGCGGGCGCTGGTCCAGCGCGAGCACGATCCCGGGCTGGTGCTCGACGCGTATCTGGTCCGCTCGCTGGCAATCGCGGGCTGGGCGGCCTCGTTCGACGCGTGCGCCCGCTGCGGGGAGGCCGGTCCGCATCGGGCCTTCAGCCTGCCGGGCGGTGGCGCGCTGTGCGCGGACTGCCGGGTGCCCGGGTCCGCAGCGCCCCGACCCGACACCCTCACGCTGCTCGGGGCGCTGCTGTCCGGGGACTGGTCGGTGGCCGACGCCGCCGACCAGCGTGCCCGGCGGGAGGCCTCCGGTCTGGTGGCCGCCTACCTGCAGTGGCACCTGGAGCGTCAGCTCAAGTCGCTGCCCCTGGTCGAGCGCATGTGAGGCTCGGCTGCCGGGCTGCCGGGCTGCCGGGCTGCCGGGCTGCCGGACGCCGTTCGCCGACTTGTGGTCGAACCACACGCGCTCCGCAGGCCGCACCGGCTGGTCCGCCGAGTTGTGGTCGAACTCCGGGCTCGATGCCGGGTCCTTTCGACCACGCCGAGCGCGAACCGTCTCCCGCCGCGGTGGACGGGAGGTTCTCTCAACCACAAGTCGGTGAACGGCGGTGGCTCGTCCGGCGCAAGTCAGTGCCGGCGGTGCTGCCACCCGCCGACCTGCCCACGGGCTGCGCGCAGCGACTCGAACGCGGTCGTGCGCTGGGTCTCGCTGGCGCCGGTCCGGGTCAGGTGCCAGTCCAGTGCGTGCTCGGCGTAGGACGCCTTCGCCTCCGGGCGGGCCCGGGTGATCATCAGCAGCGCCTCCCCGGGTTCGTAGCCCTGGTCGAGCAGCACCGCGTAGGCCATGGACGGCCCGCGCGCCTGACCCAGGGCGCAGTGCGCGAGCACCACCGTGCCGGGCACCTTCAAGGCCTCGCGGGCGAAGCTCACCCCGCTGTCGAACCAGCCCTCGGCGGTGCCTGCGGCCTCGTCCTGCGTGCCGGCCTGGTGGTAGGTGAGCTCGGGGGCGAGCTGGGCCACGAGGCGCTCGTCGGAGGTCTCGGTGCGGCAGTCCAGGATGTGGGTCAGACCGTGCGCCTTGAGCTCGGTGATGACCGTGCCGGGGTCGGCATCCCCACTGCGCAGCGAGCCGCCCACCAGCAGGAAGTCGGTCACCCGGTGCGCGTTGGCCCAGACCGGGTGCGCGTGGCCTGCGGTCGGACCGTCCGGGTCTCGTCCACGCTCAGGGGTGCCCGGTTGCGCGGTGTGCAGTTCAGGGGTTCCCTGTTGCGCGGTGCCCGGTTCGGTGCTCATGCCGACGGAGTCTTCCATGGCCCCAGCATCCCCCTCGGACCGACTGCGCGCCAACGGTTCTGGCCCGCTGCGCTCGCCGCGCAGCCGCATCCGAAGGCCGTGCGCTCCTGGCGGCTGACCGACCGGACGCACCCAGCCGGGGGATCAGCCGTGTCGCACCCAGCAATGCAGGGTGTTCGAGCGGGAGGATCAACCCCATGGTCGAGAACTCCGGAACCTGGTGGCGCCGTGGGCGCCCGGACCCCGACGCCGGACCAGGCTCCCAGGCCCGACCAGACTCCGAGGCCCGGGCGGTCCTCGCACCGACGCCGCACCCCTGCGGGGCGCGCCCGCCCGCTCTGCCCGCCGAGCTCGTCCCGCGGCACGTCGCGGTGGTCATGGACGGCAACGGCCGGTGGGCCCAGGAGCGCGGGCTGCCGCGCACCGCCGGGCACGAGGCCGGTGAGTCCGCGCTGCTGGACTGCGTGCACGGCGCACTCGAGCTGGGCATCGACTACCTGTCGGCCTACGCGTTCTCCACCGAGAACTGGAAGCGCTCACCCGACGAGGTCCGGTTCCTGATGGGCTTCAACCGCGACGTGATCGCGCGCCGCCGCGACCAGCTCCACGAGATGGGCGTGCGGATCCGGTGGGTGGGTCGCCGGCCGCGGCTGTGGCGCAGCGTCATCTCCGAGCTCGAGCGCGCCGAGGAGCTCACGGCCGGCAACACCGCGATGACCCTGGCCATGTGCGTCAACTACGGCGGGCGCGCGGAGATCGCCGACGCGGCCGCAGCCCTGGCCGCCGACGTCCGGGCCGGCGTGCTGCGCCCCGAGCAGATCGACGAGGACGTGCTGGCCCGCTACCTCGACGAGCCGGACATGCCCGACGTGGACCTGTTCGTGCGCTCCTCGGGCGAGCAGCGCACCTCGAACTTCCTGCTCTGGCAGTCGGCCTACGCCGAGCTGGTATTCCTCGACACCCTCTGGCCGGACTTCGACCGGCGCGACCTGTGGCGAGCCGCCGAGATCTACGCCGCGCGCGATCGCCGCTACGGCGGTGCCCTGCCCAACGAGACGTTGCCGTAGCCGGCCCGGTTCAGATCCGCCCGAGCAGCTTGAGCACGCCCAGGGCCAGCACTCCCACATCGACGACCACGCGAACCACCCGGCTGCGCGCGGAGATCACCGGCCACGAGATGGCGGTCAGCCAGGTCAGGAACACCGCGATGACGATCAGGAACGTTCCTGCCCACTCGGCGCGGATGGTCAGGCCCAGGAAGAGCAGGAGCGCCAGCAGCACCGGGACCACGAAGCCCGGCAGTCGTTGCATCCGCAGCAACCACGGCGCGCTGATCGCCTCGAAGCGCCTGCGCCGGGGTCCGGGCTCGCCCGGGGCCGCTGACGTCGCCGAACCGGCCGGGCCCCGGGGAGCCGAGCGGGCCGGCGGGGCGGCAGCCTCGATGGGTCGGGTGCCGGGCTCACGATGGATCCGCTTCTTGGCCATGGGCGCATTGTCGCCGATCGGGCGCCATGGGTGCAGGTAGGGTTGGTCGCCAGAGTGCCGGCGCGCCGGCCAGGTCGGAACCCCACCGCGAACACACCCCTGGAGAGCTTCATGGCCAAGCCCGCCAAGCCCGATGCCCGCGTCGAGGCTGTCGTCAACCTGAGCAAGCGCCGGGGGTTCGTGTACCCCAGCTCGGACATCTATGGCGGCACCCGATCGGCCTGGGACTACGGCCCGCTGGGTGTGGAGCTCAAGGAGAACATCCGCCGGGCATGGTGGCAGTCGGTCGTGCGTGGCCGCGACGACGTGGTCGGCCTGGACTCCTCGGTGATCCTGGCCCCGCAGGTGTGGGAGGCCTCGGGCCACCTCAGCGCGTTCGTCGACCCCCTGACCGAGTGCAAGCAGTGCCACAAGCGCTGGCGCTCGGACACCCTGCTCGAGCAGTACGAGGAGAAGCACGCTCGCCCGGCGACCGGGCTCGAGGAGATCGTGTGCACCAACTGCGGCACCCGCGGGCAGTTCACCGAGCCAAGGGACTTCAACGGGATGCTGCGCACGATGGTCGGGCCGGTCGAGGACGCCGGCGCGGTGCACTACCTGCGCCCGGAGACCGCGCAGGGCATCTTCGTCAACTACCTCAACGTGGCCAACACGTCACGCAAGAAGCCGCCGTTCGGGATCGGCCAGACGGGCAAGAGCTTCCGCAACGAGATCACCCCGGGCAACTTCATCTTCCGCACGCGCGAGTTCGAGCAGATGGAGATGGAGTTCTTCGTCGAGCCCGGCACGGACGAGCAGTGGCACGAGTACTGGCTCCAGGCCCGCTGGGACTGGTACCTCGACCTGGGCATGAAGAAGGAGAACCTGCGCCTCTTCGAGCACCCCGCCGAGAAGCTCTCGCACTACTCGAAGCGCACCGTGGACATCGAGTACCGGTTCACGTTCGCCGGCTCTGAGTTCGCCGAGCTGGAGGGTGTGGCCAACCGGACCGACTTCGACCTGCGCACCCACTCGGAGAAGTCCGGTGTGGACCTGAGCTACTTCGACCAGGAGTCCGGCGAGCGCTGGGTGCCCTTCGTCATCGAGCCGGCAGCGGGCCTGACCCGCTGCGTGCTGGCATTCCTGATCGACGCCTACGACGAGGACGAGGCCCCCAACGCCAAGGGCGGGGTCGACAAGCGCACCGTGTTGCGCCTGGACCCGCGGCTCGCGCCGGTGAAGGTCGCGGTGCTGCCGCTCTCGCGCAACGCCGACCTGTCCCCGGTCGCGCGCGACCTGGCCGCGGAGCTGCGCCGGACCTGGAACGTGGACTTCGACGACGCGGGCGCGATCGGTCGGCGCTACCGTCGCCAGGACGAGATCGGCACGCCGTTCTGCGTCACGGTCGACTTCGACACCCTGGAGGATCAGGCCGTGACCGTGCGCGAGCGCGACTCCATGACTCAGGAGCGCATCCCGCTGGCCGGTCTGCGCGCCTGGCTGGCCGAGCGTCTGCCCGCCTACTGAGCCGCGCGGCGCCCCGCGCGCGCTGACGGCCACCCCCGCCTCGTGCTCCATTTCGTGGCAGATGCTCCGCTCCGGGCTGGAGCACTTGCCACGGATCGGAGCACGAAAGGTCGGCGAGGCGGTAGTTCGGGCGACAATGGGGCCCATGCCCGTTTCGCCACCCTCGATCGCGCCACCCTCGATCGCCCTGTCGTCGATCGCCCCGTCCGCGATCGCCCTGCCGCTGATCGGTGGCCGCCCGGTGGACCCCCCGGTCGTGCTCGCCCCGATGGCCGGCATCACCAACAGGGCGTTCCGGCGGCTGTGCCGGGAGTCCGGGGCGGGCATCTACGTCTCGGAGATGATCACCTCGCGGGCGCTGCTGGAGCGCACCGACGAGACGATGAGCCTGATCCGGTTCGACGCCGACGAGTCACCGCGCTCCCTGCAGCTCTACGGCGTCGACCCGGCGGTGATCGCCGCAGCGGTCGCGATGGTGGTCCGCGAGGACCTTGCCGACCACGTGGACCTCAACTTCGGCTGCCCGGTCCCGAAGGTCACCCGCAAGGGCGGCGGGTCCGCGCTGCCCTGGAAGCGCGACCTGTTCCGCGCCGTCGTGGCCGGGGCGGTGGCCGCCGCCGACGGCCGGGTCCCGGTGACGGTCAAGATGCGCACGGGCATCGACGAGGAGCACCTGACCTACCTTGAGGCCGGTCGCGCCGCGGCGCAGGAGGGCGCTGCCTGGGTCGCGCTGCACGGGCGCACCGCGGCGCAGATGTACGGCGGGCAGGCTGACTGGTCGGCGATCGCACGGCTGGTCGCCGAACTGGAAACCCTGCGCGTGCCCGTCCTGGGCAACGGCGACATCTGGACTGCCGTCGACGCGCTGCGCATGATGGGCCAGACCGGCTGCGCCGGCGTGGTCGTGGGCCGCGGGTGCCTGGGGCG
>JBAVKQ010000151.1:0-12934 GCA_049688395.1 Candidatus Nanopelagicales bacterium
GTAGCCCAACTGAGGCTCGACCCTGCTTGGGCGGAGCTGTGGCGGCGGTCAGGTTCGGCCGACTGGGGCCTGCGGCCTGCCCGGCGTCAGCCACAGTCCGAGGCCCGACGCCCGACGATCCCGTCCAGTCGCCCAGTACTGACACTCGCTTGAGCGTAGGGTGCAGATACGCTGCATGGTGACGGCATTGATGGATGCATACGGGCTGCATGTGGGCTACGCTGGCGTCAAGGAGGTGATGGCGATGTCGACCACGACTCGTTCCAGTCACGCCGCGGGCGCCCAGGTGGCTCTGACTGATCAGGTTGCGGCCGTCAAGGAGGTGCTGGGCCCCAAGCTGGCGGGGTTCACGTTCGGGGTGTCGTTGACCACGGTCGACCGGTGGGCCACTGGCAAGGTCACGCCTGGTCTGGATCGAGAGCGCCGGGTCAGGGCCGCGTATCAGATCCTGGAACTACTGCGCCCGGTCGAGGCGGCGCCCACGATCCGGGCGTGGTTCATCGGGATGAACCCGCAACTCGATGATCGGGCACCGGCCGAAGCGATCGCCGAGGGCGACCTGCGCGAGACCCTGGCCGCCGCTCGCGCGTTCGCGGCGGGTGGGTGAGCGTGCCAGGCCTGACCCTGGTGGCCCCACCGGACCGGTTGTGGCGGATCGGCCGACGCGAGGATCCGATGCGGTTCGCCCGGATCGGCCAGACCGACGCCACCCTGGCCCGGTCCGGGAACAGGTTCGACGTGCCCGGGGGAGGGGTGCTCTACGCGGCCACCACAGTCGAGGGCTGCTTTGCTGAGACGTTGGCCCGGTTCCGCCCGTCGCCGGCCGTGACCGCAGCGGTGCGGGAGGACCCCGGCTACATGGACCCCGGCGGCATCCCGGCAGCGTGGCGGGAGGACCGCCGCCTGGTCAGCTTCGCGCTGGCGGCACCGCTTCCCTTCGTCGACATCGATGACACGAGCACCCTGCTGACCCTCGGTCCCCAGCTGCACGCGGAGTTGGCGCCGCTGGGTGTGGACGAACTCGACCGGGGCTCTGTGTACAGCGCGAACCGGAGACTCACCCGGGGTGCTGGCCTCCTGGATCTACTCCCGCACCGACCACGACGGCCAACCCCGCTACGGCGGCATCCGCTACGAATCCCGACTGGGGCGGCACTGGGAATGCTGGGCCATCTTCGACGGCGCCCTACTCACCACCTCCACCGTCACACCGATCGACAACCGGCACCGGGACCTTGTGGTCATCGCTGACCAGTTCGGCCTCACCCCGCACTGAGGTGCTGTCGACCGCCCGCAGGTCGGCGGCCGCGCGTGCCGACTCGGCGAGGGGTCGTCCAGCACCGGGGGCGGCCGCAGCCCCAGCAGCCGGAGCGTAGATGTCCCATGGTCGCCGCGGCCGTTGGCGCCCTGTGGTGGCTGGGCCGTCAGGGGGCTGTCCGGGTGTAGTCGTGTTCCATGACGAACCGGACCATTGCGGCGTCCCCGTCCTCGTCGGAGTAGTCGTTGAGGGCTAGGGACAACCTGTCCTCGTCGAGGGTCCACCGGAACGTGGCAGCTGGGGAATGGCCGTTCTCAAGGACGATCTGGTCTCCGTTGATGGTGTAGGTGCCGCCGTCGCCCTCTGGCGCCCCGTTGACCGTGTAGATCTGGTCGTTGATGGTGAAGTACTGCTGCCATTGGCCGTCGACGAAGCGGACGGTGACGGTGGCTTTGCCGGGGAACCCCGCGGCGGCGGCCTCCGGGCCGAACGACTCCTCCAGTCGCTTCGACTCGGTGGGGGTGTAGGGGTATTCGAACGTTCCGTTGACCACTGCCAGGGCAGACTGGCTGGTAGGCGCGGTTGGTGGTGGGCCGGTGGGCCGGGTCCGGTCGGTGAGGTCCGCGACCTGCGCTTCCGTCAGGGGGGTGGTGTAGATGGTCACGTCGGCGATGGCTCCGGGCCAGAAGTCGGCGGGTGCTCCGTGGGCCTGGGACCGGCCGATGGTCAGCGGCCCGTCGGCCAGCCAGGGGGCGGAGAACGCGGTGCGCGCGGCGGGTCGGCCATCGACGTACAGCTCGATCTGGTTGGCCTGCTGGTTATGCACGCCGACCAGGTGGACCCACGTGTCCGCACCGGACGTCGCGGTGCCGGCGGCGGCGCGGATGGTGTGCCCGGGTTCGTTGCTGTCGGCGTCCTTCATGGAGAACGCCCACTCGTTCTCGGCGACGCCGAGGTAGAAGGCGGCTGCCGTCGTGCCCAGCTGGCTGACCGCGGTCGCGAACGGCGCCCCCACGAGCGAGGGGCTGAGGCTGACCCACGCCGAGACCGTGAAGTCGGCGGTGGCGTCCACCGGGCCGGGGGCGGCGGTCGCGGCGGAACCGGTCCCGGTGAACGACACGGCATCCTCGCTGAGGATGTGCTCGCCGTTGAAGGTGAGGTCCTGGGTGCCCGGTTCCGCGGTGCCGTCCCCGTCGAGCGCCCACGCGTATGCCGGGGTGCTGCTGGCTTGGTCAGGTGGTGCGGTCGGAGCCTGCCCGCCGCATGCTGCGGTCAACGCGATCGCGCATGCTGCCACGCCGAGTGCTGGGTGCCTGTTCATGATGATGTCCTCTCGGGCTGTTCGGTTGGCTGGCGGATGCGTGGGGCGCATCCCCGGTGACCTCACAGTGCGGCGCCGCGGTATCCGGGTGCGCTGGTGCTGGTATCCGTGCGGTATCCGGGGCGTTGACCGGTGTGCGGGGCGCGCCCATACTCCGGGTCATGGGCATCGACCTGCTCGGCCCGCTGCAGGTCGATGGCGCCCGCCCGCTCGAGCCGCGTGACCGGGTCGCGTTGACCGTGCTCGCGCTCACCCCCGGCCGGGTCATCCCCCCCGAGGAGTTCGCGGAGGCGATCTGGGGAGACGACGCCCCTTCCTCGTGGCCCAAGCAGGTCCAGATCTGCATCGGCCGACTGCGCAAGGTGCTCGGCGCTGAGGCCATCCAGACGGTGTCGGGCGGGTACCGGTTGCCGGTCAGTGACGACGCGTTGGACTCCCGCCGGTTTGAGCAGTTGGTCACCCGGGCGCAGCTGCTGGCGGCCAGCGGGGAACCCGACCGGGCCGCGTCGACCTATCTGCGTGCCCTCGCGCTGTGGCGGGGTCGCCCGTTCGGTGATCTTGAGGATTGGGTGCCGGCCCGCAGCGAGACCACCCGCCTGGAGGAGATGCATCGCACCGCGCAGGAGGACCTGCTCGAGGCGCGGCTGGCCACCGGTGAGCACCGCCAGGTCGCGGTGGAGGCCGAGGCGGCGGTCCGCCTCGAGCCGCTGCGGGAACGGCGGTGGGCGATCCTGGCCACCGCCCAGTACCGGGGCGGTCGGCAGGGCGATGCGTTGCGGTCGCTGCGCACAGCGCGGCGCACGTTGCGTGACCGGCTGGGTGTGGATCCAATCGCTTCAGGATGGATGCTTGTCTGGTCGATCACCACTATACCCCTAGGGGTATGTCAGTTCTAAGGAGAGTGGGCCCAGGTCAGGTCTGCGACCAGCGCAGCCGATACCACCTTACGAGCGCGCGGGCGGTGCTTGGCATCACGTTCGTCCGGCTGCGGGTCCTATGCGTTGAGTGCCTGGCTGACGGTCAGGACCGGGCGGCGGGAACGCTGATGCGCGCACCGGGGGAGGGCCTCGGTTCTACAGGGTGATTGTCACCCCGGTGAGGTCCTCGCTGATGGTCCACAGTCGGCGAGCGAGGTCCTCGTCGGTGGCGTGGCGGCTGAGCTTCGCGGGGCCGACCTTGCCGCGGATCTCGCCGGGTCCCTGCGGGCCGGTGTACGACCCCGGGGGCGGCGACGGTGGCGGCGTACAGGACGGACTGCGCCCCACCCTCGGACCCGGGCAGGACCAGGCGCATGAGGGGAGGTGCGAAGGTGCGGACCGCCCATCGGGCCCCCATCCCGTCGCGGCTGGCCATGAGGTGGGTCACCGCCACTCCGGGGTGGGCGGCTGTCGAGGTGAGGTTCGAGCCCGCGGCGGTGGCCCGACGGTGCAGCTCGAGAGCGAACAGCAGGTTGGCCAGCTTCGTCTGCCCGTAGGAGACGGACGGGTCGTAGCCGTCTGCGGGGTTGCCCTCGACCACCCGCTCGTCGCCCTGGTTGTGCGCCAGGGAGGCCACCGTCGTCACCCGCGGCGCCGGCGCGGCCAGCAGGGCGGGCAGCAGCAACCCGGTCAGCGCGAAGTGGCCGAGGTGGTTCGTGGCGAACTGCAGCTCAAACCCGTCGACGGTTGTCCGCCGTGTTGGCGGGGCCATCACCCCGGCGTTGTTGACCAGCAGATCCACCGGGACCTCGACCCCGGCGGCGAACGCGCGCACCGATTCCAGGGAAACCAGGTCCAGGTGCTGGACCACGGCGCTGCCGGCGATACGCGCCGCCGCCTCGCGACCAGCATCGACGTTGCGCACAGCGAGAATCACATGGGCACCGTGTTCGGCCAACGTCCTGGCCTCCACGAACCCGATACCCGAGTTCGCCCCGGTGACGATCGCGGACCGACCACTCAGGTCACCGATCTCCGTGGGCTTCCACCCCATAGCCAGCTCCTCACATATCCCCGGACAGCAGGTGGAGCGAGGACCCACACCACCCTGCCCGTCGCCAGCACCCTGGACGTCGGCTCGTTCGCCTACGGGGTGCACAGTACGTGCACGCGCGCGCACCCGGGTCGTGTTGCCGTCAGGGTCTGATTCACAGGCCCAGCGGCTGCCCGATCATGGTGGTGAACGACCCGCCCGCGGCCTGGCCGGGCCCAAGGGAGGAGCTTGGTGGGCTCAGAATCCGGCGCGTGCGGCCTTCGCGGCAAGGTCGGAGCGGCTCGTGGCTCCCAGCAGCACGCAGAGCCGGGCCAGCTCGGACTTGATGGTGGGTACCGAGAATCCGATCTCGGTGGAGATCTGTGGGTTGGTCCGCCCTTCACGCACGAGGGCGATGATCCGCTGTTGGCGTTCGGTCACGGTCAGGGGCCGGTCCGGACGTCGGGACCAGTACGTGTCGGGGCCGTCGTCGAGCCGGATGCGCAGCGCGGCCCACATGGCCAGCGGCCCGGAGATGGTCGACACCGCCGATCGCAGGAACCACGGCTCGGCCTGGGGATGGTCGAACTCCAACCCGAGAACGGCGATGACGGCACCGCGGTAGCGGATCGGGAATGCCGTTGCCTCACCATGTGCTGGACCCTGGCCGGAGTTCACGTACGGCGCGACCAGGGGGTAGTCCACGGCCAGTCGTGCCGACGGTGTGGTCACGATCGCGTTCGTTCGGTAGCAGACGGTGGCCGGTATGTCGGTGTCCAGGGGCACCGCAGCGTAGCGGTGACGGACTTCAGGTTCGGCCCCGAAGGCGCCGACGACCGCCAGGACCTGGCGATCAAGGTGGATGAACCCGATCGCGGTGACAATCGGCCGGAACGCTGACAGCACTCCCTGTGCGATGGCCGCGGCGACTGTGTCGGGGTCGGGGTTGTCCGCCAGCATCCGCAGGAACGCCGCCAACGAGGAATCGGCCAGGTGCATCCAGTCTGACGGCACCAGCCGTTGTCCAGCCTCTGACCCAGGATCCTCCACGCCTGGGAGGGTACAGCCCGGATATGCCCTCCGCAGGCGGTGCCGGCGGGGACTCAAGGGGCGCTGACTCGCGACGATCGACAGGCGCGGGGTCTTTGCGGCGCGAACGCGACCGGTGGGACGGACGGCTACGGGGGGTGCTGTCCGTCCCACCGAGCCGAGGATCCACGGGCTTCCGGCGGCAGCGGAGGGAGCGGAGCGCGCCCCCCGACCGCGACGGGGGAGCAACGGCCAGGGGACGCCCAACAAGGCTATAGCCAGGACATACCCGTCGTCCACACGCGGGCGCGGTATGGAGTCCGGGTGGGGGAGGGGGCGGGAACATCGATGCGGTGGGCGATCCCGGGAACGGGCTTTGGGCTGTCCCCCAGTTTGTAGCCCAATTGAGGTAGTGACTCTGCTTGTGGCCCAGCGGTGTTGCGGGTCAGGTCCAGGGGTAGTTCCTGCGTCGATCTTCGCCCGTTCGAGGTTGTCGGGATGTGGGGGGTGTTCGTCCTGCGCTTTCCGCGTCGCACCGGTGTGGGAAGGCGGCGGCACCCGTCCGAACCTCATGCCTTCTGGTCGGTGGCGGTGATCCAGCTGGCGATCTGGGTTCGTGAGTGGAAGCCGAGCTTGTTCATGATGCTGCGGACGTGGTTCTCGACGGTGCGCTCGGATATGAACACGCGGGTTCCGATCTGCTTGTTGGTCAGCCCGGCGGCGACCAGGCCTGCGATCTCGACTTCTCGCTGGCTGAGGGGTGTTTGCCTGTCGTGGTGAGGTCCGACGGGACGGTGGGTTGGTTCGCCGAGGGCGAGCCTGATCGCGGCGTCCCGGGTGTGTTGGGTGCCTGCCGTGAACTGGGCTTCGAATGTCGAGTGGCCGAGTGCGGAACTCGCTGCGGCTGTTGCCCGTGGGAGCAGTGGGGCCAGGATCGGGTTGATCTGTGCACCGGTCTCGGCGCGCAGGCTTTCGCAGGCCCCGAGCAGGGCAGCCGCGAGACGGGGCTCGCCCGACGCTGCAGCATGGCAGCCCAGGGCGCCGACCAGGTAGAACTGGGCGACCCGGTCGTCGATGCGGTCAGCGATCTTCAGCGCCTCGGTGAGCAGTGGCCCTGGGTCGTCACGGTCCCGGGCGGTCAGTGCGGCGAATCCTTGGTTCATCAGCCAGATCTCGAGGGTGTACAGGTCGCCGGCGTCCCGGCTGAGCTGGGCACCTTCTGCGGAGGCGGAACGGAACGCCTCGAGGTCTCCGCGGGTGAATCCGTCTATCGCCTCTGCTTGTAGCAGGGCGAGTCGGGCGGGGAGATCTTCGAGAGCTGCGACTACTACTCGGGTCTCGTCGAGCCGCCGGTGGCCCGACGCGTGATCGCCGGCCAGGTTCGCGGCGACCGATTCCATGGCAAGCGACTGGGCCAGCAGTTGCGTGTGGGTTGTGTCGCGGGCGGCGGAGGCCGCACGTACCAGCATCGGCCTGGCCGTTGCGGGGTCAGCCAGCAGCACGGCCAGGAACCCCCGCATGAACAGCCCCGGGGCGTGCTGCGGTCTCTCGTTGGGGCTGGCGGTGAGGAGCTGGTCCAGCCAGCGCACCCCTTCGGTGGTTGCCCGGGTGACCCAGTACCACCCAGCGAGGCGGCCAGGTCCAACCCGGTCCCGTAGTCAGCGCGGGACAGGCAGCCCGCCAGGACGGATCGGATGTTGTCGATCTCCAGATCGAGCCATCCCAGCCAGGGGACCAGCTGGTAGCGGGCTTCGGCGGCGAATCGGTGGCACTTCGAGGTGTAGTACTCGGTGCACCTTTGGGTGAGGAGTTCCTCCTCGCCGGCGTCCCGCAGTCTCAGGGTGGCGTACTCGCGCATCGTCTCGTGCAGCCGGTGGTAGGCGACCGCCCGGGCTTCCTCGGTGATGACCAGGGACTTGTCGACCAGTGACGACAGCACGTCCAGGACCCGGGCGGCGGGCAGGTCCTCGCCGGCGCAGACCCCCTCCACATCGTCCAGGGTGAACCGGCCCGCGAACACGGCCAGTCGCCGTAGCAGTGTCCGTTCGTCGCCCGTGAGCAGGTCATGGCTCCAATCGATCGCGGTCCGCAGCGTCTGGTGGCGGGGGAGGGCGGCCCGGGATCCTCCGGTCAGCAGCCCGAACCGGTCGCTCAGGTGGCCGAGGATCTGCTCCACGCTCAGCACGCGTGTCCGGACCGCGGCCAGTTCGATCGCCAGTGGCAGGCCGTCGAGCCGCCGGCACACGCCTACGACGGCCGCCCGGTTGGAGTCGGTCAGTGTGAACGTCGCGGATGCCGCGGCTGCGCGCTGCGTGAACAGCATGACCGCTTCGTTCTGGGCCAGCCGGTGCAGGGGTTCCTCGGCATCAGTGGGTGGCAGGTCCAGCGGCGGGACGGGCAGCACGTGCTCACCTGGTACGGACAGCGGCTCGCGGCTGGTGGTGAGCACCCGCACCCCGGGCGCTGCTTCGACGACGGCGGTGACCAGTCGGGCGGCGGCGTCGAGCACATGCTCGCAGTTGTCCACCACCAGCAGTGCGTCCTTGCCTGCCAGGTAGGACAGCACCAGGGTCTGCGTGCCGGATGGGGTCCGGTCATGGAGGGTGAGAGCCGCCGCGGCGGCGTTGCTGACCAGTGCGGGATCGCGGACCTCGGCCAGGTCGACCAGCCACGCGCCGTCGGGGAATCCGCGGGCGAGGTCGGTCGCGATCCGGATCGCCAGGCGCGTCTTGCCCACGCCGCCCGGCCCGACGAGGCTGACGATGCGCGCGGTCCCGAGTCTCGTGCGCACCTCGGCCAACTCGTGGCGGCGCCCGACGAAGCTCGTCGCCTCGGCCGGGAGATTGCCCGAGCGCCCGGTCACCCTGGCCATGGTGCAAGGAAACCACCACGGCCCCAGCCCGTCGATGCGGTGCAGGTAGGTACTGGCTGCGGGTTTCCACGGATTCCGGCCACCACTGCCGGTTCCTACGCTGAAGTTGTGATCGCAGAACTGGAGACCTACGCCGTGAGGGTGGTCTGCGTCGGCCCACCCCCCGCGGACCGGGTGCGACGCGCGGCTGGGGTCAGCGACGTCGAGATCGACGGACAGGTCCTGCGGTGCCGGGTCTGCGGCAGCTTCCAGCCGTTCCTGGAGGCGTTGCGCGGATACGAGGTGCTCAGCCTCACCTCGGCCGCCGACGCGCCCACCACGACGGATCCGGCCCCCAGGCCGGCCAGCAATAAGGAGGAATCATGAGATCCACCACCGTGACGGCGCGAACAGCGGGTGTGCTGTTCATTGCCGCGACCGCCGCCAGCCTCATCGGGTCAGCCTTGCTCAATCCCGTCCTGCACAGTCCGGACTACCTCGCCACGATCTTCGCGAACCAGGACCGCGTCACCATGGGGGCGTTCTTCTGGATCCTGGCCGGCATGACCAGCGCCGGCATCGCCCTGACCCTGTACCCCGTCCTCCGGCAACACCGTGAAGGCCTGGCGATCGGGTCGGTCGGTTTCCGAATCATCGAGGGAACCCTGTACATCCTCGGGGCCGTCGGCGCCCTCCTGCTGATCACCCTCAGCCAACAAGCCGCGGTAGCGGCGACCTCGTCGGACCAGACCACGGGTGCGGTGCTGCTGGCACTTCGTGACCGGGCCAACCTCGCCGGCATCCTCGCCTGCTATGTGGGCGCCACGATGTACTACTACATCTTCTGGCGGTCCGGGCTCATCCCCCGATGGTTGTCAGGCTGGGGAATCGCCGCAACGACCCTGGGCCTGACCGCGGCGCTGCTGGTCCTCTTCGGCTTCACGGCCCCGTTGTCGACACTCCAGGTTGCCCTGAACCTGCCGTTCTTCGTCAACGAGATGGTGTTGGCGGTCTGGCTGATCGTCAAGGGATTCGCTGCCCCACCCGCCGCCGGAGACCAGGCGGACACAAGCACACCCCTGCCGGCCCTTCAGATGACCAGCAGATCCTGAGGTGAGTCCGATGGCAACCCTTCCCACCATGACAGCCGTCGTCAGCGACAGGTACGGCCCGCCCGAGGTGCTGCGTGTCTGTCAGGTCCCGACGCCGTCGCCGAGGCCGGACGAGGTGCGTGTTCGGATCATCGCCAGCGCCGTGACCGCGTCCGACATCTTCATCCGCTCAGCACACGTCAGCGCCAGGTTGCAGGTTCCGTTCCGGCTCATGATGGGCGTGACCAAACCGCGACACCCGATCCTCGGCTTCGTCTTCTCCGGTGTGATCGACCAGACGGGTGCGCAGACCAGCAGGTTCACGCCCGGTGATGCCGTGTATGGCGGCACCGGCTTCCGGCTCGGTGCCTACGCCGAGTACCGGTGCATGATCGACACCGACTCACGCACCCATGGCACCTTGGCGCTCAAGCCCACCAACCTCACCCACGAGCAGGCGACCGCTGCCGCCTACGGCGGCCTGCTCGCACTCCAGTACGTCGACAAGGGCGCAATCCAGCCTGGACAGGACGTCCTCATCTACGGCGCATCCGGCACCTCCGGAACGATGGCAATCCAGTACGCCAAGTCGTTGGGAGCACACGTCAGCGCCGTCTGCAGCACGAAGAACCTCGACCTCGTCAGATCCCTCGGCGCCGACCAGGTCCTGGACTACACCCGCGTCGACACCCCGCCCCAGGGTGCGAGCTACGCATTCGTCCTGGACTCCGTCGGCGGCCAGAAGACATCGCCACTCAAGCAGGCCTGCAAGAAGGCCCTGGCCCCCGACGGCAGGTACGTCTCCATCGACGACGGCAACCTGGAACTGAGCTCCCGACGCCTGGAGCAACTCACCGCCCTCGTCGAAGCCGGCACCCTCACCCCGATCGTCGGGGCAACCTACCCAATAGACCGGATCGTCGACGCCCACCGATTCGTCGAAGCCGGTCACAAGCGAGGCGGAGTCGCGGTCACGATCCAGCAACCCTGACGGCACACGGGGACGGCACAGTCGCGCTGGCGGGCGGCAATCATCTCGCGCGTGCCCATGGGTCTCGACTCGGTGACGCGAGGCGTGGTCAGTCCCGTCCAGCCGCTCGACAAAGGCAACTCGGCTGGTCCGGCTCCCTAGACCAGGGAATGGCGATGTTGATCGCCGCCGTCACCGGGGGCTCCTGGTCGCCACGATCGGGGTCGCCAAGCTGACCCAACGGCGGGTCCGGGCACATCGCACCAGGGCTGTGCCCGGACCCGGTGAGGCCGGCAGCGGCACACCCGAACGTCCGGGTGCACCGGGTGTGTCTCACTGGTTCGGCGTCGCCCACCCCTGGCGCGCGCTGAGGCATTCGGGGCATGGTTCCGTCCCCGCTGGGCTGGTCGAGGAACGTAGGGTGACGAACCGGTCCGGCATCGGGCGACCACACAGGGCCACCTCGTCGGCGGATCGCACAAGGTGGGCCAGTTGCCACCCGGCGTGGACTGCGTAGAGCACCGGACCTGGTCCGTGGTCGTGCGTCATGGGGTCATCCGGCGTTCGTCGCGATGCCCCCAGTGGGACCCGAGCCGCGTCGTCGCGGTGATCATGGGTCAGTCGCCCATCGGGAAGCGCGGGGTGTTCTCGGCCTTCTGGATCCCGGTGAATTGCGGCGCGGCGCAGGCGGGGCAGGACGGCCAGGAGGATTGCCACGCGGTGTCCGGGGAGGTGTGCCCGCAGGTGTCGCAGGGCATTGGGGCAGCCGCCGATTCTGGGTCGCTCATCAGATACCGTCCTCTGGGTCACGTCGCGGTTGCGGAGGGGAAGTCCCGCCGGACCGGGATCGGGCTGTTCCCGGCGGGACCAGACACAGCCCGAGCGGTTGCCTCGACTTTGGTGCTGGGTTCAGGCCCGCCGCGGCCCTGGACCGCGCCGTGGTGGTCAGCGGCGGGTTGGCACCCGTGCCCGTGCCCGCGCTGTCACCCTCGACAGTGAGCGGCACGCCCCTGGCCTGAGTCCACCGCCCGTCCACGACCAACCTTTCCTACCCCCGTCGCGCAGGAAGGGGTGCTCGCGTTGGGACCAGCAGCCGGGCCACAGACCTGACCTGAACGGCAGGGAGTGCCCGCCATCCCGTTCACGTCACGGCACCTGCGACGTCTCCCCCCGACGTGACGTGTTCCGATCTGTGACCGGGCAGCACGTTGTGGGTTCCACAAGTCTGAAACCTAGCACCATGTCGTGAATACCGACGAAACGTGGGTTGCGGGTACCGCGTGGCGACCTTGCGGGCACCCTGTAAGCGCGGGACCATCAGGGCGTGGCCCATGACACTGATCAAGTGATCGCGGCCAACCTGCGTGCCCTGCGCGCCCGGCAGGGCATCCGCCAGATCGACCTTGCCACGCTGACCGGGCTCAGCCGCCCCACCATCGCGGCCCTGGAGAAGGGCTCCCGGCGGGTCACCGTGGCCGATGCCATCGCGCTCTGCTCGGCTCTCGGCGTCGGGGTGGAATCGTTGCTCCAAGGTGACCAGGATGCCCTGCGCGCCCTCGGACTGGACCAGACTGATGAACAAGCCGCCCAGGTGTGGGCCGACGCACTCGGAGCAGAGGGCCTCGACGCACTCGCCGCCGGGCTCCGGGACTCCCGACTGCCCGTGTCCGCCGCGGGGCGCGCCGTCGCTGTCCTTCGAGCAGCCGGACGGCTGTAGAACGAGAGGCGTGCGCAACCAACGCCCGCGCCGCCGGGAGGCCCGCGAGCTGTACCACCGCGGCGAATCGGCTGACCAGTTGGACGGCGCCATCGCACCGGCATTCCGCCATCACCGCCCTGGTATCCGACCCGGGGGCTGTGGAGATCCGCAACGCCCTGGCCGCAGCCAATGTCGACGAACCCACCTCCTGAGGGGCGAGCGCGGTGCATGGGAGTTGTGAGAGCGGCGCCGAATCGCACCATCGGGCGCTCACAGGAGCGCGGGCGCGATAAGGAGTTGGGAGTGGGGGAGGGGCGGAGCGGGGGGCTCGGTGGGCGGTTCTTGGTCGTGTGGTGCTCACCCGGCAGCCCGGCCCGGACCGCAGCCTGCCGGGCGGCGGGAGTCGTTGCACCCTCCCGTGACCCGCCTGGCTGGAAACGCGCGCGCACGTAAGACGGCCACGGCCACCCGGGCGGCACGTTCAAGGACGGTGCCCGGGTGGCTTTAGCCTGGATCCGTGGATCGGCCGGGGGGTCGGGGGTTGGTTGTCGGCGGGTCTGGACGTGAGAGTGCCTTCACGGTCGGAAGAATTGGGAGTGTCGAGTTCCTGATTCGTTCGAGTCGAGAAGGCACTGGAAGTGAAACTACCTGATGCGTGGTCGCGGGCGACTCCGGTGTTCGATGACGAGCGCTTGGTGTCATGCGCGGGCCTGGTCCCGGTGATGGGTTTGGCCGAGCAGTCGGGCCTGTCGGAGTTGCTCGCCG
>JBAVKQ010000152.1:0-30197 GCA_049688395.1 Candidatus Nanopelagicales bacterium
ACACCCATCACACCGCCAGCACAACCACCAAGGCCCCGCCCCGAACCCGGGACGGGGCCTTCGGCCAACCCCCACATCCGCAACCAGCGTGACGCCGACATCCTCACCCAGCAAGGCGCCCAACAACCATCCGGCATTCGGGGCGGTCTGCCACAGGTGATACACCTTGTCGTCCGACCCCGTGTAGAACACCTCCAGACGCCCATCGCTGTTCGCCCCCACCGCGAGCTGCTTGGCGAAACTGCCGTTGTCCAACACGAACGACTGCGTCCAACCAGCATTCGGGGCGGTCTGCCACAGGTGATACACCTTGCTGTCCGACCCCGTGTAGAACACCTCCAGACGCCCATCGCTGTTCGCCGCCAACGCGAACCGGCTGGCCCAGCTGCCCCGGTCGATGACCGCGGCGCGCGCCCAGCCGCCCGGGTTCTGCGCGATCCGCGCGAGTCGGTGATCCGGCCGAACGTAGATCGTGTTGAGCCGGCCGCTGGCGTCGGGAGCCGCCGCCAGGGCAGAAGCCATCAGGTACTCCCGAACCGCACCATGCACTCGAAGTGCCGGGTCGCCCAACAGCCCCATCATGAAGACGGTGTAGCGCACGTCGGCGCTGTTCACGTCGAAGCCTGAGCCGGGCACCACCATGGATGCCCGCGCATCGAAGGCCGAGCCGAGCACTCCCGTGCTCGCAAGATCGGCGAAGAACTTGTTCTCGACTGCATGGCCCAGACCGATGGAGATGACGTCCAGGTAGCCCAGGTAGGCCACCATGCCGCCGTGGGGGTTCCTCATCACCAGGTGCCGACTCAGGCTGTCCTCGGTGTAGCGGTTGGTGAGGCAGGAGTTGGCATAGAGGATGCCGCAGGTGGGCGCATTGGTGAGCTGGTCGGCGAGATCCCGGTCGAACCACTCGCCCGCGTCGGAGCAGCAGGTCTCCCCCACGTTGCCGTGCCCCCCGATGCTCACGATGTGCTGCCCCAGGTTGAGCATGGTGCGCAAGCGGTCCTTCGTGTAGTACCGCACATCGATCCCCGCACGGTCGGGCACCGGCAGGTCGGCCACGTCGGGGTAGAGCGCCGATTCGGCGTCCCATCCAGGCATGGTGCCCAGGATTCGCTTTCGCAGGGTCTCCTGCTCGCGCATCGTGTCCGCCTGCTCGGCGGGGTCCAGCACGAACAACTTCGGCGCGCGCTCCTGCGCGTCTGCGTACACCGCCAGCCACGGTGTGGGCACCTGGTGCGCGGTGGCGTCCACGGGGCTGGGCACGGGGTCGGTGGGCGACACGCTGAAGAACCAGCCGTGGCCGGTGGTGGGGGCCGCGATGTCGTAGCCGATGGGCCGGTAGTCGCCTGGGCCCACCTTGCTCAGGAGGGTGTAGTCCATCCGCAGTGCCGGGTTCAGGCGGACGTCGAAGGACCGCGGGACTGTGCCAGCCGGCAGATAGACGATGATCCACGCGCTGGCGTAGTTCTGCCCCGACGCATCGTGGCAGGGACCATCATGGTCAACCCAGTCGGTGTAGAACCAGCCCGGGATCGTGGCACATGCCCTCTCGTTGTGCGAAAGCGCGATCGTCGAGTTCGTCGAGTTCGCCACGATGTCCTGCGGGTTCTTGTAGGTCGGCGTCAGGTGGATCTTGACGTACGCCTTGCCGGGGGCACGGTTGAAGCAGTTGTCCGCCGGGCTGGTGGTGTTCGCGTCCGGGTCCTGCGTGACGCGCACTGTGTCGATCAGCTTGATCACCGCGCGCGTGCGGTCGGGGACCAGTGCGTACTGGTTGTCGCCAGGTGGGAAGCTCGGCGCCGGCGTGACCTCGGTCTGCACGTCGCCGCCCCACTTCGTCGAGACGTAGAGGATGCGCTCCAGCCACGACGCAGCGAGGCCGTTGGCCGTCGTGCGATGCGCCTCGTAGCCGATGAGCTTGGTGACGAAGTTCATGGCCTCGCTGGCGTTGGCCGCGGGCGCGCGGCCGATGCTCACGTTGGGCATCAGCCGGGAGAAGCCATAGGCGCCGTAGTCCAGCGACCGGCCTTCGGCCCATTCGTCGTTTCGGGGATCGAGCGCGCAGTAGTACAGGTCCGTCGGCAGCGATGGGCTCGACTTGCCGATGGCCAGGCGCCTGATCGGCACGATCCGATCGTCCCCGCCGAGCAGAACGTAGGCCGTGCCCCACTGGTCGTGCGCATAGCGTAGGAAGCGGCGAATAGCTTGCTGGACATCGGCCGCCCCGGTCGCGAAGTCAGCTCCCAACCCGACGCCCGCGCGGCTTGCCATGATGTCGGTCACCCTGACCACACAAGCCTTCAGGCCGAGGCTCGTCTTCCAGCTGGCCAGCGCCTGAAAGGCGTTGACGATGCTGGGGCTGATGGCGGTGATGGGGGTCTTGCCGGGCGCGTTCCAAGTGAGGTCATCGGTGATGATCACGTAGTCCCAGCGGGTGCTCCGGTCGCGCATCGCGAGGTCCCGCGGAGGCACTACGTCGGCTGGATTCGCCACCACTGCTCGGGCGATCTGGTGCAGCCGATCGAATTGCGCCGGGGAAACGGGCACGACCGATCTGGCTGACACCCTGCGCGGGCTCACGACAGCGGCGGCGATCAGTGGCAAGGAGATGCGCAGCTCGGTAATGAGCATCAGGTTGCCCGTCGGCCCGGTGAACACCGGGTTGACCTCGACCAGCGCGATCGCGGTCTGGCCGACAGATTCGGTGCCGAGCAGTCGCGCGAGCGGGCGCGGTTCCTGTTCTTCGGCCCGGTAGAGCTCAGGACGCCGGGTCACCGACAACACGGGCGAGCGCGAACGGTCAGGCTCATCGCGGCGCGGGGCACGGACCGGTGCGATCCTCGTCGGGCGGTCGGTGATCGGGGATTCCTCGGCAGCGCTGGCCAGAACCGAGCCCTTGACCTCCATCCGATCGGGCAGCGCGATCCAGAGCGTCGTGGCCGGTAGGCCCGGACCCCCAACTCTGCCCACGAGCGGCCAACCGTCGAGCAGTACCCGGGTGCCCAACTGCGTGTCACGCAGGTGGACAGTTGCTGGGTCGATGCTCAGGTGCACGACAATCGACGGGGCGCCGCCCCCGGTCTCGACCTCGATGCGAATCCTGGAAAACTCCGGGTTCGAGTCCATGATCACTCCAGTGCGAACGGTGCTCCCGAGGCGCCACCAGCAAACCAGCCCGGTTCGGCCCCTGCTTCCATTCACCCGCCGGCGCACGACCCTGTCAAGGGCCGATGGGACTGCCCGAAGATGGTTGCCAGATGTGCAGACTGGCGCCGAGTCTCGAACCGTTACGCTCCCGCAGCCGGACCGCCTGTGATGCGGGCTGGGCAGGCTGGTGGCAGGGAACGGGCCATCTGCGCGGACACACTCGCCGCAGTGGGGCACTCTCGGGCTTCCTGGTGGACACCACGACCGCGAAAGGCCCTTCGATGATTCGCCGAGTCCTCGCCAACTGCACCGTCACGGACCTCTCGCGCGCCGAGGTCTGGTACTCCCGCGTCCTTGGCATCGAACCCGATGCGCGACCGATGCCGGGCCTGATCGAGTGGCATCTTGGCGACACCTTCGGGGTGCAGGTGTGGGCCGAGCCAGATCGCGCCGGGCACAGTTCCGTCGTGCTCGACGTGACCGACCTCGACACCGTCGGGACTCGGTTGACTGCGGCCGGCATCTCCCACGGCGGCCCGCAACCTGGCGGCGGCGCACGCATCCTGCCGCTCACGGACCCCGACGGCAACCGGGTGGTCTTCATCGGAATGTGAAGGAAGGGCGGCGGGCGGCCCAGTGACCACACCTGGGCACTCTTGTGATTCAGATCACGAATTGCTCTTGTCAGCGCCCGGAGCGCGGCGGATAATCTCGAACGTCGGAGGTCGCCAACTCCGACCACTGCCACGGAGGCGCCATGCCTGACAAGCAGACTCCAGCCGCCCTGCAACGGGCGTGGACTCACTCCCACGAGGAGGACCACGACGGCCTGCTGGTGTTCCGCCCCTCCGACTGGGACTTCCCGCCCGCCCGCGGACGGAACTCCCTCACCCTCGGCGCCGACGGGCAACTCGGGACCTCAGGTCCCGGCCCCGACGACCGGAGCGTTCGCGGCGAGGGCACCTGGACCTACGACGGCGCCCTGACGATCGCGCCGTCCGGCTCACCCCCCCAGCGCTACGCAGTCGCCGACGTCGGCCCCGACCGCCTGGTCGTCCGACGCGCTGACGACGACCCGAACGACGAGGAGGCCAGCGATGGCCAAGGAAGACAACGAGACCCCGACCGTCCGTAGTTGCGCCACGATGGAGGTGCACGAGCGCCTCCTGCGATCCGATCCGCAGTACGCGGCCGCCCGGGCCCAGAGCGAGACCCGCGCCTGGCAGTTCGCCCGCGGCACCCGGGCCGGTGGGCGGATCGGGGTGACGGTCATCCCGGTCGTGGTGCACGTCGTCTGGCGCACGAACGCGGAGAACATCAGCGACGCCCAGATCGCCAGCCAGATCACGGTGCTCAACCGGGACTTCCGCAAGACCAACCCCGACGTGGCAAGCACCCCGGGCGTGTTCGCCCCGCTGTGCGCCGACGCCCGCGTCGAGTTCGTGTTGGCCACCACCGACCCGAGCGGCAACCCGACCAACGGGATCGTGCGGGTCAAGACCACCACTGCGGGGTTCACCGACGACAACGCGGTCAAGGCCAGTGCGACGGGCGGCGCGGATGCCTGGCCCGCGGACACGTACCTGAACCTGTGGTCCTGCCGGCTGGCTGGCGGACTATTGGGCTACGCACAGTTCCCCGGTGGTCCGGCGGCCACCGACGGCGTGGTCGTCCGCGACACCGCCTTCGGCAACACCGGCACCGCGGCCGCGCCGTTCAACCTCGGGCGCACCGCGACCCACGAGATCGGCCACTGGCTGAACTTGCGCCACATCTGGGGCGACGACGGCAACGGCTGCAACGGCGACGACTTCGTGGCCGACACCCCCAACTGCGCCGGCGCGAACACCGGCATGCCCACGTTCCCGCACGTCACCTGCAACAACGGGCCCAACGGCGACCTGTTCGTCAACTACATGGACTACACCGACGACGCTGGGATGGTCATGTTCACCGGTGGCCAGGTCAACCGGATGCAGGCCTGCCTGGACACCGACCGCGCCAGCATCGGACACACCAAGCCCGGCCCCACCCTCGCCCTGGCCGACCTGCACCCGACCCTGGCGCGGCTCGACGCGAAGCCGACGATCGCCACCCTCGACCTCCATCCCACGCTGGCCCGTCGCGACGTGCATCCGACCCTGGCGGTGCTGGACCTGCAGCCCACGATGGCCCAGGTGGACAACCTGCCCACCCTCGCACAGCTGGACAATCCGGGGACCCTGGCGCAGGTGGACAACCTGCCGACGGTCGCGCAACTGGATAACCCGCAGCCGACCCTCGCCCAGTTCGACGTCCCCGGAGGTCCCACCATCGCAGTCCTGGACCAGGGCGGTGCCACCCTGGCCGCCGCCGACCTCGGTGGGGGCACGCTCGGCTCAGCCGACCTGCCCCAGGGCCCGCAACTGCCCGGCGAGTACGAGGCCGGTGGGGCCGGGCCCATGCCGTTCCTCCTGGCGACCCCGCATCACACCAACGCCTGGATCGAGTCGCACCGGGCGCTGCGCGAGCAGCAGGTGCAATCCCTGGCCGCCCAAGCACAGGAGATGGAGACGGCCCTGACCCAGTTCGCCGCGGCTGACGCCGAGGGTCGGCTCAGCGCGACTGAGGCAGCCACCGCCGACCAGGTCTACGCCGAGTACCAGAAGGTGATGGCCGAGCTCGACGCCCTCGGCGCGTTCGACGGATGACGGTCCTCATCCTGGCCCCGGTCACCGACGACCACGCGGTGGCCGTGGCCGAGCAGATCGACGCGCTCGGGGGCCGGGCCGAGATCATCGACCTGGCCTGGTTCCCCGAGCAGGCGTCGCTGTCGATGCGCCTGGACTCCTGCGCCGGGTGCATCGCGTCGTGGGTGGTCCACGCCGGCCGGCGGATCTCCCTGCGCGACGTCGACGCGGTGTGGGTCCGCAGGCCCCAGTACCCGGAGGTCGCCGAGGCGATGGTCCGCCCCAGCCATCGGGTGTTCGCCGCCAACGAGACCCACGAGGCGCTCGGCGGGCTGTGGCACGCGCTGCGGGCCCGCTGGGTCAACGAACCGGGGGCCGATGACCGCGCGGCACGCAAGGGCTATCAACTCGTCATGGCCCAGGAGCGCGGACTGGAGATCCCGCGCACCCTGATGACCAACGACCCCGACGACGCGCTGCGGTTCGTCGACTCGTGCGGCTACCGGGACGTGATCTACAAGTCGTTCTCGTCCACGGCCGACGAGTGGCGCGAGACCCGGCTGCTCAAGACCGAGGAGCTGGCGATGCTCGCGCACGTGGCGCACGCGCCGGTGATCTTCCAGGAGTACGTGCCCGCCGAGTACGACCTGCGCGTGACCGTGGTGGCTGGGCAACTGTTCCCCGCGGCGATCCACTCCCAGCAGACCGCCTACCCGGTCGACAGCCGGATCGACATCGGCAACGCCCGGATCGAGGCGACCGCCCTGCCCGCCGAGGTCGCCGAGCTGCTGCTCGGGCTCACCGACGACCTGTGCCTGGTCTACGGCGCGATCGACCTGCGCCTGACCCCCGACGGCCGCTACGTGTTCCTCGAGATCAATCCCGCCGGGCAGTTCCGCTACATCGAAGCCGCCACCGGCCTGCCGATCACCGCGGCGCTGGCCCGCGCCCTGTTGGGGCCTGCCTGACGCCACGCACCGACCAGGTCAGTCCGCGGCGGCGGGGATCGGTCTGGTCGCTCCGGCGACCATCAGGCCCACGGCCAACAGCCCAGCCGTGGCACTGAGCGCCCGGAGCACCCCCACCTGGTCGCCGAGGATGCCGATCAGCGGCGGCCCGGCCAGGAACGCGACGTACCCGATGGTCGCGACCACGCTGACCCGCCCGGCCGCATGGCGGGGGTCATCAGCGGCCGCACTCATGCCGACCGGGAACCCGAGTGCAGTGCCCAGCCCCCACAGCACCATCCCGACCATCGCGACGGCCAGGTTTGCCCCCGACACGACGATGAGCAGTCCCACCAGCGCCGTTGCGGCCGAAACCCGCAGGACCGGCACCCGCTCGAAGCGATCCAGGATCGCCGACCCGTACCAGCGGCCCACCGTCATCGACGCGACGAACACGCCATAGGCCAGCGACCCCAGCGCCGCCGAGGCGCCGTAGCCGTCGATCGCGGCCACCCCCAGCCAATCGTTGGCGGTGCCCTCAGCGAAGGCCATCGTGAGTACGAACAGCCCGATCAGCAACGTCCGTGGCTCCAGCCAGGCGCGCAGCGGATGCCGCCGCTCCCCCACCTGATCGCCGTCCTGCTGCGCCCCGGCCGGCAGGAAGCCGCGTGTGGCCAGCGGCATCGCGACCGCCAGCAGCACCGCGACGGCCAGCAGGTGGACCGTCACCGGCACCCGCAGCACGTTCATCGCCGCGCCGACCAGCGCACCCAGGACCGTGCCCACGCTGAAGCCGGCGTGGAACCGCGACATGATCGTGCGCCCCAGGCGCGCCTCGACCGCCGCACCCTCGACGTTCATCGCCACATCCCACGCCCCGTTGCCGAATCCCATCACGCCCAGACCGATTGCCACCGGCGCGACTCCCACCAGCACCCCGACACCTGCGACCGCGATGCCCAACGCGGTCAGGATCGACATCACCACGATCGTGCGGGCCGCGCCGAGCCGGTGCACGACCAGCCCCGCGGTGGGCAGGGCCAGCAACGAGCCGACCGCGATGGCCAGCAGGACGATGCCCAGCTCGCCGGGCGTCAGCCCCAACTCGGCGCGCACCTGCGGGATGCGCGAGGCCCAGCTCGCGAAGCCGAACCCGGACCCGATGAACACCAGGTACACGCCGCGCATCGCCCGCTCGGCCTCGAGCAGGGGGTCGCTGGTTGCGGCACTCACCACCTGAGCCTAGTCAGGGGTCGGGTGGGAACCTCGCATCCGATGTGTGGGTCTGGGAGGCTGTGGGGCCCAGCGACGAGCAACCTCGCATTCGATGTGTGGGTCTGGCAGTGACCACACTCGACCGCTCACCCACACATCGGACGCGAGGTTGCCTCCGGGAGCCTGGAACCCCACCGCACACCCACATATCAGGTGCGAGGTCTTGCCGTCGGCAGGCTTGCGGGCGAGCGCGGGCTCCGTTCGGCGCACCGGGGCAGACCCGCCATCAGCGCCTCCGACGTCAGGCGAAGATCGGGCCCACCGGCGGGTAGGCATCAGTGAGCTGGCCACGCACGAACGACAGCGGCGGGGTGGGGCTGCCGACCGGGGACTGGAACCCGGTGTCCACCCGCATCGGCTTGCCCCAGGCGATCAGGTCCTCGATCGTCGGACCAGCGGCGTCGGCGGACAGCTCCTCGAACCAGTCCGTGCGGGCGTAGGTGATGTCCCCGCCGATGCAGACCAGCTCCACCCAGGACGGATCAGCCATGCAGACGCTCTCGTACGGGTCGGCGTGGTGCCGCTCGAGCACGACCAGGTCCGCGGCCCGCCCCGGCGCCAGCGCGCCCAGGTGCTCGTCGAGCCCGCCCACCCGGGCAGCCACGGAGGTGACCATCGCCACCAGCGCGTCCGCCCCGACGGGCGCCCCCTGCCGGGCCAACTCGCGCCGGGCGACCTTCATCTCGGCCAGCAGGCTGGTGGACCCCGAGGGCAGCCAGTCGGCCCCCAGGGCCACCGGCACCCCGGCGGCCAGCGCCGCACCGGCCAGCGTCGTCTGCCCGTAGAGCCGCAGGTTCGACTGCGGCGACCAGATCAGCCGGCACCCGGCGTCAGCCATCGCGTGCCAGTCCTCGGCGGTCAGCGACGTGCCGTGGATGATGTTCGTCGCCGGCGTGGCCACCCCGAAGTCCAGGAAGCGCTCGAACTCCGAGCGGCTGCGCTGGTCGCCGCGGGCCCCTTCGGACAGGTGCAGGTAGAACGCCGTCACGTCCCCGGACTCGATCTTGGCCAGGATCGTGCGCAGCCGCTCCATGTCCCGCGAGGTCTGGGTGGGCAGGTCGATCATCGCCCGCGCCCGGTGCACGCCGAACGCCCACCCGTCGAGGTTGCGCACCAGCGGCTCGACCTTCGAGGTGCTCGCTCCCGAGGCACCCTGGATGCCGGTCACTCCCCCGACCAGCGCACGCACCTCGGCGTACCGGGTCTGGGTGCCCGCCGGGACCGCCTCGATCAACGTGTTCTGCGGATCGCGCACCAGCGCCTTGTACACCCCCGAACCTCGCCAGCGGTACCGATTGGCATACAGCGTCGGCGGCTCCCACGCGGCGAACACATTGAACTCCGGGTGCCCGTGCAGGTCCAGCAGCCCGGGCAGGATCACCCCGTCGGTCTCGTGCACCGGCACCGAGGTGGGCTTGCGCCGCGACACCCGGTCGATCCGGCCGTTGGCCACCGTGACGTAGCCGGTGGACCACGCCGCGTCCGGGGTGATCACCGCCCCTCGCAACGTGAACGGCGCCGGCGGCATGGCGCGGGGCCGGCTCGGCGGCGGCCCGAGCTCCTCGGTCAGGCCTTGGGTGTAGGCCACCTCGAACGGGTCGCCAGCACGGGCCTGGTCTCGAACATCGTCGCGGGTATCGGGACTCATCAGCGCTACCTCCTCACGCACCTCGATCGTGGCACCGGCCGGGCGGCCGATGTCGGCCCGGCGCGGCTCAGGTTCGCGGCCAGGTCCGGTACGCCCGCGGCACCCGGACCCGGATGGTCGTGCGCTTGGCCTGCGCGTCACGGCCGTAGCGGTCCGCCCACCCCTCCAGGGACCGCCACCAGTCCGGCGAGCCCGCCGGGAGGTCCCGTTCCGGGATCGCCGCGAGGTCCGCCGCCCGCCAACCACCCCCGTAGGGGGTCAGGTCCACGGTTGCCTCTGGCCTCACGTGCGCGGCCAGCGCTGGCAGCTTCGCGTTCCAGTCGGCCATCAGGTTCGCCGTGGTCTGGGCAAGCGGCGTCCCGGATGCGGCTGCGGCACTCTCGGGATAGGTCGGGTGCCGCAGCGCGGCCAGGTGCAGCCGGTCAGCGGCGGCCGGCTGGGTCTTGGCCCACATGCCGTAGGCGGTCCGGGCCAGCCGACCCAGGGCGACCACGGCGGTCACCTGCGTGTCGACCAGCAGTGCGTCGAGCCACGCGTTGCGGTAGGCCGCGATCGCCGGATCCCGCTCGTGCGCCTCGCCGGACCGCTGGCCGTACACGCTGTAGAGGAACGCGTTGACCAGCACGTAGCTGTCGCCGATGCCGACCTTGGTCAGCAGCCCCTGGACCCGCTGACCGGCCTCCCCCACCAGGATCCGCCGGGCGATCGACTCGTGCGTGGCAGGGTCCTGACCCAGGACCAGCACCCGCGCCGTCCCGTCGAGGCGCCCGCGATGGAAGATCGGCCCCCATTCGAGGCGGAACGCCCGCGCCGGGTACACCTCGGCGCCGGGGTAGTCCGCGACCAGCGTCGCGAACGGTTCGTCGACGTAGCCCGGGCAGCTCTGGTGGGTCATCGCAGCCCGATCGCCTGCGCCAGGGCATTGGCCACGGCCCGGTTCGTGACGTCGCCATGCCCGGTGATCGTGCTGTCGGCGTTCAGGTTGGTGATGGTGCCCGGCGCGAAGTCGTAGGCCGTGGTGTCCGCACCGAGCACCGATTGCACCGCACCGGTGTCGACCGACCCGTTCGCCCCGATCCCGCCATAGCGGTCGTTTCGGTCCCCGACCGCGGACCCCGCCTGTCCGCCCAGCCGCGAGGCTACGGCGTAGGCCAGGCGCACGGCCTTGTCGTTGTGGGTGTGCGTGATGACGATCGGGCCGTGGATCCGCCCGTTCGCGACGGCCCCGCGGAACGCCCCGTCGTGACCGCTGCCGGCGAAGTTCGGGGTGAACCCGTAGTGGCTGAACGCGCCCTGCAACAGGGTCAGGCTCTCGATCCGGGTGGCGATGTTGGTCGCCGCGGCCGAGACCACCCGCGCCCCGAACGAGTGCCCGACCAGATGGATCCGGCGCGCCGGCCCAGCCGCGTCGATCCGGTCCACCAGCGGCGCGACCCCATGGGCCCCGACGTCGCCTGCCCGCGCCTTCATCGTGTAGTAGGTCGAGGTGTTGAGCAGCTGGCGACCCAGCGCCGCCCAGGACATCCCGAACAGGCCGGCCCCCGCCGTCGCCTCCCCGGCCGTCTCGTCGGCGAGCAGGTCCGGGGCGACGCCGGGTGCCTGGGACGCCCCGCCCGGCGCCACCGGCAGGTCCTCGTCGGCACCGGACACGGCCACCCGCACCGAGTCGAACACTGCCTCGGGGTCGCCGCCGATCAGCGCGCTCGGCGGCGCGTCCTCATCCGCATCCTCGTCCTCGTCCGCGTCCGGGTCGCGCTCGCCCCTGGTCGCTCCCGGGACCCACTCGCGCACGACGTCGAAGAACGCCGCCCGCCCGGCCGGATCGTCCAGGCGTCCCGCCAGCTCGGTCAACCGCGCGGCCACCTCGGGGTCGTCCACCGACGACCCGATCCCCGAGAGCAGTGCCGCGTGATCGTCGCCGAGCGCGACCCCGCCCCCGGCGACGTCCACCTCGTCGGCCCAGCGCACCGAGGGCCAGAGCACGCCGATCACGGCCACCCGCGCAGGGGAGCCGGCCGGGACCATATCGGCCAGGTTGTCACCCAGCGCGGCGAACAACCGCTGCGCGGCGGGCAGGTCGTTGTTCCAGCCGTGGGCGATGAGCACCACGTCGGTGCTGCGCTCGCGGTCCAGCATCGCCAGCGCTGCCGTGACCTGCTCGGGGTCGGCCAGCTCGCCGGACTTCGTGAACTCGACGGGCGCGTAGGGCAGCTTCACGAGGGTCTCCTTCAGATGGACTGCAGCGCGCGCATGGCATCGAGCATGCCCGCGCCCTGGAACGTCGGGACCCGGCCGAGGTCGGTCGCCGAGGTCGTGAGGATCGACTTGACCCGCTCCGCATCGCCGATGAGCTCCCGGTGCACAGTCATCAGGCCGGCGGCGGCACCCGACACGTGCGGGGCGGACATCGAGGTCCCGGTGCTCTCGATGTAGGTGGCGGCCGGGTCGGCCAGTCGGGCCTGGCGCAGCAGGTCGCCGGCGGCGGCCGAGATGACCCGCTCACCCGGCGCGACCAGGTCCGGCTTCAGCCGGCCGTCCCCGGTGGGGCCCTTGCTGGAGAAGTAGGACACGCCGGTGGTCTGCGGGCTCGACGAGGTCGCGCCGACCGTGATCGCCCGTGCTGCGTTGCCCGGGTCGTTGATGGTCACCGCGAATCCCAGGCGCATCGTGCGGCCCTCGGGGTCCTTGGCGTAGCCGTAGCCGGTGTTGCCCGCGGCCACCACGACCACGACCCCGGAGGCCACGAGGCGATCGACCTCCCGGCACACCGGCGTGCGTCCCGCGGCGTACCAGCGGGGATCGAACATGTGCCCCACGGAGATGTTCACCCCGTGCACGCGCAGGTTGCGGCCACCGTCGTTGAGCTCGTCGATGTAGAGCAGGGCGTCGAGCAGCGCGGTGAGGTCACCGGTGCGGTCCGGGCGCAGCACCGTGCAGGACAGCAGCTTCGCGGCCGGGGCCATACCGGCGATCCCCGGCACCGGCAGGGCCTGACGCGCCTCCGAGCCCGCGGCGTCCAGGTACCAGCCCACGGCTGTGGCCGACTCGTCGGGGGCCAGCCCGCCGGCGATGATCCCGGCCACGTGCGTGCCGTGCCCGTTGGCGTCGACCAGTGGGTCGCTGACCTCGGGGACGAACGAGCGGGGCTCCAACCCGTCGGGCAGGTCCAGGTTCGCGTACCGGGCGAAGTGCCGGTGCGTGGCGTCGATCCCGGAGTCCAGCACCGCCCACACGATGCCCTCGCCGGTGGCGTCGAAGGTCCGCTGGGCGGCCCGGCACTTGGTCGCGGTCGCGGAGCGCAGCGTGAGTCCGGTGATCTCGAAGTTGGGCCAGATCCGGTGGATGCGCCGGCGCGGCGCCGGGTTGGCCGCGACCGCGACAGCGCGCGAGCGCGGCGAATCCGCGCCGGCGTCCCGGGTGACCAGCGCGATGATCTCCGCCGGGGTCAGGGCGATCGTGACGTACGGCGACGTCCCCCGGCCGGGAACCTTCTCCCGGCCCCCCGTCACGTCGGCGACCAGCCCGGCCAGGCCCCGACGATTCGAGGCCCGCGCATCCGGGACCCGCAGTTCGATGACGACCCCGATCTCCTGGGTGGGCTCGGCGCGCATCACCGCACGCAGCGGTTCGGAGATGACCGAGTCGAGCATCAGGTCATCGGGAAGGTCCCGGGATCGGGAGCGGGGGGCAGGCTCGGCCTGGGCCAGCTCGGGCTTGACCCGCGGGCGGGCATCACGGTTTGGGGCCATGGCCACCTCCCCTTGCCGTCCGGGCGACCCGGACAGCACCGACCGTACCCGCGCCCGAGTTGCGGCGTCAACGGATCTGCCACCCCAGTGTCCGAACCCTCGACACGATGTGCTAAGCGGGCGTAACTTGGTCAGTACCGGATCAGCCAGGTCTCCGCGCACGGCCCCGGTCCGTCGTTGTCCCAGGAGGTCGCGATGCCGCTCGGCCGGTCTCTGCACATCGGACTGAACACGGTGAACCCCGACGCGTACGGCGGCTGGTCGGGGGACCTGGCAGCCTGCGAGTTCGACGCTCGCGACATGAAGTCGATCTGCGCCGCGGCAGGGCTGCGCACCCGTACGCTGCTGACCGCCAGGGCCACGAGCCGGGCGGTGCTCGGCGCGCTGGACCGGGCGGCTGCCGCCCTGGCCGACGGCGACCTGTTCGTGGTGACCTACGCCGGCCATGGGGGGCAGATGCCCGACGAGGACGGTGACGAGAAGGACCGCCGCGACGAGACCTGGGTGCTCTATGACCGCCAGGTCCTCGACGACGAGCTGTTCGCCCGCTGGGCGGCGTTCGCCCCGGGGGTCCGGATCGTGGTCGTGTCCGACTCGTGCCACTCCGGGTCGGTGGTGCGGGCGCAGCTCGGGGCGACCGCAGGCGCAGCCGGGCTGGGTGCCGACGCGCTCACCTCGGTGTTCGCCGGCGGCCGATTCATGCCCGCAGCCGTCAACGACCGGGACAACGCCGATCGCCGATCGGTCTACGACACGGTCCGGGCCGGCACCCACGGCGCGGATTCGATGCCGTTGGCCGCCCGGGTGCTGCTGCTCTCGGGGTGCCAGGACAATCAGACCTCCTCGGACGGCGACCAGAACGGCCTGTTCACCGGCACGCTGCGCACGGTGTGGGCCGACGGTGCGTTCCGCGGCGGGTACCGCACGCTGCTGACCCGGATCAAGGCCCAGATGCCGCCCTGGCAGACGCCCAACTACCTGGCGCTCAACGACCCGAAGGGGGCGTTCCGGACCGAACGCCCGTTCGCGATCTGAGCCGGCGATGACACCTCGGATACCCGCTGCCCGCCGGCCCTCCACGAGCACGCGTCGCGCCCCGGCCCGAGCCTCGCCCTACCCCGCACCGGCCCGTCGCCGGTTGCGGGTGTTCAGCCTCGACCCGACACATGCGCGCAGGTCGGGCTCGACCATGGTGCTCTCGGTGCCCTGGGAGCCGCTGGCCCCCGGGCCGGTCGGGGATCGGATCGCGGTGCGCGACTGGCAGCCGGACGGCACCCGCACCGTCGGGGTCGATCTCGAGGACCCCTACCTGCTCGCTCAGGACGGGCTGGCCCCCGACGAATCCGACCCGCAGTTCCGCCAGCAGTCGGTGTACGCGATCCTGTCGTCCCTGCTCGAGACCCTCGACCGGATCCGTGGTCGGCACCTGGTCTGGGCCAATGTCTGGCGCGACTCCCCGGACGGGCCCGGTGAGCGGCCGATGCCGGTGTTCCCGCACCGGCTGCGTGCGGCCAACGCCTTCTACGCCCCCGGTGAGGGCCTGTCGTTCGGCTCCTTCACCGCGATCGACGACCCGCTGGGGCTGTTCCCCGGCCAGTGGGTGCACGGCTGCCTGTCCCAGGACATCGTCAACCATGAGGCCGGCCACGCGTTCCTCCACGAGCTGCGGCCGCTGTCGCTGGAACCCACCGGGGTGGATGCGGCCGCCTTCCACGAGGGCTTCGCCGACATCCTGGCGATCCTGGCCCACTTCGACCTGCCCGGGCTGCTGGAGTCCCAGGTGGCCCAGGCCGGCGCGCGGATCTGGGAACCGGGCCCGTTCGTGGCCCTGGCCGGGGAATTCGGGCGGGGGTCCGGGCGGCGCGAGGCCGTACGCCGGGTGCTGGCCGAGGCGGATCCGATCCCGGTGGGCGCGTCCACCGAGCCCCACGAGCGCGGGGCGGTGCTCGTGGCCGCGGTGTTCGAGGCGTTCTTCGCCGCCTACACGCAGCGGGTCACTCCGCTGCTGCGCGCGGCCGGCCTGAGCGGTGCCGAGGATTCCGTCGTCCTGCCGCAACCCCTGGTGGACCTCGTGTGCCGCGAGGCCCGGGCCGCCGCAGCGATGGTGCTGGCGATGGTGGTGCGCGCCGTGGACTACCTGCCACCGGCCGACATCACGTTCAGCAGCTTCCTGGACGCCGTCATCGCGGCCGACAGCGACCTGTACCCCCAGGACCGTGACGGGTTCCGGCGCACGCTGGTCGAGGCCGCCCGGCGCCGAGGCATCTACCCCAGCGAGCTGCCCGGCGGCCGGGTCGGGCCGCGGCCGACGTATGCCGACGTGGAGCTGCTGCCCACCCGGCAGGCGCTGCTGATGGCCACCCACGACCTCACCTGCTCGGCCCAGCCCCGGTCGAACGGCTCCCGATCCCGGGCCCAGTTGGGCCGGTCCTGGCGCACGGATCTGCTGGCGTGGGGGCGCAGCAACGCCGAGTTGCTCGGGCTGGACGCCGAGCAGGTGGAGGTCGACGGCGGCAACGCGAGCTTCCGGATCGACCAGGAGGGCTTCCCTACCGCGATCGTCACGGCCCGGTTCACCCAGCGCAACCACCGGGCCGAGGCAGACCTGCCCGACGCCCTGGCCGGGCTGCCCCTGATCGGCGGGGCCACCGTCATCGCCGCGGCCAGCGGTCAGTTGCGCCATGTGGTGCTCGCTCCGGTGCCGGGCATCCGGCCGGCCGGTGCGCTCCGGCTCGAGCAGATGCTGGCCGAGGCGCCGACGGCCGGGGTCGCTGCCCTGGACTGCTTGGTCCCGCCGAAGGCGAGCGGGCCGCAGGAGACGAGTGGGCCGCAGGAGGTGCCCCGGCCCTCGGGACGGCAAGCGCCGGTGCCGCGACCCCGCACGGGTGGGCGCACCGCGAGCCCCGACCGGAACACTGTGGGCTGATGTGACGCCCGCCCCCTGCTCGCGTGTCGCGGCGGAACGCAGCGCCGCCGACCGGGACGGTAGGCGGCGATGCGACCCTCGTAGCGGTCGCCCGTCTTGCGCTCCGGGCGAAGCGCGCATCTGCTCACGGCGCGGATGGCGGCGGCTGGCCGCAGGCAGCCAGGCCGGCCTGCGGCGTGGCCGAGGTCCGAGGGAGGTCAGCGGGCAGCGCCATCACCCGCAGGTTGAACGTATCGGCCACCAGGCTGACCGGCTTCGACCGCGCCGCAAGCACGGACTGGGCCCAGCCGATGCGTTCGGTCACGATCCGACCGTCTGCGACCAGGGTCGCAGCAAGAACCGCCCGCAACGTGAACGCCAGCATCTCGCGCGCCTGCGCCCACGAGGTCTCGTGACCCACAAGGTGAGGCCCGCGCACGACAGCCAACTGCGTAGCCGCCCCCACCACGCGGGCGAACTCCCGGGTGGCCAGGGCTATCTCGGCGGCAACGTCCGGCCTGACGGCGTCAGGACGAGGCACGCCAGTTGGCCCCGAGATCGCGTCCTGGAGCAGTGCGACGCCGGCGTCCATATCCGCGGCCCCCCATGTCCGCCCCCAGCGCCACACCCCACACCCCGTCAGGCCCGAAGCCCCGGCCCTCGCACACGATGATCTTCCCGGTCGCGCGCATCGCGGTGATCGTGCGCCAGGAACCGATCAACGAGCTCGGCATCGAGCACGACATCGCGACCACGCCCGGGGCCGCCGGCCCCAGGAAGTGGGCCAACTCGGCAGCCGGGACCGACGGTCCCACGAAGTCCACGTCGAAGCCCCGCAGCCGCAGGACCCGCTGACCAGCCGGCCGGGAAGGACATGCCACTGCCCAGGGTCAGGGCCTCGCGGGCAAGCCATCGGGGCCCGGTATCAGGACCTGGGTGAGGGCCATGGTCTCAGCCGCGAGACCAGCTGTGATACCGGCGGCAGCCTGGAAGGCCCATTGGATCAGTCCCGAGACCGGGCGCGGTAGAGCTTCCATGCCCCGGGAGCAACCAGCGCCGCTGCCAGCAGAACGAGCGCGAGCACCTCATTGCCGAAGCGGTAGACGGCGTTCAGCACCAACGCGAGGACCAGAACCAGGAGCATGCTCCCCAGCACGCGCAACGTCCACTTCATCCGGCGCGGGTTCGATTCTTCGGGCGACGACATCGAGTCTCCAGTCCTCCGGCTCTACCAGCCAGATCTTCCCACAACCTCGTTCCACGGCCATGGCAGGCGCTCGGTCGACGTTCGAAGGCCGACCGGCTGGCACACATCCCGTCGGCCGGAGGGACGCAGCACCAATCCTGCGGTGAGCAGGACCGCTAACCCTGGGAGCCGTCCAGGGCCCGCGTGACTTCGGGGTTGCCGCGGGCCAGCACGCGGGCCAGCTCCCTCATCCGGGGGCCTGCAATGGGGATCATCCGCGTCTGTTGGGCGAGGTCGAACTGGAGCGACAGCCTGCTGGCCAGAGCCTCATCGGCGACGGCCACGACGGCGTAGCCACCCGGGGGCACGAACTCGCCAACAAGGCTGCCGAGCTCGCGGACCTCCGTGATCCGGTCCTGGTAGCCGACGAACGAGCCCATGACCGCTCCGATCAGGGCCGTCACCCACATCAGCCGCGTCCCAAGTCCTACAGCCATGCCGACGAAGAACCCGACCAGTGCCGCACGCGCGATCGTGGCCCCGATGGCCCTCTGCAGCGTCGTCTGACCATCCTCGTCGCGGTGCAGAAGCCCGACTCCTGCAACCTCCGCCTTCTTCGCGGATGTGAGCACCCGAATCCCATCGAGAGCCAGCGGCCCGGAACGGTAGACCGCAGCGAACAGCACGTACCGGCTACTCATCCCTGACTCCCGAATGCCATGCATCACGGTAGCGTGCGCCCGTCCGGCCCGCCATGACACTCCCACCACCGCGTGAGGGCGTCCAGAGGCACGCATCCGTCAGGCACGCGTGGTCAGCCAGACCAGGCAGGCTGGCCGCACGGCGCTGCACCGCCCACGCGCCTATTGCCTCCTTCGGCGCCCTGGTGGCGGGCTCGTGCTCGACCGCAGGGCGAGCCGGGTAGGGAGAACGACGGCCTCTGGTTGCGCCCCTGCGAGGGCGGAGAGGATCTGTTCGGCCGCCTGGGCACCCTGCTCGGCCATCGGCTCGGCGATCGTCGTCAGTTCCAGCGAAGCGGCCACCTCGTGGTCGCCGAACCCGATGATGCTCACGTCCTCGGGACATGACAGGCCGGCTCGGCGCAGGGCGTGCATCGCGCCCACGGCCATCCGGTCCGATTGCGCGAAGACCGCCGTCGGTGGGTGCTCGTGGCCGAGCAGGCTGCCCATCGCCTGATCTCCACCGGCCGGGGTGAAGCGACCATCGACCTCGTAGCCCGGGTAACTGATCAACCCTGCGTCCGCCAGGGACGTGCGGTATCCAAGACGACGGTCCTCGGGCGTCCTGAACGGGTTCGGTTCGGCGTCGCTGACGCCGCCTCCGATCATCGCGATGCGCTCATGCCCGAGGTTGATCAGGTGATTGACCGCCGTTCGGGCGCCGGCAGTGTCGTCGATGCCCACGCGGGAGGCCCCCACCGGGTCCAGGCCGATCGAGCCGACCACTGCGAGGGGGACCCCCAGGGCGCGCAGCTTGTCCATCTGGGGCTCGGTCAGCGGCAGGGTCAGGATCAGGACCGCGTCGACCCGCCGCCGCAGCGGAAGCTCCTCGAAGAACCCAGCCCGCGCCTTGTCTTCAGGAAGGGCGTAGAGCAGCACGTCGTATCCAGCCGCACGCAGCACCGACTCCGCCCCGGCGAGCACCTGGGCGAAGAAGGGGCGCCCGATGTAGGGCATCACGACCCCGACCGAGCCAGTCTGCCCGCTGGCCAGCCGGGATGCGCTCGGAGAGATGACGTAGTCGAGTTCCCTTGCCGCGGCCAGGACTCTCGCGCGGGTCGAAGGGGACACATTCGCCAGCCCGCGTAGGGCGCGCGAGACTGTGGCGGTGGACACCCCAGCCAGGCTGGCGACCGCCTGGATGTCCGGGGCTGGTGACGGGTGCCGTCCGCTCACACGACGTTCACCGGACATACCGACCCAATGCAAACGCTAACTCGAGTGGCACGGTGGAAACGCTATCATGTATGCGTTTGCACGCACAAGCGGCCCATGAAAGCGATCCCAGAGTAATCCCCGCCAAGCACGAGATTACACCTCGACTGGGCGCCCATGCAAGGGCTTGCATCCGGTTCTGAACCGTAGCATCATGTTTTCGGGCCGAGTACCAGACTTGGCGACCTGGCCGCGAATCCGGAGGGTTGGCGGCTCCCTACCGAGGAGGACAGCGATGGACTACAAGGGGATTGCAGCGCAGATCCTTGAGGCGGTGGGCGGGTCGGAGAACATCTCCAGCTACGCCCATTGCGCGACCCGGCTTCGACTCGTGCTCAAGGACGAGGCCAAGGTCGACAAGAAGGCCGTGGAGAGCATCGACGCCGTCGCCGGGTCGTTCGCGGCCGGTGGGCAGTACCAGATCATCCTGGGTCCGGGCACCGTGCAGCATGTGCACGAGGAATTGGGCAAGATCGCCCATATCCAGGAAGCCAGCATGGAGGACGTCAAGAAGGCCGCCGCCCAGACGATGAACCCCGTGCAGCGTGCGGTCAAGCTCCTTTCGGACGTCTTCGTGCCGCTGATCCCGGCGCTGGTGGCCTCCGGCTTGATGATGGGCCTCTACAACCTGCTGGCCCAGCCCGGGTTGTTCGGTGACGACCCGCTGATCAGCAACTGGCCGGCGATCCAGGACGTCGCCGAGATGGTCATCATGTTCGCCAATGCGGTGTTCATCTTCCTACCGATCCTGATCGGCTTCAGCGCCGCCAAGGTCTTCGGGGCCAACCAGTATCTCGGTGGCGCGGTCGGCATGATCATGGTCCACCCGGACCTGCTCAACGCGTGGGGCCAGGGCCAGGCGGCACTCGAGGGGACGATCCCCACCTGGTCACTGTTCGGCTGGGAGATCGACCGGATCGGCTACCAGGGCACGGTGCTTCCGGTACTCGTGGCTGTGTGGTTCCTGTCGATCGTGGAGAAGTGGCTCCACAAGCGCATGCCCACCGTGGTCGACATGCTCTTCACCCCCCTGCTGAGCCTCATCGCAACCGGCTTCGCGACGATCCTGGTCATCGGACCCATCATGCGCGTGACGGGCGACCTGATCTCGGACTTCTTCATCAACTTGCTGGATTTCGGCGGCCCGGTCGCGGGAGCCATCATGGGCGGCTCCTACTCGTTCCTGGTGATCACCGGCCTGCACCACTCGTTCCACGCCGTCGAGCTCGGCCTGATCGCCGACCCCGCGGTCGGGAACAACCCGCTCCTACCGATCTGGTCGATGTCCAACGTGGCCCAGGGTGGTGGCGCGCTCATGGCGTACTTCCTGATCCGCAACCGGGCGACCAAGATCAAGGACATCGCGATCCCGTCGGCCGTGTCGGCGTTCCTCGGGATCACCGAACCTGCGCTCTTCGGTGTCAACCTGCGACTGCTCACGCCGTTCCTGGGCGCCCTGTGCGGCGGCGCGGCCGCGGGGGCGTGGATCGTGGGGACGGACGTCACCATGAACAGCATCGGCGCGACCGGCGTACCGGGAACCGCCCTGGTCACCCCGGAGAAGATCCCGCAGTACGTCATCGGGATGCTCATCTCCGTGTCCGTTGCGATGCTCGCCACGTACCTCATCACCAAGGCGCGTGGCTTCGCGAAGGAGGCTGAGGCTGAGATGGTCGAGGAGGAGGTCGAGCAGGTGGCCCTGCCCAAGGCAAAGGAACTCGACGCCCAGGCCTGACCTCCACTCGACGCCAACTACCCCAGTCGGTGGTGCACCCTCGGCCGCACGTGTCGCGCCGAGGGTGCACCACCCGCCCCCCGCGGGCTGCGGGCTGATCCAACCCCGCACCCGCTGAACAGAGCTCACACCCCCACCCCCGGGTTGGATGCGTGCAGCCAGACCACAGTAGAGGGGACCTACATGCATCAGCTGATCGGAGCAGTCGAAGCAGGCGGCACCAAGATGGTCTGTGCCGTAGGCACCGGACCTGAGCACGTGCACCACGAAGTCACGTTCCCCACCGGCCCCCCCGGCGAGTGCGTCGTCTGCCTCACGATCGGTACCGGTGTCGGCGCGGGCATCATCGACGACTTCATCGTCCCGCCGGGATTGGGAGACCTCGCCAGCGTCGCAGGATGCATCGCCCTGGGCCAACTCGCACTGGAGGCTGCGTCATGAGCAAGACCGAGACCCCCGCGATCGAGGACCAGGATTCCTTCGACGCCACGCTGCGCGCCCGCGCGGCCCAGGCGGTGGTCGACCGCCCCGAGGCCGTCGACGCCGACCCGTGGCGACAGACCTTCCACATCCAACCGCCGGTGGGACTGCTCAATGACCCCAACGGCCTCGTCCAGCACGAGGGCGTCTACCACTTCTGCTACCAGTGGAACCCCTTCGGCCCCGTTCACGCCTCGAAGTTCTGGGCACACGTGACCAGCACGGATCTCGTGCACTGGTCCGACCCCTCTGTCGCGTTGGCCCCGAGCGACCCGCTGGACAAGGACGGCTGCTACTCGGGCAGCGGGCTCGTCGCTGACGCCGTGGTGCGCTTCTTCTACACTGGCAACGTTCGCGGCCCGGCCGGGGAGCGGTGGGCATACCAGAACCTCGCCGCCATCGGGCCCGACGGAGCAGTCGTCAAGCACCGAGACAACCCCCTGGTGCCACCGCTGGACGGCTACTCCGGACATATCCGGGACCCCAAGGTCTGGTCCACCGAGGGCGCGTACTGGATGCTCCTGGGCGCCCAGACTCAGGACCTGCACGGCACAGCCCTACTTCTGCGCTCGCCGGACCTCCACGAATGGGAACTGCTCGGCGAAATCGGCGGGGGCGCGAGTGAACCCCTGGGCTACATGTGGGAGTGTCCGGACATCATCCGGCTCACCGGGGGCGAGATCCTGATGATCTCTCCCCAGTTCGACGAAGGCCCCCAGGCCGGCACCGAACGGCACAGCGACGTGACCCTGTACAACCCCGGCGTCCTGGACCTGACCACGGGACGATTCACCGGAACGGACTTCCGCCAGGTCGATGCGGGGCCGGACTTCTACGCCCCCCAGTCGTTCACCGACGATTCCGGGCGCACGATCATGGTCGGCTGGATGGGCAAGCCTGATCACGACGAACAGCCCCTGCTCGCAGTCAAACACCCCAGCGCACACAACGGCTGGGTGCACTGCCTCACCGTGCCGCGGACGCTACGACTCGAGGGAGATCGCCTCATCCAGTGGCCAGTCGAGGAGCTGGAGGTGCTCCGCGGCGAACCGACGACCGTCGTCGGGGCCACCGTGGAGCCCGGGGCATCCCTGGACGTGGCCGGGCCGTCCGGAGCCGCCTGCGACCTGGAGCTGTCGGCTGCTTGCGCGCCGGGCGGAACTCTCACTCTGCGCCTGCGCCAAGGCGCCTCCGGGCGGCCGGTCCTCGTGACGATCGACCATTGGTCCGGGACGGTCGCACTCGACCGCACCCTCCTGGGAACCGGAGAGGGCGGGGTGCACACCGGATCGTTCGAACCCGGGGATCGCGCCAACGCACGGATCCTGCTCGACAACTCGTCCATCGAGGTGTTCATCAACGGCGGACGACTTGCGCTGAGCGCCCGGATCTACCCGGTGCCCGACGACACCCAAATCCTGGTGGACGCGGACGGCGCGCCGCTGACCCTCGATCTGTCCTGCTACCCGCTGCGGGGCGGCTCGGCCCCATGGCCCGAGTCCCCGACCGCCACGTAGCCGAACACGACCGCAGACAACCATGGCGCCCGGATCAGCGGTTGAGTCCGGCCCCCACCGCCAGTCGGCGCTCATGGACAGGCGTGACCTTTCCCCATGACAGGGACATAACAAGCCGCGGATGCAGCAGCGCCGTTGACCGGCACGGTACCGGAGCAGATCGGTGCACCCACGTCGGAGAGACGGAGCTGGTTCAGCGAGGACGGTAGATGTCTCGCCGGTAGCCCACCGCTACAACAAGGACCAGCAGTACCTCGTCGTGGATCTCGTAGACGATGCGGTAGTCGCCGGTGCGGACCCGCCACTCGCCTTCGCCACCGGCGAGCTTCCTGGCGCCTCTGGGGCGTGGCTGTTGCGCGAGGAGTTCGATTGCTGCCTGGATCCGTCGCTTGGCTGCGGGGTCGATCTTGCGCAGCGCCCGCGCCGCCGCCGGGGCCACCTCGACACGGTGGCTCATGTCAGGCCGAGATCGGCCTTGACGTCCTCCCAAGGGATCGGTGGCTGCCCACCGGCGATCTCTGCGCGGGCCGCACGCGCGGCCTCGATGTCAGCGAGGTCTTCCGCCGCGGCGATGAGCCGGTCCAGATCGTCAGCGTCGATGACCGCTGCGACCCGCTGCCCACGCCGGGTCAGGTAGACCGGATCATGCTGTACCCGGGCGGCGTCCACCACATCGGCCAAGCGGGCGCGGGCATCGCTGACGGTCATCTCACTCATGAGGCCAGGGTACGTCCCATGCGCGCCTTTGTACAATACAGCGCTGTCCTCCAGAGCTCCAGAGGGGCTGATCCGCCCCGCCGCTGACCGGGAAGGGACGCGGTGATAGGGGGCAGGTTCGGGGTATGGGGCGGAATGGATGCTGGCAAGGTCGCCGCGAAGGGGCTTGCCGACGCGCCGGGGAGCGCTGATCAGTGCCCCGGTCCGGAACTCGATCACGGCAGCGGCGACAGCCTCGGGCAGCGCTCTCGCCTGAGGCAATTGCGTCCTCGCCCTCGCGCTGGCCAGGCAGGATCAGTAGTCCGTCGACTCGCCGCCGCTGAGGGTCAGCGCTGCCAGCCTGCGGCCAGCGCCCGGGCCGCGAACCGTCGGCCCAACTCGATGCCTGCGGCAAAGTACTGCTCGTCGAAGAACAGGTAGCTGAGCAACTCACGGCGCCCCACTGAATCGCCGGCCCCGCGGATGATCCGGCCCAGCAGCCAGTTGTCCGTCTCGCGCAACCAGCCCAACCCACCGGTGCGCCGGGCGTGCACCTCGGAGGCGATCCTGCCCAGCTCGCCGGGCGCCGGGCAGACCGTCATGACATCGATGGGCCGGTATTGCCCACCGCTGCGCCGGGTCAGGTCGTGACCGGCGGCCGCGGCCTGATCCACCATCCGATTGGTCCGCCGCAACAGGTCGAGGTCCTCGGTCGTGCGATCGGCCAACACCGCGTGCAGCACCTGGGCGGCCGCATCGGCGGAGTCCGGGATCCGACCCGGCGTCGTCGGGACCGGCGGCGGCGGGTACCTGGTCGCCGTGGCCGAGACGAGCAGGATCTTCTCCGCGCCCAACCCGACCGCGGGATGCAGCGGCGCGTTCAGGCGCACCCCACCGTCGATGTACCACGCGGCTGCGGCCTGCGGCTCGGTGATCCGCACCGGCGGGAAGCCGACCGGGATCGCCGAGGAGGCCATCACCTGCTCGGCGGTCACCGGCGTGCGGACCACGTCCAGCGCCCGGTCCGGGTCGCCCACGTAGGCGCCGGGCACCTGCTCGTCGAGGAACAGCACGCTGCGACCGCTGGCCGCCCCGCAGAGGACGGCGTCGGTGTCGGCCGGCATCCGGGTGGCGACCACGCCGACCGCCGACACCACCCCGGCGCGCACGTTGGCCGCGAGTTGCGCGGTCGGCAGCACCTGGTCGGCCGTGGTCTGCAGGGGGGCGGTGTTCAGCAGGCTGGTCAGCCCCGGGCCGCGCTCCAGGACCGCCCCCGTGGCGTACTGCAGCGCCGACCTGGCCAGCGAGAAGGGCAGCAGCGGGCGGTACACGTCGTCGTCGCTGATCGACTTCCACACCTCGAGCACCTGTCTTGCCGCGGCGGCGGCACCGTCGTGCAGCTCGGCGGCGAACAGGGTCGCGTTGATGCTCCCCGCGCTGGTGCCCAGCCAGATCGTGGGGGTCAGGCCCTGGCTCTCCAGCACGGGGATGATCTCGGCCAGGGCGCCGGCCTGGAAGGCGCCGCGCGCGGCCGCCCCGGCCAGCACGACCGCCACCCGGTTCTGGGTCTCTGCCAGATCGCTGGCCGCCGTCGCCATCGGAACCACACTCCCTACGGTGCCGCGCTGGTCTGGGGCAGTTCCGGCGCCGCACACAGGCTACTGCGCGGCGGCACCGCCCGACTCAGGTCTGTGCCAGGTGCTCCATCCGGAGTTCGCGGCGGACCTCGGCCGCGTAACGCACCAGCACATTGGCCACCGCCACCACCGGCACCGCGATGACCGCGCCGACCAGGCCGGCGAGGATGGACCCGGCCGCCACCGCGAGCACCACGGCCAGGGGATGCAGCGACACCATCTTGCCCTGGATCAGTGGCTGCAGGATCTGGCCCTCGACCTGCTGGACGATGAGCACGATGGCGGCCACTGCGAGCGCAGCGGTCCACCCCACGGTCGCCAGGGCCACGAGGACCGCGACCGCACCGGACACCAGCGCACCCACGATGGGGATGAACGCTCCGAAGAACACCAGCACGCCGATGGCGCCCGCGAGCGGGACCCCGATCAGGGCCACGCCCACGCCGATGCCGACCGCGTCGATCGCGGCGATCAGCACCGTCCCCCGGGCGTAGGACGACAAGGTCGACCAGGACAGCTGGCCGGCATCGTCGACCCGTTCTCGGACGCTGCGCGGGAACAGCCTGGTCAGCCAGGCCCAGATCCCGGCCCCGTCATGGACGAAGAAGATGGTCGCGAACAGCGCGATACCGGCCCCGCCGAGCACTTCCAGCGCGGTGGAGGCGAAGCCGAACGCCGAGGAGGCGATCCCCTCACCCGCCCCGCCGAGACCATCACTGAGGGATCCCAGGGAGCCCGACACCTGGTCGAGGCTGATCCCGAACGTCCGCTGAGCCCACGCCGTCACCTCGTCGAAGCCCTCGGTGACTGCGGTCCCGATCGTTTCGGCCTGGCCCGCCAGGGACCTCCCCGCGAAGTACAGCACTGCGATCACGCCCGCCACGAAGCCCACGAGGACGAGGACAGTGGCCAGGATGTGCGGAACACCCCAGCCCCGCAGTCGCTCCGTGGCGGGATGGATGAGCGCGGTGATGAGCAGCGCGACGAACAGCGCGACGAACAGGACCTGAAGGCTCACCGTCACGAACGCCGCCACGCTCACGAGCAGCAGCACCACCAGGATGCGCCAGGACCACGCGGCGGCGATCCGCAGGCCGGCCGGCACATCCTCCGGTGGCCGCGTCGGGCTTGCTGGCGCGCGGCCTGCCGCAGTTGGTGAGTTGGGGCTGGCGTTCCGGGTCGCCGAGCCGGGTCCGGCCGTTGCCAGGGCGTCGCCCGGTGATCCGCCGGGCGTGCCGGAGGCGCTGGGCGTGCTGGCCCGACCTTTCGAGGGCTGCCCCGACGTCGGGGACTGCGATGACGACATGGTCTGCCTCCAAGGGATCGGTTCAGGCCACGGACGGGGGGGCCACAGGTCGGTCCAGGCGACGGACTCCCGAGCACGGCGGGAGGTCCACTCCGAGCGCGGGTGTCAGGCTAGCGTGACCAGCGCCCACCCGGGCCGCAATCGCAGCGAGCGCCGATGCCGCCCAACAGGCAGATCAGCCTTCCAACGCGAAGGCCGCCACGGTGGCTCCCAGCTCCCGCGCAGCTACGAGGTCCGGTGCTGCGGGAGGGGCGATCACCGACAGCACCGGAGCCACCTGCCGCCACGCCAGCGCCCCAGCGATCTTCTCCACCGCGCGGACCGCGCCGGTGGTGTCGTCGTTGCCGTGCACGACCAGACCCCAGGGCAGGCCCCGGGTTGCGTCCAGGCACGGGTAGTAGACGGTGTCGAAGAAGTGCTTGAGCGCCCCGCTCATGTACCCGATGTTCGCCGGGGTCAGCAGCACGATCGCCTGGGCGCCCAGCACATCGGAGGCGGTCGCCGACAGGGCCGGCTCCGCCACGACCTCGACAGCGGCCAGCTCCGGGTCGGCGGCCCCGGCCAGGATCGCCTCGAGCAGCTCACGCACAGCCGGCGAGGGCGTGTGGTGGACGACGAGCAGGCGGGCGCGGGGCACCTCACCGAGGGTAGTGGACACCGGCCAGCAAGTGAGATCGAAATGGCACATTCGGCCCTTTGCGCCGCCGCGCGATGCATCCGTGACAGCCCGAGGCTCCCAGCACAACCTCACACACGTACGGCAGGACGCCGGATGCGACGGCGGATGCGACGGCGTCTACAGGGGAGATCAAGGTCGACAGGGGAGATCAGGTCGACAGGGGAGATCAGATGGACTACAAGGGTATCGCCGAACAGATCCGGCGATTCCGGGCGCCCGGTGCTCGTGCGACTCGACCCGCATGCCGGGACCGCCACGGTGGACCGAGGATTGCTCGGCACCGGCGAGGGCGGCACCTGCAGCGCCTCGTTCCGGCCCGGTCCGCACGTGGACCCCCGCATCCTGGTCGATCACTCCTGGATCGAGGTCTTCGTCGATGGTGGTCGCCTGGTGATGAGCGCGCGGATCTATCCGGACCCGCAGGCGACCTCCGTGGTGGTGACCGCGATCGGGGCACCTGCGGTCGTGGATCTCACCTGCTACCCGATGGCCCCCACCTGATCCAGCGCGGCGCTCAGATGCCCAGCCGGCGTGCGGCCAACTCGGCCATCACCTCGGTCGCGCCCCCGCCGATGGCCAGCACGCGCACGTCACGGTAGTGCCGTTCCACCTCGGACTCGCGCATGTAGCCCAACCCGCCGAAGATCTGCACCGCCTGGTAGGCGACGTGCTCAGCGGCCGCCACTGCGGTGTTCTTGGCCAGCGCGGCCTGCGCGATCACGTCCTGGCCGGCGGCATGGCGCACAGCGACCGCCCGGGTGTAGGTCCGGGCCACATCCACCTGGCGATACATCTCTACAAGTTGATGGCGCACCACCTGATGACCGGTGAGCGGCTTGCCGAACGTGCGGCGTGCCCGGGCCCATTCCAGGGTCAGGTCCAGGCAGCGTTGGGCGGTGGCGTAGGCCTGCACAGCGATGGACAACCGCTCGACGACGAACTGCGCGGCGATCTGGATGAACCCGCTGTCGGGTGTGCCGACCAGGTGGGCAACCGGGACCCGGCACCCGGTGAAGGCCAGTTCGGCGGTGTCCGAGCAGAGCCAGCCCATCTTCTCCAGCCGCCGCGAGACCGCGAATCCCGGCGTGTCGGTGGGCACGACCAGCAGTGAGATGCCGGCGAACCCGTCGGCGCCGGTCCGCACCGCGACAGTGACGAAGTCCGCCCGCGCGGCTGAGGTGATGTAGGTCTTGGCCCCGTCGACGACGAACTCGTCGCCGTCGCGGACCGCGCGGGTGCGCAGCGCCGCCACATCCGATCCGCCGTCCGGCTCGGTGATGGCCAGCGCGGCGATCTGCTCGCCGGCCAGCACCGGGCGCACGAACCGGTCGATCTGTTCCGGGTCACCGGCCGCGATGATGTGCGGCAGGGCGATCCCGTGCGTGAAGAGGCCCGCGATCAGCCCGCCGCTGCCGCCGGCCAGCAGCACCTCCTCGGTGACGATCACCGTGTCCAGGAAGTCCCCACCCTGGCCGCCGACCGCCTCGGCGAACCCGACGCCCAGCAGCCCCGCCTGCGCAGCACGACGGTGCAACTCGCGCGGCAGCTCACCGGCGCGCTCCCAATCGGCCAGATCGGCCAGGACCTCGCGCTCGACGAAGTTGCGGGTCACAGCCCGCAGCGCCCTGCGCTCAGCGGTGGCGAACGGATCTGTGAACTCGGCGGTCATGGGCCCACGGTATTCCGGCGCACCCGGCCGACCTGCGCGCGGGCCACGACGCGGGCCCCCCGGCGAGGCGCTACGCCGGATCGACCGACTGCACGACCTCGAAACTCCAGATCGTGGACCCGCTGGCCGCAGGACGCTCCCCCTCGCTCCGACCACTGGCCTGGCCGTGCCCGGCGGCGAACGACTGCGACCGGGTCCACGCCTCGAACGACGCCTGGTCGTCCCAGCGCGTGTAGACCAGGTAGTCCGGGGTCCCCTCGACCGGGCGCAGCAGCTCGAAGTGCTGGAATCCGGGGGCGCGCTCCACCGAACCCGCGCGTCGGGCGAACCTCTCCTCGAGGGTGGCCCCAGCCTGGCCGGGCACGGAAAGGACGTTCACAGCGACGAAGGTCATGGCCCCATGCTGGCCCATCGCAGCCCAGCAGGCACCATGGCCCCATGGACATCACCACCGAACACGGCAGACTCACCCTGCACACCGCGGTCGCCGGCGCGGCCGCCCGAATGGGCCACAACCTCGTGATCGTGATCGACGACTGGTCGATGAGCGTCGAGCTGGCCGGGGCGGCCCCGACCTCGCTGGCCCTGCGCGCCGACCTGACCAGCCTGCGGGTGGAGTCGGGAAGCGGTGGGGTGAAGCCGGTCGGCGATGGCGACCGGCGCACGATCCGCGACAACGCGCTGAAGTCCCTGCACGCCGACCGGCACCCCGAGATCACGTTCGTGGCCGACACACTGACCCGAGAGAGCAACGATCTGCACGCGACCGGGACGCTGACCATCAACGGCACCTCCCAGCCGCTGACGGCCACCGCAGCACTCGAGGAGTCCGCCGACCGGGTCACCGCCCGCTGCACCGTCCCCGTGCGCCAGAGCGACTTCGGAGTGCGCCCCTACAGCGCGATGATGGGCCAGCTGAAGGTCGCCGACGAGGTGCAGGTGAGCGTGGAGGTGACTGCGCCACTTCCCTGAGCGCACTTGTCGAGATGCGGTCTTC
>JBAVKQ010000153.1:0-4179 GCA_049688395.1 Candidatus Nanopelagicales bacterium
CCGATGCGCGCGCGCGGGCGACGGCTCGGGGTGTGGCCGCCCGGCAACTGCGCGCGCAGGTGCGCGCCGGGCTGGCCGACGGGCAGCTCGAGGTCGCTGACGTCCTGCGGCTCGGTGGTCAGCGCGATGATCGCGGCCGGATGGTGGCGCGGATGAAGGTCGTGGACCTGTTGTCCAGCTTCCGCGGGATCGGACCGGCCCGGGCCGGGGACATCATGGCCGGCATCGGGATCGCGGCCAATCGTCGGGTCGGTGGGCTCGGGCCCCGTCAGGTCGCCGAGATCACCGCCGTCATCGACGCGCGCTTCGGCGACCGCCGCTGATGGCGGGTCGACTGATCGTGCTCAGCGGACCCAGCGGGGTCGGCAAGGGGACCGTCGGGGCCCAGGTGCGGCTGCTGCGCCCGGACCTGTGGATCTCCGTGTCGGCCACCACCCGGGCGCCGCGCGCGGGCGAGGTCGCCGCCCAGCACTACCACTTCTGGACCCCCGAGCGGTTCTCGGCGACCATCGCCGAGGGTGGCTTCCTGGAGTGGGCGCAGTTCGCCGGCAATCGGTACGGCACGCCCCGGGCCCCGGTGCAGGCCAGGCTGGCTGCCGGCGAGTCGGTGCTGCTCGAGATCGAGCTGCAGGGGGCTCGGGCGGTCCGGGCCGCGATGCCCGAGGCCTTGATGGTGTTCCTCAGCCCACCCTCGGTGACCGAGCTCGAGGCCCGGCTGCGTGGTCGGGGCACCGAGGACGAGGCCGCGATCGCCCGGCGGCTGGTGCGCGCCCGCGCCGAGCTGGCGGCCGCCGCGGAGTTCGACATCGTCATCGTCAACGACGATGTCCACCGCGCAGCCGCCGAGTTGGTAGACTTCCTCGAAGGTTCGGGCCGTTCGGCCTGAGTCCGGCGCATCGAACCGCCTCCCGACCCGGGCGCTCATCCGGCGGGCTCGTCGTTGCACACAGGAGGGTCAGCCATGTCCGGCACCAGCATTCGCCCCGAGGGCATCACCTACCCGCCCATCGACGACCTCTTGGGCAAGACCCACTCCAAGTACTCCCTGGTGATCGAGGCCGCCAAGCGCGCGCGCCAGATCAATGCCTACTACTCCCAGCTCGGCGAGGGGCTCCTGGAGTACGTCGGCCCGCTCGTGGAGACCCACCCGCAGGAGAAGTCGCTGTCGGTGGCGCTGCGCGAGATCGATGGCGAACTGCTCAACATCCAGAAGGTCGAGGAGCCCGTCGAGGAGCCCTCCTGACCTCCTCGGGTCCGCGGGTCGTCCTCGGCGTCGCAGGGGGGATCGCGGCCTACAAGGTGGCGCACCTGCTGCGCCTGCTCACCGAGTCCGGCCATGACGTGCGGGTCGTGCCGACCGAGTCCGCACTGAGCTTCGTGGGGGCAGCCACCTGGTCGGCGCTGTCCGGGCATCCGGTGCACACCACTGTGTGGCAGGACGTCGCCGGCGTCGAGCACGTGCGCCTGGGCAAGTCCGCCGCCCTGGTGATCGTCGCGCCGGCCACTGCCGACCTGATGGCCCGGGCGGCGGCCGGCCGGGCCGATGACCTGCTCACCGCCACGCTGTTGACCGCCACCTGCCCGATCATCATGGCACCGGCCATGCATACCGAAATGTGGCAGCACCCGGCCACCCGGGCCAACGTAGCCACCCTGCGCGAGCGGGGCGTGCTCGTGCTCGAACCGGCGGTGGGTCGCCTGACCGGCGCTGATACCGGGCCCGGGCGGTTGCCGGAGCCCGAGACCCTGGCCGAGGTCGTCGCCGCCGTGCTGCACACCGGGGGCCGGGCGGACCTGGCCGGCCTGCACGTCGTGGTCAGCGCGGGCGGGACGCGCGAGCCGATCGACCCGGTCCGATTCCTGGGCAACCGTTCCAGCGGGCTGCAGGGCTACGCCCTGGCCGGTGCCGCGGCGGCCCGAGGGGCGCGGGTCACCCTGATCAGTGCCAACGTCGAGCTGGCCGATCCTGCTGGTGCGGCGGTCGTCCGGGTCGGCACCACCCTGGAACTCGCCGACGCGTTGGATGCTGGCGCGGTTGACGCCGACGTGGTGGTGATGGCTGCCGCCGTGGCCGACTTCCGGCCGACCGAGGTCGCCGCGGACAAGATCAAGAAGCCCAGCCCGGATGCCGTTCCGGCTCCGATCGCGCTGGTGGCCAACCCCGACGTGCTGGCCGGACTCGTCGCCGCGCGCGCCCAGGGTGGGCTGTCCGCGGACACCATGCTGGTCGGCTTCGCGGCCGAGACCGGCGACGCCGACGCTGATGCCCTGGCCCATGCCCGGGCCAAGCTGGCCCGCAAGGGCGTGGACCTGCTCGTGCTCAACGATGTGTCCGGTGGGGCGGTCTTCGGCCAGCCCGACACCTCCGTCCTGCTCCTGGCCTCCGATGGCTCGGTGGACGGCCCGCACGCCGGGAGCAAGGCGCAGGTCGCCCACGCCGTGTGGGACCGGATCGTCGGGCTGCGCACCGACGCCCACTAGGATCAGCCCACCACGGGGCGGCGCTGCCCCGAGAAACCCCACCCCAGGAGATCATCGATGACCACGCGCCTGTTCACCTCCGAGTCCGTCACCGAGGGCCATCCGGACAAGATGGCCGACCAGATCAGCGACGCCATCCTCGACGATCTCCTGCGCCAGGACCCTCGGTCCCGAGTCGCGGTCGAGACCCTGCTGACCACCGGCCAGGTGCACGTCGCCGGCGAGGTGACCACCACCGGCTACGCCGAGGTGATGGACCTGGTCCGCAAGGTCGTGCTCGACATCGGTTACGACCACTCGGAGAAGGGCTTCGACGGGGAGTCCTGTGGCGTGCAGGTCTCGATCGGGCGGCAGTCCCCGGACATCGCCCAGGGGGTGGACGACGCCTTCGAGGAGCGGGTCGAGGGCTCCGGGGACGCCCTGGACCGGCAGGGTGCCGGGGACCAGGGCCTGATGTTCGGGTATGCCTGCACCGACACGCCGGAGCTGATGCCGCTGCCGATCCACCTGGCCCACCGGCTGGCCGAGCAGCTCACTGCGGTGCGCAAGTCCGGGGCGCTGCCCTACCTGCGCCCCGACGGCAAGACCCAGGTCACCATCGGCTACGACGGCACCAGGGCGGTGACCCTGGACACGATCGTGGTCAGCTCCCAGCACGCGGTGGAGGTGGACCTCGAGGCCCAGCTGACCCCCGAGGTGCGCAAGTTCGTGGTCGAGCCGGTGCTCGAGGGCTTGGACCTGGACACCTCCGGGGTCCGGTTGCTGGTCAACCCGACCGGCCGGTTCGTCACCGGCGGCCCGATGGGCGACGCCGGGCTGACCGGCCGCAAGATCATCGTCGACACCTACGGCGGGTTCGCCCGTCATGGCGGCGGCGCCTTCTCCGGCAAGGACCCCTCGAAGGTCGACCGCTCGGCCACCTACGCCATGCGCTGGGTCGCCAAGAACGTCGTGGCCGCGGGCCTGGCCACCACCTGCGAGGTGCAGGTCGCCTACGCGATCGGCAAGGCGCACCCCGTCGGCCTGTTCGTCGAGACGTTCGGCACCGGGGCCCTGCCCGACGAGGCGATCCAGGCCGCGGTCCTCGACGTGTTCGACCTGCGCCCCGGCGCGCTCATCCGCGACCTGGAGTTGCTGGACACCGCCGTCGTGGCGTACCGGCCCACGGCGGCCTACGGGCACTTCGGCCGCGCGGGCGCGGGCGGCTCGACGTTCACCTGGGAGCGGCTGGACCGCGTCGAGGACCTTCGGGCCGCCGCAGGCCTCTGATCCACGGGCAGCCGGGCCCCCAAGCCCCATGACCGCCGGCCAGATCCCGCTGCTGCCCGACCCGGGCCGCACCCGGTCCCGGGCGCGGCCCCCACGCCGGCACCCGGCTGCGCAGGACCTGCCGGTGGCCCGAGTCGCCCTGCTGACCCCGCTGCCCCACCTGGACCGCGAGTTCGACTACGAGGTTCCGCAGAAGCTGGCCGAGAGCGCCGTGCCCGGGGTCCGGGTCCGGGTCCGCCTGGCTGGGCGGCTGGTCGACGGTTTCGTGCTCGAGCGGGTGGCCACCTCGGATCGTGCCCTGCAGCCGCTGGCCTCCGTGCACGGAGGCGCCGTGCTGACCCCGCAGGTCGCCGCCCTGTGCCGGGCGGTGGCCGATCGGTACGCCGGGACCCTGGCCGACGTGCTGCGTTTCGCCGTCCCGCCCCGGCA
>JBAVKQ010000154.1:0-2238 GCA_049688395.1 Candidatus Nanopelagicales bacterium
CCCCCAAACCCACCCCGGTGCCGACCGCGTCCAAGGTCACCCAGGTCCGCCCAGGTGCCCCCACTGCCGTGCGCACGAGCCTGAAGTCCCGCCGGATCACGATCCGCTGGGTCGCCCCGGCCTCGAACGGCAGCCCCGCGATCACCAAGTACCGGGCCAAGGTCTACGAGAAGCGTTCGGGCAAGTCACTGAAGTATCGCGCCACGTGCACGGCCACGGGCCGTACGTTCACGTGCCGCACCCCGAAGCTCACGAGCAAGCGCACGTACGTGGTCGTGGTGCAGGCGCGCACGATCAAGGGCTCGAAGGGCTATGGCCCGAGGTCGGTCCCGGTGAGCCGGCGGATCAAGTGATCCCAGTTCGGCGGGGCGTGCAACACGAATGGAACATACCGGGAACGAACGGGGCACAAGCCCGGGCCTAGAATCAGCGCCCGTGACCACGAACCCCACCGACCGGTCCAGCTCACCGGACCAGGCCGCACCAATCCCTGCCCGCACCGACCTGCCCGCCTGGGACCGCTGGTTCTCGATGACCGAGCGCGGCTCCACGCTGGGCCGCGAGGTCCGCGGCGGCCTGGTCACGTTCGTGACCATGGCCTACATCGTGGTCCTCAATCCGCTGATCATCGGCACCGCGCAGGACATCAACGGCCAGTACATCGGCGGTGGCGACGACCCGGTCGTGGCGATCGGGCTGGTCTCGGCAGCCACCGCCCTGATCGCCGGCATCATGACGATCGCCATGGGCGGGATCGGGCGATTCCCCCTCGCGGTCGCGGCCGGGTTGGGGCTCAACTCGTTCCTGGCCTACACGATCGCGCCGCTGATGACCTGGCCGCAGGCGATGGGCATGATCGTTCTGGAGGGCCTCATCATCGGCCTGCTGGTGCTAACCGGGTTCCGCACCGCGGTGTTCAACGCCGTGCCGATGGCCCTGAAGTACGCGATCGGGGTGGGGATCGGGCTGTTCATCGCACTGATCGGCCTGGTCGACGCCGGCGTCACCCGCCCGGGCGTCCCGCTGATCTCGTTCGGTGTCGACGGGGCACTGCGCGGCTGGCCGACGCTGGTGTTCGTGATCGGCCTGCTGCTGATGATCGTGCTGGTGACCCGCAAGGTCCGCGGCGCGCTGCTGATCGGCATCCTGGCCACCGCCGCGCTCGCGGTGCTCGTCGAGGCCGTCGCGGAGGTCGGTCCGTTCAACGACGGCAACCCGGACACCCCCAACAACCCGGTGGGTTGGGCGCTGAACGTGCCGATCATCCCCGACCAGTGGTTCAGCCGGCCGGACCTGGGCATCCTGGGCCAGTTCTCCCTGTTCGGCGCGTTCCAGGCCGTGGGCCTGATCACCGCCGGGCTGTTCGTCTTCTCGCTGCTGCTCTCGGACTTCTTCGACACGATCGGCACCGTGACCGGCCTGGCCAACGAGGCCGACCTGGTCGAGCAGGACGGCAACATCCCGCACCTCGAGCCGATCCTGCTGGTCGACTCCGCGGCCGCGGTGGCCGGCGGCATGGCCTCGGCGTCGAGCAACACCAGCTACATCGAGAGCGCCGCGGGCATCGGCGAGGGGGCGCGGACCGGGATCGCCTCGCTGGTGACCGGCGCGCTCTTCCTGCTGGCGATGTTCGTCTCACCGCTGGTCTCGGTGGTCCCCTACGAGGCCGCCACCCCCGCGCTGGTGATCGTCGGCTTCCTGATGATGACCCAGATCAAGCACATCCCGTTCGATGACTACACGATCGGGATCCCGGCGTTCCTGACCATCATCATCATGCCGTTCACGTACTCGATCGCCAACGGGATCGGCGCTGGCATGGTCACCTACACGCTGCTGCAGGTCGCCACCGGCCGGACCCGCCAGGTGCCGGTCCTGATGTGGATCGTGTCGCTGGCATTCATGGCCTACTTCGCGATCGACCCGCTGACCTCCTGGTTGACAGCACTGACCGGCTGACCGGTGGTGAGGTGACGACGCTGCGCTCCGCCCGCGCCGACGACGCCCCGGCGCTGTATCGGATCTGCCTGCGCACCGGCGACGCAGGTGCGGACGCCACCGCCCTGCACGCAGACCCGGACCTGCTCGGGGAGGTCTACGTCGGGCCGTACCTGCACGTGGCGCCCGGATTCGGTTTGGTCGCCACGGACGATGCCGGCCAGGCGATCGGGTACGTGCTGGGCACACCGGACACCGCCGGATTCGAGGCCGCATGCGCCGCGACCTGGTGGCCCGGGC
>JBAVKQ010000155.1:0-3452 GCA_049688395.1 Candidatus Nanopelagicales bacterium
CGGCGTCCGTCGACGGGCACGCACATGGGGTCGGGCGCACCGCCCTGCGCCGCGCGCCGCACCCCGACGGCCCGGCATGCTGGGCACCGTGCCCGGACGTCCGCTGGTGATCGCCCATCGCGGCGCCAGTGCCGCGCGTGCCGAGCACACGTTGGCCGCCTACGAGCTGGCCATCGAGCAGGGCGCCGATGGCTTGGAGTGCGATGTCCGGCTGACCGCGGACGGCCACCTGGTCTGCGTCCACGACCGCCGGATCGACCGCACCAGCGACGGGTGGGGTGTGGTGTCCACCAAGACCCTGGCGGATCTGGCCGTCCATGACTTCGGCGCCTGGCCGCAGGACGAGGGCAAGCGGCCCACCCGGCGGCCGCTGCGGGAACGCCGGGTGGCGGCTCGGCGCGACGAGTCCTGGCCGCGGGAGGTGGTGGTCGCCGACCGCTCAGGGGCGATCCTGACGCTGCCCACCCTCCTGGACCTGGTGACCAGCGGTCCGCGGCCGATCATGCTGGCCATCGAGACCAAGCATCCGACCCGGTACGCCGGCTGGGTGGAACAGGCCGTGGTCGCCCAGCTGCGCCGGTTCGGGCTGGCCGCACCGCCCCGGTCCGGGCCGCATCCGGTGCGGGTGATGTCGTTCTCGGCGCAGGCGATCCGCCGGTTCCGGGCGCTGGCCCCCGGCGTCCCACGGGTCTTCCTGATGGATCGGGTCCCGCTGCGGATGCGCGCGGGCGATCTGCCGTTCGGGGCCGCCTTCGCCGGGCCGGACATCGCGATCCTGCGTGCCCATCCGCGGTACGCCGTGCGGGTGCAGCGCATGGGTGGGCAGTTGTTCGTATGGACCGTCGACGAGCCGGCCGACATCGAGCTGTGCCGCGAACTGGGTGTGGCCGGGATCATCACCAACCGGCCGGCCGAGGTGGTCGCTGCCCTTCCGCCGGCTGCCCGCTGAGTCCGGCGGCGGGACTCGCGCACCTGCCCGCCCGCGGTGCGCAGACGGGTGCCCGCGATGTGACCGAGAGCACGTGGGCGCGGCACCGATTGCCGTTGCCGACTGCGGCTCAGGTGGCGTATGCTTCAACCAGTTCGGACGTCACTGCATCCCCCGTCGGTGGCGTCCGAACCCATGTCCGGGGCCAGCGCCACGCGCCCCCGTGCCACGTCGTTCGTGCTCCGATTTGGTGCGTACGCTCCGCAAAATGCGGGAGCATGTGCCTCGAAACGGAGCACGACGCAGGTCGGGGTGGGAACTGCGGAGCTCGGGGCGGCACTAGCCTGTCGGTTCATGCCCCCCGTCGTGAGCGCGTCCCTGGCCGTGCTCGCCCTCGTGCTGGCAGGGATGGCGTTGGTGCTGGCGACCATGGCCAACCGCCGGTGGGTCGCTGCGGGTGGGTCCCGGCAGAACCGCGATGCGCTGCCCAGCTCCGGGGGATCGGAGCCGGCTGCCGCTGTGCCCGAGGTGATCGACCTGTCTGCGGCCGCTGGGCCCCCGGCCGCACCCGCGCACGGCCTGGCCGCAATGGTCGCCCGGGTCGAGGCAGTGAACGCCCACACCGAGGCACTCGACGCGCAGGTCGAGGGACTGACCGCCCAGGTCGAGGGCCTCTCGGCACAGGCCCGGGCGAGCGCGCAGGCCGACGCCGAGCGTGCTGCCACCGCGCCGAGTGACCCGACCGCGCTGCGCCACATCGCGCTCGTGCGCTACGACGCATTCGCCGATGTCGGCGGCCGGCTGTCCTACAGCGTGGCCCTGCTCGATGACACCCGCTCCGGGCTGGTGCTCACCACCCTGGCCGGCAAGGCCGACGTGCGCACCTACGTGCGCACGCTCAGCGCAGGGCGGGCCGACGGTACGCTGACCGCCGAGGAACAGCAGGCCATCGAGGCCGCCGTGGGAAGGCTCTGATGACCGTCGTGGCGTTCCAGGGCGAGCTGGGCGCGAACTCGCACATCGCCATCGACGAGGTGTACCCCAGTGCGACGCCGCTGCCGTGCCCGACCTTCGAGGACGCCTTCGCCGCGGTGGCCGCCGGCAGCGCGCCGTTGGCGATGATCCCGATCGAGAACTCCCTGGCCGGCCGGGTGTCGGACATCTACCACCTGCTGCCCCGGGCCGGGCTGGCGATCGTGGCCGAGCACTTCCTGCCCATCCGCCATCAGCTGCTCGGCGTGCCCGGGGCGCGGATCGAGGACCTGCGCACCGTGGAGAGCCATGTGATGGCCCTGGGCCAGTGCCGCAACGCGATCCGTCGGCTCGGGCTGGCGACGATCGTCGCTGCGGACACCGCCGGCTCGGCGCGCGAGGTCGCCGAGGTCGGGGACCCGAGTCGGGCCGCGATCGCCTCGGCGCTGGCTGCCGAGACCTACTCCCTCGAGGTCTTGGCCGAGAACATCGAGGATGCCGACCACAACACCACCCGGTTCCTCGTGCTGGCCCGCGAGCCCGAGGACGTCGAGCCCGGCGAGGAGCTCATCACCACACTGGTGTTCCGCGTGCGCAACGTCCCGGCGGCGCTGTTCAAGGCCCTCGGTGGGTTCGCCACCAACGGGGTCAACATGACCAAGTTGGAGAGCTACATGCTCGACGGCCACTTCTCGGCCACCCAGTTCTACGCCGACGTGGAGGGCCATCCGGCCGACCGCGGCCTGGGCTTCGCGCTGGAGGAGCTGGAGTTCTTCTCCCACGAGGTGTCCATCCTGGGCACCTACCCCGCGCACCCGTATCGCCACCGGCTGCACTGAGCCGGACCGCGCCGATCCGGACTGAGCTGCGGACGCCGGACCGGCCGGTTCAGGGGGAGGTCCCGGCGCCGGAGCGGATCGCCGTGCGCGGTCGCGGTGCGTACCACCAGGCCGCCAGAGCACCTGCGAGCGCCCCGGTCAGGTGCGCCTGCCAGGACACGTTGGCCGCCACCGCCCACGGGAGCGCCCCGATCAGCAGGGTGCCGTAGACCAGCAGCACCACCGCACCGACGAGCAGGTCGCGCCAGTGCCGGGTGCGCACACCGGCCACCAACAGGTAGCCGAGGTAGCCGAACACCAGGCCGCTGGCGCCGATCGTGATCGTCGCCGGCGGCGCGATCAGCCAGGTGCTCAACCCGCCGAGCAGGATCACGGTCGCGGTGACCCGCCAGAACAGCGCCCGGCCGGCGGTGGCCACCAGGGTGCCCAGCACGAGCAGGGGCACAGTGTTGGACATCAGGTGCTCGAACCCACCGTGCAGGAACGGGGCGAGGAGGACCCCGAGCAGGCCGTCGGTGTTCCGGGCGTCGATGCCGGCGCCGTCCAACTGGCCGCCGAGGATCAGGTCGACGGTCTCGGCGATCCACATCACCGCCAGCAGCAGCAGTGGTGGGGCCAGCGGGCCCAGCCGCGCGCCAGGACCCTCGGTGCGGCGGGCGGCCGCCGAGCCGGGGGCGCCCATCAGGCTGCCCCCCGCGCGGCGAGGATGGCCT
>JBAVKQ010000156.1:0-12931 GCA_049688395.1 Candidatus Nanopelagicales bacterium
GTCGTGTCCGGGCCGGGCCCGGATCGGATGGTGTCCGACGAGATCCGCGCAGCCGATGACCTGCTGGCCGACGGCGCGCTGCTGGACGCGGTGACCGTCGCGGTGGGACCGCTGGACTGAGCACCGGCGCAGTCTGCGTAGTCGATCCGGGCAGTTCAGTGGCCCGAATCGACTACGCAGAACGGCCGTGATGGCATGAACCACGACAGGAGGCTTGCGATGGCACACGAACTCGGCACGCCGGTGCCGGTGCGCGCCGCACGGGGCACGACGCGCACCGCGCTGGGCTGGCCGCAGGAGGCAGCGCTTCGGATGCTGGCCAACAACCTCGACCCGGAGGTCGCCGAGCACCCCGACGCCCTGGTCGTCTACGGCGGCACCGGGCGCGCAGCCCGGGACTGGCCCAGCTACCACGCCTTGGTCCGAACCCTGACGACGTTGCGCGACGACGAGACGATGCTCGTGCAGTCGGGCCGGCCCGTCGGCGTCCTGCGCACCCACGAGTGGGCACCGCGGGTGCTGATCGCCAACTCCAACCTGGTCGGCGACTGGGCCACCTGGCCCGAGTTCCGCCGACTGGAGGCCCTCGGGCTGACCATGTACGGGCAGATGACCGCAGGGTCGTGGATCTACATCGGCACCCAGGGCATCGTGCAGGGCACCTACGAGACGTTCGCGGCGGTGGCCGCCAAGAAATTCGGCGGCGACCTGGCCGGGACGCTGACGCTGACCGCCGGCTGCGGCGGGATGGGTGGCGCGCAGCCGCTGGCGGTGACGCTCAACGGCGGTGCGTGCCTGATCGTGGATGTGGACGCGACCCGGCTGGCCCGCCGCGTCGAGCACCGCTACCTCGACGAGTGGACCGAGGACCTCGATGAGGCGGTCCGCAGGGCGCTGGCCGCCAAGGCCGAGCGGCGGGCGCACAGCGTCGGGGTGCTCGGCAACGCCGCGCAGGTGCTGCCCGAGCTGCTGCGCCGCGGCGTGGCCATCGACATCGTGACCGACCAGACCTCCGCGCACGACCCGCTGGCCTACTGCCCGATCGGGGTGTCCGTGCAGGAGTGGCACGACCTGGCTGCCGCCGACCCGGCGGCGTTCACCGAGCGCGCCCGGGAATCGATGGCCCGGCACGTCGAGGCGATGGTCGGGTTCCTCGATGCCGGTGCGGAGGTGTTCGACTACGGCAACTCGATCCGCGGCGAGGCGCAGCTGGCCGGCTACTCCCGGGCGTTCGACTTCCTCGGTTTCGTGCCGGCCTACATCCGGCCCCTGTTCTGCGCGGGGCGCGGCCCGTTCCGGTGGGTGGCCCTGTCGGGGGACCCCAAGGACATCGCCACCACGGATGCCGCGGTGCTGCGGCTGTTCCCCGACAACGAGCCGCTGGCGCGCTGGATCCGGGCCGCGGGCGAGCGGATCGCCCCGCAGGGCCTGCCCGCCCGGATCTGCTGGCTGGGCCAGGGGGAGCGTGACCGGGCCGGTCTGGAGTTCAACTCGCTGGTGGGTTCCGGGGCGATCACGGCCCCGATCGTGATCGGCCGCGATCACCTGGACACCGGTTCGGTGGCCTCGCCGTACCGGGAGACCGAGGCGATGCTCGACGGGTCGGATGCGATCGCCGACTGGCCGCTGCTCAACGCGCTGGTCAACACCGCCTCGGGTGCGTCCTGGGTGTCGATCCACCACGGCGGCGGCGTTGGGATCGGTCGTTCGATCCATGCCGGGCAGGTGTCGGTGGCCGACGGCAGCGAACTGGCGGCCCAGAAGCTGGAGCGCGTGCTGACCAACGACCCGGCAACGGGGGTGATCCGCCACGTCGACGCCGGGTACGAGTCGGCCGCGGAGGTGGCCCGGGCGCACTCCCTGCGGATCCCGATGTCCGAGGGCGGGCAGGCGTGACCGCACTGCTGATCGCGGGCATCGGCGAGCTGGTCACCAACACCCCCGAAGACCCCGCGCCGGCCGACGGGAGCGCCCGCGACGAGTGGGCGCTGGGCATCCGAACGCAAGCCGCGGTCGTGATCGAGGACGGCCGGGTCGCCTGGATCGGCCCGGCGACCCGAGCGCCGGCTGCCGACACCCGGCACGACGTCGACGGTGGCGCGGTGCTCCCGGGGTTCGTGGATTCACACGCACACCTGGTGTTCGCCGGGGACCGGACCGCGGAGTTCGCCGCCCGGATGGCCGGTCGGCCCTATTCGGCGGGCGGGATCCACTCCACGGTGGCCGCCACCCGCGCGGCCAGCGACGACACCCTTCGGGCGGGGATCACGCGGCTGGTCGCCGAACTCGTGGCCAGCGGGAGCACCACCTTCGAGATCAAGACCGGCTACGGGCTCACCGTCGCTGACGAGGCGCGGGCCGCCCGGATCGCTGACGAGTTCACCGACGAGGTCACGTTCCTCGGCGCCCACGTGGTCCCGGTGGAGTACGCCGAGGACCGTGCCGGCTACCTGGACCTGCTCGTCGGACCGATGCTGGCCGCGTGCGCCCCGCACGTGCGCTGGGCCGACGTGTTCGTGGAGCGCTCCGCGTTCGACGCTGTCGAGGCCCACATCGTGCTCGCCGCAGCGACGGCCGCGGGCCTGGGCCTGCGCGTGCACGCCAACCAGCTGCGGCCCGGTCCGGGCGTCGCGCTGGCCGCCGCCCATGGTGCGGCATCCGCCGACCACTGCACCCATCTCACCGACGAGGACGTCGCCGCGCTGGCCGACTCCGGCACGGTCGCCACCCTGCTGCCCGGCGCGGAGCTGAGTACCCGGTCGCCGTTCCCGGACGCGCGGCGGCTGCTGGACTCCGGGGCCACCGTCGCACTGGCCACCGACTGCAACCCCGGCACGTCGTACACGACGTCGATGCCGTTGTGCATCGCGCTGGCCGTCAGCCAGATGCGGATGACCCCGGCCGAGGCGCTGGCCGCTGCCACCCTGGGCGGGGCCGCGGCGCTGCGCCGCACCGACGTCGGCCGGATCACCGTCGGTGGCCCCGCGGACCTGGTCGCGCTGAGCGCCCCCAGCCACGTGCACCTGGCGTACCGTCCAGGCGTGGACCTGATCGACCAGGTATGGCGCGCCGGGCAGCCGATGCGCCCGGCACCGCACCGGGCCCGCCATGGCTGAGGACCCGAACTGGCCACGCGCGTCGGCCTGGATCGAGGCCTGCACCTGCGAGCACGGCTGGCCGCGCGCGCAGCACCCGCGCCGGCCGCAGCTGGCCCTGCTCGGCGTACCCGCCCATCTGACCTCGCTGTCGCCCACCCGGGCCGACCGCACGCCCGCAGCCGTCCGGGCGGCGCTCGCACGCTTGGCCACCTTCGTGGCCAGCGAGCAGCGGGACCTGCGCGAACTCATGCTCGTCGACCTCGGCGACGTGACCGACCCGGACACCCCGGCCGGTGAGCGCGAGACCGTCGAGGCCGTCCGGCTGTTCCCCGAGGCCCTGGTCCTGGCGCTCGGGGGGGACAACTCGATCACGACGGCCGTAGCGCACGGCGCCTGCGCCGACGGCCTGATCACCCTCGACGCCCACCACGACCTGCGCGATGGGCGGTCCAACGGGTCACCGGTGCGCCGGCTGCTCGAGCTGGGGATGGACGGTCGGCGCATCGTGCAGGTCGGGATCGCGGACTTCGCGAACTCACCGGCCTACGCCGCCCGCGCCCTGGAGCACGGCCTCACCGTGATCAGCCGCGACGAGTTGGCGCGTCGGGGGATCGCCGACGCCATGGCCCAGGCCCTGGAGATCGCCGGATCAGGTCCGGCCGGACGTGTGCATGTCGACCTCGACGTGGACGTCTGCGACCGTGCCGTCGCGCCTGCCTGCCCGGCCTCGCTGCCCGGCGGGATCAGCGCTGCTGAGTTGCGCCTGGCAGCGCGACTGGCGGCCCGCGACCCCCGGGTGGCCAGCATGGACCTCACCGAGGTGGACGCCGGCGCCGACGCACCCGACGGGCGCACGGTAAGGCTGGTGGCGCTGTGCGTCCTGGAGATCGCCACCGGGGTCCTGCTGCGCGCAGACGTCGGTCGCACGGTGGTGCGATGACAGATCAACGCCCCACGCCTGTCAGCGCCGACTCCACGGGCCGCAATCCCCACGACACCAGCTTCGGCCTTCGCTGGCTCCTACCGGCGGCCCCGTGGCTGGCCCTGGGCGTGGCCAGCATCTTCGCCGGCGGGCTGCTGGCTGCGGTCGTGGCCCACGACCCGACCGAGAAGGCGGTCTGGGCCAGCGCCTACCTCGTGCTCGTCGCAGGTCTGGCCCAGGTCGCACTGGCGCTGGCCAGGGCGCTGCTGGCACCGCGCCCACCGCAGACCGGTGTCCTGGCGCGCGACTTCCTCGTCCTCGCGCTCGGAAATGCCGGCGTCGTGATCGGCACCCTGACCGATGCGCTCTGGCTGGTGGACGTCGGCGGCATCCTGCTCGTGGTCGCCCTCGGGCTGACGGTCTGGGGCACGCGCGGTGGGACGGGCCTCACGACAGAGGCTCGACCGACGTGGCTGGCAGGACTCCTGTGGCCCTACCGGCTTCTTGTGGTCATCCTGCTGGTCAGCATCCCGATCGGGCTCTTCCTCGCCCGCCGCTGAGCGCAGGCCGGATCGCGACCGGCTGGCCTTCGCTCTGCAGAGCTCCACCCACTCGAGTCCCGCCCTACCGGGGAGGCTGTGACCATGCCGGACATCTGGACGATAGGTCACTGGACGCGCCCGGAGTCGACCTTCGTCGCCCTGCTCCGTGAGCACGACATCGAGGTCCTCGCCGACGTCCGCATCCACCCGGGGTCACGCACCAGTCCGCAGTTCGCAGGCGACCTGATGCCCACGTGGCTCGAGCCGACCGGAATCACCTACGCCCATCTCGAGGACCTGGGTGGCCGGCGCCGCGCGCAGGACGTGGACCCCGAGCTCAACTCGGGCTGGCACAACACGAGCTTCAAGAACTACGCCGACTACACACTGAAGCCGGCCTATCAACACGCGATCGCCCACCTGATCGAACTCGCCGCTGATCGCCGAGTCGTCATCATGTGCGCTGAGGCGATGCCTTGGCGCTGCCACCGACTGCTCATCGCCAACACCCTGACCGCACGCGGCTGGACCGTTCGGCACGTCATCGACGATGCAGGACCGCTGGTGCACGAACTCGGCCGGTGGGGCGCGACACCGACGGTGGGCTCCGGCGGGCGAGTGACCTACCCCGAGGCGCCAGGGCACGCCCGGTGACCTGATCGTCCGCCGCCTGACCCTGGTGATCCAGTGATCCAGCAGTGAGTGCCACGGCGGGGACCACGGAGGCGGGCTCTCGAGCCCAACGAGCAGTTCCTGGTCGGCGATCCGGTGGTCGACGCGCACCAACCCCCACACCGTCACAGCACGTGGCCCAGCGCCGCGATCACATCGGCCTTGCGGGGGGCTCCCGTCGCCCGGGAGCGGATCCGCCCGGTGCGGTCCAGGACCAGCACGGTCGGGGTGCGGGTCACGTCCAGCTGTCGTACGAGCTCCAGATGCGACTCGGCATCGACCTCGATGTGCACCACCCCGGGCACCATCGCGGCCACGTCGGCCAGCACGACCCGGGTGGCCCGGCACGGACTGCAGAACGCCGACGAGAACTGCAGCAGGGTGGCCTGCTCCCCCAGCAGCGCGCCGAGCTCCGCGGATCCGAGCACGTCTGGGGCGTATCGGACCGAGTGATCGGCACCCTCGACCGGCTCCCCGTCGACGAGCAGCGGCTCGGAGTCGTCCGAGGGCCTGCCGGCGGTCTCCAGGTGGCGGAGGTCCGGCACCGACACCCCCTCCTGCGGTGCTGGAGCCCCCGCACCCGCGACAGCGCGCATCCGGCCATCGGTGCGCTGGCGCCACAGCCCGAACACCGTCGCGGCGCCGAGCACGATCACAAGCACATAGACCCCGGTCATGGCCTGTGCAACGCATGGCCGCCGGTGCCGATTCCCGGGCTGACGTATCCTGTGCCCATACCGCCCCCGATCAGCTGTGAGGTGACCGGCATGAGCAGGCTCCTGCTGATGACCGCGTCGCTGGGCCCGTCCGGCGAGGTGCTCCCCGCGCTGGGACTGCTGGCCCACCACGTACGTGTCCTGCCCGCCGAGGCCAGTGCCCTGCTCAACGCGCCGCCGGCCGACGCCCTGCTCCTGGACGGTCGCCGCGACCTGGCCCACGTGCGCGCGCTCTCCAGGCTCATTCGGCAGACCGGGGTCGAGTGCCCGGTGCTGCTGATCACCACCGAGGGCGGCCTGGCCGCGGTCAACGCCGAATGGGGCATCGACGATGTGGTGCTCGACGCGGCCGGGCCCGCCGAGGTCGAGGCGCGCCTGCGCCTGGCCATCGGCCGGGTGGCGGTGGCCGACGAGGTGGACGCCGACGGTGAGCTGCGCCTGGGCGACCTGGCCATCGACGAGAGCGCCTACAGCGCCCGGATCCGCGGGCACAGCCTGGACCTCACGTTCAAGGAGTTCGAGTTGCTGCGCTTCCTGGCCACACACGCCGGACGGGTGTTCACCCGGGCCCAGCTGCTCCAGGAGGTCTGGGGGTACGACTACTTCGGCGGCACCCGCACCGTGGACGTCCATGTCCGTCGGCTGCGCGCGAAGCTCGGCGCGGAGCACGAGGGCCTCATCGGCACCGTGCGCAACGTGGGCTACCGGTTCGTCCCCCCGCGCCAGGACGACGTCGCCCTGGACGTGCACACCGCCGCGACCCTGCGCGACCCGGCGTCGCGGTGACCGCCGACGTCGCACACCTGCGCACGACGTCGAGCCTGACCGGGGCAGAGGTCCGCACGGTGCTGGCCCTGGCCGAGGCAGCCGCACGCGCCGACGGTGCGCACCCGCTGGGCGAGCACGTGGTGCTGCACCTTCGCCACGGCAGCGGCCCGGCGATGCACCTCCTGGCCGAGGACCCGGACACATCGGCGCTGCTGGGCTACGCCCACCTCGACCTGTCCGACCTCGCAGAAGGCCCGGCCGCCGAGGTGGCGGTGAGCCCCGCAGCCCGACACCGGGGCGTGGGTGGGATGCTCATCTCGGAGGTCGTGCGCCTGGCAGACCAGCAGCCCGGCCGACTGCGGCTGTGGGCGCACGGCAACTCCGCAGCCACCGGCACGCTGGCCGCCGCGCACGGTCTGCACCAGGTGCGCCGACTTCTCCAGTTGCGCCGATCGCTGTTCGCGCCGATCGAAGCTGTCGGGCTGCCCCCCGGGATCACCCTGCGCAGCTTCGACGACGATCGCGACATCCCCGACTGGCTGGCCCTCAACGCGGCGGCGTTCACCGACCTGCCCGACCAGGGCGGGTGGACCGCCGAGGATCTCGCCCGCAGGATGGCCGAGCCCTGGTTCGACCCGGCCGGCTTCCTGCTGGCCCAACAGGACCGCACCCTGGTCGGCTTCCACTGGACGAAGGTGCACTCCCACGACCACGGACCCGGCGCGGACCACGCACACCTGCACCCGCACAACCACGACGAGGACCCGGATCACCGGCACGTCCACGACCCGCTGGGTGAGGTGTACGTGGTGGGCGTGCACCCCGAGCACCGCGGCCGGGGTCTGGGTCGCGCGCTGACGGTCGCCGGGCTGCACCACCTGCGCGAACGGGGCCTGTCCACCGCCCTGCTCTACGTCGACGCCGACAACACGGGCGCCATCGCGCTGTACCGATCTCTGGGGTTCGCCGCCTGGGACAGCGATACGCTCTTCCGTCGCTAGACTCGCCAGTACTCTGCGGGGGGTGCAGCTGGCTGGCCCTGCGACGCAGGTTCGCGAGGAGGTCGACATGTCCGACACTGTGACAGCGGTCCAGTCCGGGACCGGGGATGCCGAGTCCGAGGTCCCCCCGGCCCCCGAGCCCCTGCCCCCCGACCGGTTCGCCGATCGCGAGCTGTCCTGGCTGGCCTTCAACGAGCGCGTCCTGGAGCTGGCCGAGGACGAGGAGCTGCCGCTGCTGGAGCGGGCCAAGTTCCTGGCCATCTTCGCCTCGAACCTCGACGAGTTCTTCATGGTCCGGGTTGCCGGGCTCAAGCGGCGCATCGACGCCGGGATCGCCGTGCGCGCCGCCAGCGGACTGATGCCCCGGGACCTGCTCGAGATCCTGCTGGCCCGCACCCGGGCCCTGCTCGACCGGCACGCTGCCTGCTTCGGCGACTCGGTGCTGCCCGGGTTGCGTGCCGAGGGCATCCAGCTGCTGCGCTACCACCAGGCCAGCGAGGACGAGCGCGCCGAACTGCGCCAGATGTTCCTGGACAAGGTCTTCCCGGTCCTGACCCCGCTGGCGGTGGACCCCGCGCACCCGTTCCCCTACATCTCGGGCCTGAGCCTCAACCTTGCGGTGGTCGTGCGCAACCCGAGCACCGGCACGGAGTTGTTCGCCCGGGTCAAGGTGCCACCGAGCCTGCCGCGCTTCGTCGAGGTGGGTCCGGCCCGCTTCGTCCCGCTCGAGGACGTCATCGCCGCGAACCTGTCCGACCTGTTCCCCGGCATGGAGATCCTCCAGCAGCACTCGTTCCGGGTGACCCGCAACGAGGACGTGGAGGTCGAGGAGGACGACGCCGAGAACCTGCTCAAGGCCCTCGAACGCGAACTCATGCGCCGCCGGTTCGGTCCACCGGTCCGTCTGGAGGTCGAGCGCTCCATCGACCCGTACGTGCTCGAACTCCTGGTCCGAGAGCTCGCCATCCCCGACGACGAGGTGTTCGCACTGCCCGGCCCCCTGGACCTGACGGGCCTGTGGACCATCGTCGGACTTGATCGCGAGGACCTCAAGGAGGCGCCGTTCCTGCCCAAGACCAGCCCGCAGCTGACCGAGGTGGAGACCGCCGCGCCGCCCGACGTGCTGGACGCCATGGCCGACCACGAGGTGCTGCTGCACCACCCCTACGACAGCTTCTCCACCAGCGTGCAGCGCTTCCTGGAGCAGGCCGCCGCCGATCCGAAGGTGCTGGCGATCAAGCAGACGCTTTACCGGACCTCGGGGGACTCCCCCATCGTCGATGCCCTGATCGACGCCGCGCAGGCGGGCAAGCAGGTGCTGGCCCTCGTGGAGATCAAGGCCCGGTTCGACGAGCAGGCCAACATCTCGTGGGCGCGCAAGCTGGAGCGCCAGGGCGTGCACGTGGTCTACGGGCTGGTGGGCCTGAAGACCCACTGCAAGCTGAGCATGGTGGTCCGTGACGACGGCGACAAGCTGCGCCGCTACGTGCACATCGGCACCGGCAACTATCACCCCAAGACTGCCCGGCTCTACGAGGACATGGGCCTGCTGACCACCGACCCGGCCGTTGGCGAGGACGTGTCGCACGTGTTCAACGTGCTGTCGGGCTACTCGATGAACACCCGCTACCAGCGCCTGCTGGTGGCGCCGCACTCGATCCGGGCCGGCCTGATCGAGCGGATCGAGCGCGAGGTGGCCAACCACGAGTCGGGGCTGCCCGCGCGGGTGCGGTTCAAGTGCAACTCCATCGTCGACGAGGGGATCATCGACGCCCTGTACCGGGCCAGCCAGGCCGGCGTGCCGGTCGACATCTGGGTGCGCGGCATCTGCGCGGTGCGCCCCGGGGTACCCGGCCTGAGCGAGAACATCCGGGTGCACTCGATCCTGGGTCGGTTCCTCGAGCACAGTCGCGCCTACGAGTTCGCCAACGGTGGGGCGACCGAGACCTGGATAGGCTCGGCGGACCTGATGCACCGCAACCTCGACCGACGGGTGGAGGTCCTGGTGCGTCTGGGCGCCGAGCATGCCGAGTACGTCTCGGACCTCTTCGAGCGCGGCTTCGACGACACCACCAAGGCCTGGATCAGCCAGCCGGACGGCACCTGGACCCCGCACACCCACGACGTCTCCGGCGCGCAGTGCATCGATCTGCAGGAGTACATGATCGACTCGCGGTCGACGCGTTCGCGCCGGACGACCGGGTGATCTGTTGTTCATGTTCGGATGCGATGCTGCCCCCCGATCCCGCAGTTGAACCCGAGAGGCTCCAGGCGTGACCGAGTCGACGAACCCCGTGGCGCAGCACCTGCGCGTCCACGCCCTGTTCCGCATGCCCGAGCTGGTTGGCACGGTCCCCGGCCTGGCCGGGACGACCGTGGCCACCGGGATCACCCGGGTCGAGCGCGGGTCGGCGCAGACCGTGGCGCAGGACTACTACGACACCGCGGACCTGCGCCTGATCCGGGGGGGGGCGATGCTGACCCGCCGCGCCGGCGGCTCGGAGGCCGGCTGGCACCTGAGCCTGCCCCCGGTCGGGGATCCGGGGGCTGCCGACGAGGTGCACCGGCCCCTGTCGGCCGGCCGGCCGGGCCGGGTGCCCGCGGAGCTGACCGACGCGGTGACCGCGCTGGCCCGCCGTGCGCCCGTGGTCCGAGTGGCCCAGCTGACGATCGAGCGCAGCGTCCACGTGCTGTTCGACGACGCGGACGAACCGGTGGCCGAGCTGGTCGACGAGGTCGTGTCGATCATGGACGGCAAGGTCGTGGCCGGCCGGTTCCGGGAGATCACGCTCAGCAGCGTGGCAGACCACGATCAGGGCGTGCTCGCACCCGTTCTCGACCTCCTGGCTGCCCACGGTGCCGTGCCCGGTGGGATGTCGCGCACGCGCAGCGTGCTGGGCCCCGCCGCCGAGGGCTCGCCCGAGGTCCCCGAGCCGGACCGGGTGGGTCCTGATGATCCCGCGGGCGAGGCGGTGCATGCCCACCTGGTCACCCATGTGCGCCGGTTCCTGCTCCAGGACGCCCGAGTCCGCCAGGACCTGCCCGACTCCGTGCATCAGATGCGGGTGGCTGCACGCCGGCTGCGCAGCGGGCTGCGCGTGTTCGGACCGCTCGTGGAGACCGACTGGTCGCGGCACCTGCGCGACGAGCTGGGGTGGGCGGCCTCCGAGCTGGGCCTGAGCCGGGACTCCGAGGTGCTGCTGGCCCGCCTGGATGCGCACGCCGACGAGCTCTGCGCCACCGACGCGGCGCTGATCCACGAGCACATCGACCCGATGATGACAGCCAAGGTCGCGGCCGGACGCGCGGAGGCCCTGGCGGCCCTGCGCTCGGAGCGGCACCTGGCCCTGCTCGACGCACTGGTCGATGCCGCCAACAACCCGCGGCTGACCCCCGCGGCGCAGGCACCGGCCCGCGAGGCCCTGCCACCGCTGTTCGACAAGGCCTGGCGCAAGCTGGCAAAGGAGGTCAAGGCGCTGACTCTGCACGGTCCGGCCGACGAGTGGCACGAGACCCGGATCACCGCCAAGCGGGCGCGGTACGCCGCCGAGGCGCTGGCCCCGGTGTTCGGCGCGTCGGCCAAGGGCCTGGCCAGCGCGCTGGGCGAGGTCACCGAGCAGCTCGGCGAGCACCAGGACGCCTACATCGCGCAGGAAGCCTGCCGCGAGCTCGCCGAGCACTTCGAAGGCCCCACCGGGTTCGCCCTGGGCCTGCTGTCGGCCTACCAGGTGGAGTGCGAGCTGATCGCGCGAGTGAAGATGACCGAGAAGTGGCCGGGCGTGCGCCGCCAGCGGGCGCAGACCTCCTTGGGCTGACCCGTGGCCAGCTCCGTGCGTACCGAGATCAACGCCGCCGGCGTCGTGCTGACCCGAGGTTTGGGCAAGGACCTCGAAGTGGCGGTGATCCACCGGCGCCGGCGTGGCGACTGGTCGCTGCCCAAGGGCAAGCTCGACGGTGGTGAGGGTGGCATCGAGGCGGCGGTCCGCGAGTGCCTCGAGGAGACCGGCTACCGACCGATCCTCGATGTCGGGCTGCCCACCCAGCACTACCGGGTCGACGGGGTGCCGAAGAAGGTCGAGTACTGGCGGGCCAGCGTGGCCAGCGGCGAGTTCGCCGAGAACCGGGAGGTCGACCGGCTGCGCTGGCTGCGGCCCAAGGCCGCCATAGCGGCGATGACCTACCCACGCGACGGCCAACTGATCGCGCTGGCTGCGCGCACCCCGCCCACGATCCCGTTCGTCCTGCTGCGGCACACCACAGCGGAGAAGCGCGTGGACTGGGCGCGCCGGACCGGCCGGGACCGCTCGGACCCCGCGCGCGGGCTGCTCGAGCACGGCGAGTGGGAGGCGCGGCGGCTGATCCCGATCCTGCGGGCGTTCGGCATCCGGCACCTGCACTCCTCGGACGCCGAGCGCTGCCTGGCCACCCTGCGCCCGATGGCCGCCGCCCTCGGTTCGGGGATCCGGTTGGAGCCGAGCATCAGCGAGGACGCATTCGGCGTGGACTCCGAACCCGGGCTGGAGCGCACAGTCGAGATCTTCAGCCAGCCGTGGCCGACGGTCCTGTGCTCGCACCGGCCGGTGATCCCCGCCCAGCTCGAGCGGCTGCGCTCGGCAGCCGGCGGCCAGCGTCTGGTGCACCGGGTCTCGCCGGGCAGCTTCTTCGTGTTCCACCGGACGTGGGCCAATCGCCCCGTCGACCTGACCGTGCGCACGATGGCAGCGGAGCTGCACGACCTGCCCCCCGTTCACGGCTGAGCTCGGCCGGCGACTTCACAAGGATACGTGATCGGTGATGGCAGGTCCGCAGGGCTGGTACGAGAAGCAGTTCGCACTCCTGCTCCTCGTGGCATCATTGATGAACACGGTGGCCAACTCACGCACGTCGAGGTTGACGCAGGATCCATCATCGACCGCGGTGTGCGTTTGCTCGGCGGGTGCCGCGCAGGACGCGCACACCATGGCGGCTCCGAGGGCGGCCAGGGCTGGAATCGTCCGCAGCGCGTTCATCCGTAGATCGAGTCTCGGCTCGAACTGCCTGCACGACTGCGGCCACAGTCAAGGCTTGGGCCACTCGACACTCGCAAACGCGATCATGTCACCCTCAGGCGACGCCGGGCAGGCGCTCACCACCGACGACAAGAACGGATTGAAGTCGGGAACGTGGTCAAGGTCGTTCGCCGCAGAGTGTTCTTCCGCGCGCAACCCTCCGT
>JBAVKQ010000157.1:0-8926 GCA_049688395.1 Candidatus Nanopelagicales bacterium
GCTCGAGGCGGTCCGACGCGCCGTGGGTCAGGGCAGACACCAACTCGGCGATCAACGCGCGCTGGCGGTCGTACGAGCGCGCCGAGCCGGTGCGCTGCATCACGAACAGGTTGGCGATCCCCTTGAGGACCGCAACCTCGTGGCGCGTCTCATCGGGCACCACCACCGATCCGGCGTACATGGTCAACTGGGCCTGTGGGAAGGCCGCCCGGGTCGCGGACTCCGCGGCCGCGCTGAACCGACCGATCAGCTGACTGGTCAGGTCCTTGAGCGCGGCGAGGTCGCGCTGGCTGCCCGTGTAGCCGGGGCTGCCGCTGGGCCAGGCCTCGGAGTCGATGAGTCGCTGGAGGGCCGCGGACAGGGCCTCGGGAGCCACTCCTGGCAGGTACGTCGTGGCCACCAGCGTGCAGATCGTGGCCGAGGTCTGCGGGTCGGCCAGCGCGCCCAGGTCGATCAGGCCGGCGTGGATGCCGTCCTCCACGTCGTGCACGCTGTAGGCGACGTCGTCGGCCCAGTCCATCACCTGGGCCTCGAAGGACGAGCGACCCTCCGGCGCCCCGGTGCGCAGCCACTGGAACACCGGGAGGTCCTCGACGTAGGCGCCGAACTTGCCCCCGCCGGCCGGGCGTGGCCACGGGTACTTCGTGGCGGCATCGAGGGTGGCCCGAGTGAGGTTCAGGCCCACGGAGTGCTCCCGCCCGCACCCGTCGGGGTCGCCGAACCCTTTGGCCTCCAGCCGCGTGAGGATCCGCAGGGTCTGCGCGTTGCCCTCGAACCCGCCGATGTCCCGGCTCAACTCGGCCAGGGCATCCTCGCCGTTGTGGCCGAATGGCGGGTGCCCCAGGTCGTGGGCCAGGCAGGCGGTCTCCACGAGGTCGGCGTCGCAGCCCAGGGCGGCGCCCAGCTCGCGGCCGACCTGGGCCACCTCCAGCGAGTGCGTCATCCGGGTTCGGGGGAAGTCACCCTGACCGGCGATCATCACCTGGGTCTTGGCCGCCAGCCGTCGCCAGGCCGCACAGTGCAGGACCCGGGCCCGGTCGCGGGCGAATGCTGTCCGGGTCGGTCGCTTGGGCGGCTCGGCCACCCAGCGGGCCTCGTCGTCGGGTCGGTATCCGGGCACAGGCACATGCACACCGTAGGAGTCATCCGAGGCTCCGGTCGCATCGGGCGACCCGATGCGCGGCGCCGGGGCCGGGACTGCGTGGTGGTCAGGACGACTGCGCCGGCCGGTCGAGCCAGACGGTCAGCAGCCCCGCGGACTCGCGGATCAGGTACTCGCTGGTCAGCGCGCTGCCCGGACCCTCGAGCGTGGCCGACACGTGCGCCTGGAGCCCGAGACTCTCGGCCAGAGTGCGGGTGCGTGCTGCATGGGCCGGGTCGGTGACCAGGGTCACCGATTCCATCCCCTCGGCCTCGGTGATCGCGGCCACGGCCTCCAGCGAGCTGCGCGTGTTCTCGCCGTAGGGCAGGGCGATCACCTGGCGGCGGCGCATCCCGTCGGCGACCAACTCCTCCTTGCCCGTCTGCGCCTCGGAGGTGATGTCGCCGGGCTGGAAGCCGCCGACCGTGATGACCCGGTCGCTGACGCCCGCATCGACGAGCTCGTGGGCGTGGGCCAGCCGGTTGGCCAGCACCGGAGAGGGCGCACCCTGGTACTGGGCGGCACCGAGCACGACGATCGCGTCGGTCGGGGTGCGGTCATCGACCCCCGACCAGCGAACCACCTCGGCGAACGCGCTGGCCGGGATCGCGACCGCGACGACAGCCACCACCGCCACCAGGGCCACGAATCGGCGTCGGGCGCGCACGCGCCGGGAGCGCTGGGGTCGGCCGGGACTCCATTCCAGGAGCACTGCCGAGGCCGTCATGCAGGGAGTCTGTCACGATCGGGTGGCCAGTCCGCGGTGCGACATGTGCCAGGTCGAGGCAATGTGTCCGGGCGGTGCCGGTCGCCGTTGCCGGGCGGGGTCGAGGTGGCCCGGACGGGTCCGCCGCGGTCCCGGTTGTCGGCCCCGCTGCCTAGGATGCGGGCATGGCCGGTCGGGTGCGCAGCGAGGATGTCGCCCTCGTGCGCGAGCGGGTCCGGGTCGATTCGGTCATTGGCGAGGTGGTCACGCTGCGCTCGGCCGGAGCCGGGTCGCTCAAGGGCCTGTGCCCGTTCCACGACGAGCGCTCGCCGAGCTTCCACGTCACGCCGGGGCGCGGGCTGTACTACTGCTTCGGTTGCGGCGAGGGTGGCGACGTCGTGGACTTCCTGATGAAGCACGACCACCTGACATTCACTGAGGCCATCGAGAAGCTGGCCGACCGGGCCGGGGTGACGTTGCGCTACGAGGACGGTGCAGCCCCGCAGCGCACCGGTCCGAACCGGCAGCGGCTGGTGGCAGCCAACCGGGCTGCGGCGGCGTACTTCGTACGGGCACTGGGCTCGCCCGAGGCGTCTGCCGGGCGGTCGTTCCTGACCGAGCGCGGCTTCGACGAGGCGTCCCGGGAGCACTTCGGCGTGGGGTTCGCGCCGCGGTCCTGGGACGGCCTGCTCGGGCACCTGCGCTCCGGTGGCTACTCGGATGCCGAGATCCTGGCCGCCGGGCTCGCCTCGCAGGGCCAGCGCGGCACCTACGACCGGTTCCGGGGCCGGTTGGTGTGGCCGATCCGCGACCCCGCCGGCGATGTGCTGGGGTTCGGCGCGCGCAAGCTCTTCGATGACGACGACGGGCCCAAGTACCTCAACACCCCCGAGACCGCGCTGTACAAGAAGTCGCATGTGCTCTACGGAGTCGACCTGGCCCGCCGGGACATCGGCAAGCTCAAGCAGGTGGTCATCGTGGAGGGGTACACCGACGTGATGGCTGCGCACCTGGCGGGCGTGACGACCGCGGTGGCCACGTGCGGGACCGCGTTCGGCCCGGACCACGCCCAGCTGCTGCGCCGCTACCTGATGGACGACGACACGTTCGGCGGGGAGGTGGTGTTCACCTTCGACGGCGATGCGGCCGGCCAGAAGGCGGCGTTGCGTGCCTTCGAGGGAGACCAGCGGTTCGTGGCCCAGACGTTCATCGCCGTCTCACCGGAGGACATGGACCCCTGCGAGCTCCGGCTGGCCCGCGGGGACGCTGCCCTGCGGGAGCTTGTGGCCTCCCGGACCCCGCTGTTCGCGTTCGCGATCCGCTCGGCGGTGGCCGGCTTCGACCTGTCCACGGCCGAGGGCCGGGTGGCGGCGGTGCGCCGGGCGGCGCCGCTGGTGGCCCGCATCCGGGATGCGGCGCTGCGCCCGGAGTACACGCGACTGCTGTCGGGCTGGGTGGGCGTGCCCGAGGGGGAGGTGCGCACCGCGGTGAGTGCGGCCGCCCGGGCCGGGTCCGGCGGAGGGCGTGCCGGGGCCGGCGGTCGGTCATCGGGCCGCGGGGATGGGCGCAGCGATGGGCGCAGCGATGGATCCGCCCGACCTGCCGGGCGGGCGCCCGTCGACCCGGCCCAGACCGGCGCGGGCCACGCCGGCGCGGAAGAGGCCAGCTCGGGGGACGCTGCGGACCCTGCCCGCACGAGCGCGACGGTCCCGCGCCCCAATCCCCGGGAGCCCGGCCTGTTCGTCGAACGCGAGTCGCTCAAGTGCGCCCTGCAGGTGCCCGAGCTCGTGGGGGACTGGTTCGAATCGGTGGGCCCGGAGTCGTTCCGGCACCCCCGCTATGCGCAGGTCGCCGAGGCGGTCCTGGCCGCCGGCGGACCCGTCGGGCGCTCGGGCGCCGAAGGCGGCGGGCAGGCCTGGGTCGTGGCGGTGCTGGCGGCCTGCCCCGACGACGGGGTGCGTGACCTGGTCCGGGAACTGGCTGTCGAGCCGCTGATCACCGCGGGCGAGCCGACCACCCGCTACGCGACCTCCATCGTGGCGCGGCTGCTCTCCGACGAGGCCGGCCGCCGGTCAGCGGACCTGAAGCGCACTCTCGGCCAGCTCGACCACGCCTCCCAGTCCGAGCAGGCCTCGGCGATCCTGACCGACCTGATGGCCCTGGAGGCCTACCGCCGTGAACTGGCCCAGGTGGGCCAGGAGGAGGGGTGATGCGCTTTCGCCGGCAGCTCGATCCGCGGGTGGTGGAACTGCTCGGACGCTCCGCGGGGGAGCGTCTGTTGGCCTGGGGTGTGCTGGTCGACGGTACCGTCGTGGCCTGCACGGACCTGGCCGTCCACATGCCCGTGCACGGGCGCGTGCCCTGGGACCTGGTGATCCGCGCCGCCTGGAGCGACGAGTTCCTGGACGCGGTGATGCAGCCCGCTGCGGGCGCACCGAGCACGCAGGTTCGGCTCCGGTTCGACGAACCGGGGCAGGTGCCGGGCGTGGTCCGGGAGCGCATCGAGTGGACGGTCGTGGCGTCGCAGCGGGTGTCGCTGAGCCATGTCGACGGCCGGGTCGGCTCCGCCATGCTCAACGCCCGCCGGTCCCCGGGTTGCGGGGACGTGCGTTGGGCTGTGGTGTTCGATCCGGGCATCGATCGGGCTGATCCGTGCTGGCGCGCGGCGGCCGACGCGGCTCTGGTCGAGCTGCGCGGCCAGCTCGGGGTGTGAGGACGTCGGCCGTTTGGGTGCCGGGCGCTTGCGTTGGTATCCTGCACGGGCTTGATCCCCCATAGCTCAATTGGCAGAGCGTTCGGCTGTTAACCGATAGGTTTCTGGTTCGAGTCCAGATGGGGGAGCCCAAGAGCAGGTCAGAGGCCTCTCCCGGCCGCCGGGTTGGGCCTCTGTCGTGGGGAGGCGCTCCCGTCGGCGATCGGGTGGGAGTCAGCGGGGATGGCGACGATGAACCGTGGTTGAGCTCGTCGATCCGGCCGACCGCCGGATCCGCACGTTCCATCCCCGGCGCAGCCGCACGACGCCCTCGGCAGCCTCCGCGCTGATCCGGTTGCTCCCGGGGTGGGGGGTCGAGGTGGGCACCGCCCCCGAGCGCCTAGGGGACCTGTTCGCCCCGCGGCGGCCCGCCGTGCTGGAGATCGGTTCGGGGATGGGGGAGGCCACGCTCGCGATGGCCGCCGCCGACCCGGGCACCGGGATCGTGGCGGTGGACGTGCACACCCCCGGGATCGGCGCCCTGCTGGCCGGCGCCGAGCGGGCCGGCCTGGGCAACGTGCGGGTCTGCATCGCAGACGCCGTCGAGCTCATGGACCGTCTGGCCCCGGGCAGTCTGATCGGGATCCGCGCGTTCTTCCCCGACCCGTGGCCGAAGGTGGGCCACCACAAGCGCCGCCTGGTGCAACCGCCCCTGGTCGCGCGCGCCGCCGAGTTGCTCGCCGCCGGCGGGACCCTGCACCTGGCCACCGACATCGCCCACTACGCCGAGCAGATGCTGGCCGTGTGCGCAGCCGACCCCCTTCTCGATGTGGGTCCCGGGCTCGTGGAGCGCCCGGCCTGGCGCCCGCGGACCCGGTTCGAGGAGCGTGGGGAGGCCTCGGGCCGGGCCAGCCGGGACCTGATAGCGACCCGGCGCTGACCCACTGCCTCAGCTGGCCTCCGATGGGCTCAGCGCACGCAGCCGACGCCACTGAGGCGAAGTAGGCGAGCGCGATCGATGGGTTGTCGGCCAACCACCGCGCCCTGGCCCCGGCGATCCCATGGGTGCGGCCCGGTTCCGAGGGACATGGATGCGTGCTTCACCATTCCGATGCAGGTGCGCTGAACCTTGCACCAGTATTGGTCGTTCCCGACCTCCACAGACGGCCTCGAGGTGAACCTTGCACCTGATGTGGTCGTTGCGAGGTCCGATCAGACCCTCGGTAGCGACCAATTCCAGCGCAAGGTCGGCGCACGCCGCCGCCGTGCCGGTGCTTCACGACCGATGTGGGCGCGAGGTTGGCGTGCCATGGCGATGCGTAGCCCCAGCCCAGTCCGGCGCAGGAGCCTCAGCCGTTGTGCGGCATGATCGCGCCCTCGGGGATGACGCCGAACCGGCCGGCCTGGTAGTCCTCGACGGCTTGGACGACCTCGGCCCGGGTGTTCATCACGAACGGGCCGTACTGGAACACCGGCTCGCGCAGCGGGACGCCGCCCAGGACGAGGACCTCGAGAGTCGGCGCGGCGACCGACTGGCCGGCGGCCGCTGCAACGGTGATGTGCTCCCCGGCGCCCAGGACGGCGAGCTGTCCGCCGGCCAACGGACGGCTCTCGGTACCGACGGTGCCCGAGCCGGACAGTGCGTACACCAGGGCGTTGAAGTCCGAGCGCCAGGGCAGCTCGAGCTCGGCGCCCGGGGCGAGGGTGGCATGCACGATCCCGATCGGGGACTGACTGCGGCCGGGGCCGGTGTGCCCAGCGACAGTGCCGGCGAGGACCCGGACCAGCGCACCGCCGTCGCCGGAGGCTGCCAGGGTCACATCGGTGCCGGCCAACCCCTGGTAGGCCGGTGCGAGCCACTTCTTGGCTGCAGGCAGGTTGATCCACAGCTGGATCCCGTGGAACAGCCCACCGGAGCGCACCAGCGACTCCGGGGGCGTCTCGATGTGCAGGATGCCGCTCCCGGCGGTCATGTACTGGGTGCCGCCGTTCTCGATGACCCCGCCACCGCCGTGCGAGTCCTGGTGCAGGAACGTGCCCTCCATCAGGTACGTGAACGTCTCGAAGCCTCGGTGCGGGTGCCAGGGGGTGCCCTTGGGCTCGCCGACCCCGTACTCGACCTCGCCCATCTGATCCATGTGCACGAACGGGTCGAGGTCGACCTTCGGCACGCCGGCAAAGGCCCGTCGCACCGGGAAGCCCTCGCCCTCGAAGCCGCGCGGGGCAGTTGTCACCGACCGGATCGCGCAGGCGCGGGAGGTGGGGGCGGGCACGTCGATTCGCGGCAGGGTGACGGTGTCGGCGGTCACGGCAGGCATCTGGGACTCCTTCATGGGTAATTAACAGTTCAACTATTACGACTGTACGCTGCCGACCGGGGTTTCGCCAGAGCCAATTGATCGACCGGGACACGGTCGTTCGGCGCAGAGTCGCGAACGGGGAGGGGTCGGGTGCTGGTGCGGACTGGGCAGGGGCGGCGCACAATTCCGGGGTGGAGCAGTCCTGGGGAGGTGTGCAGACGGTCATCGACTGGTACCTGGTGCACCAGCGCGATCTGCCATGGCGGGCCCCGGAGCGCACGGCGTGGGGGGTGCTGGTCAGCGAGGTGATGCTGCAGCAGACCCCGGTGGCTCGGGTCGTGCCGGCGTGGCAGGCGTGGATGGCGCGGTGGCCGGAGCCCGCGGCGCTCGCCCGGGACGCGCCGGGTGAGGCGGTGCGCCAGTGGGACCGGCTGGGCTACCCGCGGCGGGCGTTGAACCTGCACGCGGCCGCGGTCGCGATCGCCGATCGGCATGCCGGCCAGGTCCCGTCCGCGGAGGTGGACCTCCGGGCGCTGCCGGGGGTGGGGGAGTACACAGCTGCCGCGGTGCGTGCCTTCGCGTTCGGTCGCCGGGCGGTGGTGCTCGACACGAACGTGCGTCGGGTCCTGGGGCGGGCACTGGCCGGCGCGGAGCATCCTGCGCCCAGGCTCGGTGCGGCCGAGCGGGCCCGGGCTGATTCGATCACCCCGAACGCCGACGCCCCGGCCGCGCTCTGGTCGGTGGCGGTGATGGAGCTGGGGGCGCTCATCTGCACCGCGAGGAATCCCCGTTGCCCCGCGTGCCCGGTGCAGGATTCGTGCGCCTGGCTGCGCGCTGGTCGTCCCGCCTACTCGGGACCGGCGCGGCGGGTGCAGCGCTTCGCGGGCACCGATCGTCAGGTTCGGGGCCGGTTGCTGGCAGTGGTCAGGTCCGCACCTGGCGCGGTCCCGCGGGGAGCCCTGGACGTCGTGTGGTCAGACGAGATCCAGCGTGAGCGGGCGCTCGACGCGTTGGTCGCCGACGGGCTGCTGGTCGCACTGGCCGACGACCTGTTCCGGCTGCCCACGGGCCTGGAGGCCAGGACCGAGCGTGACCGCGAGGGCCGAGGCGCCTGAGGGTCAGTGGGTGCCTCGGAGCTGGCTGATGCGGTTGCGGTGGCCGACCCCCACCAGCAGCCGGCGTACCGGCCGGTTCACGATCAGCAGGAGGATGAACGCGATCCCGCCCAGCACCCCCAGGGAGCGCTCGGCGGTGGAACCCGGTCCGGGGGCGACGCCGGCCCGGACTGGCCTGGGCTGGGCGGCGTGCTGCGGAGGCGTCGCTCCGGCTGTCGGAGTCGGCTCGCGTGTTCGAGCGCCGCGGTGTTCGGTGGACCCATGAGACCAGTCAGGTTCAGCGCTGCCCTGCTCGCGTTCCATCACGTCCCGGACGAGCCGTTGGCGGTGTTCCTCGGGCACATGGGCGGCCCACTGTGGGCGCGCCGGGACGACGGCGGCTGGTCGATCCCCAAGGGCGAGTACGACCCTGACTCGGAGGATCCGGCTACGGCGGCGCGCCGGGAGTTCGCCGAGGAGATCGGGGTGCCCGCCCCGGCGGGTGCGCAGATCGATCTGGGCGTGCACGTGCAGCCCGGTGGCAAGCGCGTGCGTACCTTCGCGGTGCCGGCGCCGTTGTCGCTGAGATTCGTGATGAGCAACCACTTCCAGATGGAGTGGCCGCGCAGGTCCGGGATTCTGCGTAGCTTCCCGGAGATCGACCAGGCGCGCTGGTTCGCCCTGCGCGACGCTCGTCGAAAGGTGGTCGGCGGGCAGGTGGCGATCCTCGATGCGCTGGAGCTGGTGCTGGCCGAGGGGGGCCGGCCGCCCGCCATCTGAGGGTGCTGAGGTCAGCGGCGCCGGTCGCCTACCCTTGGGGTGCGACCAGTGAACCGTGCTGGTGCGGGGCGGTAGCTCAACAGGTCAGAGCAGCGGGCTCATAACCCGTCAGGTTCGGGGTTCGAATCCCCGTCGCCCTACGGGTTCCCGTCCGGCTCCGCCGGTCGGGAACCCGTAGAAGCGCATTGGGGATTCGAGGAGGCGCGCCGCGGG
>JBAVKQ010000158.1:0-12100 GCA_049688395.1 Candidatus Nanopelagicales bacterium
GAACCGGGCGGCTCAGCCGGCCGCCGCCGCTGCCATCGCTGCTCGGCGCTCGAGGGCCAACTCGCGCACCCGGGCGAGGTCCTCGTCGGAGTAGACCCCGTTCACGCCCGAGATCGCAGCCAGCTTCATCCCGTGCCGCAGGCCGATCTGGTAGATCTCCTTGACCTTTTCCCACTCGATGTTGCGGCCGACGGTGAACGTCTCGAACCGACCCTCGAGGGCCAGCCCGATCGTCTCGGCCAGGCACGCGTAGGCCACTCCGGGCGGCAGCCCGATGTCGCGCATGTGCACATCTCCGGGCAGTTCGATCTCGCCGGACTCGATGACCAGCACGTCGGGCCGCTTGGCCACGTCCTCGGCCGACAGGTCCAGTGGCCGCGCCACATCGGTGATCACGCAGCCGGGCTTGACGGCCATGATGTCCAGTACGCGCTTGCCCGCCCCGGAGGTGGCCGTGACGATCACGTCCATCTCCGGCAGGTACTCGTGCGGGGTGGCCGCGATGTGGATCTTCGCCCGTGGGTTCTCGCTCTCGAGGTCGGCCTTGAGGGCCAACAGCTTGGCGGTCTCCGGGGAGATCAGGTACAGGTCGTCGCTGGCCAGGGCCAGCAGCCGGGAGCAGACCGAGCCGATCGCACCGGTGGCACCGACGACCATGGCCTTGCCCGCGATCCGACCGGCGTTGTCGCTCTCGGCCAGGCCGAGGCGCTCCAGGGCATCGTGGGCGGCCCACAGGGCCCCGGACGCGCTGTAGCTGTTGCCGGTCGTGATCGGCAGCGGGGCCTGCTTGGCCACGGTGGCGCCCGCGTCGCCGACCACCTTCGTGAATGCTCCCAGGCCCATGATCTGGGCGCCGAGCTTCTTGGCCTCCTCGCCGGCCTGCAGCAGCCGGGCATAGGTGAACTCCGGGCTGTGCGCCATGAGCTCCTTGGGGGTCCCGCCCACGGTGATCAGCCAGCCCTCGGCCTCGTCGCCGGTGGGGGAGACCACGCCGGTGATCCGCCCGTACTTGATCGGCGGGGCGTAGGCCATGCCCTTCTCGACCAGATCCATCACCTGCGAGGGCGCGAACCGGTTGATCGTGTGCAGTGGTTCGATGTTGGCCAGGTAGCCCTGGGACAGCGGATGGATCACGAACGCGAACCGGCTGCGCCGTCGGTAGCCGTTCGGGTACAGGACCCGGGGCTGCATCTGCGTCGAGACGATCATGTCGAGCAGGTCGTCGTTGGTCAGCCGGCCCAGCGGGCTGCTGGTGGCCGCGAGCATCATCGCCTCGAGCACGGCAGCAGTCACCGTGAAGTCGAAGGGCTGCGGGGTGGAGTCCAGCACCATGTCGACGTCCTTGGCCGCCAGCTCGGCCAACCGGTCATCGGAGATCGAGGAGGTCACCACGGACTTGCCCCGCAGGTCCTCGATCCCGAAGGCGTCGAGCTCCTCGTAGGTGGCCACGATGACATGGCTGTCGGCCAGGGCTCGGCGGGTGAGGCTGCTGCTCAGCCCGGTGCCCGGTGCCTTGATCTGGGCCTTGACCGAGCCGGGCAGTCGGTGCACCGGCCACATCCCGAGGTCCGCGGCCATCCCGACCAACGGGTTGCTGTGCGAGCGGCCCGCGAGGTTGAAGCGCAGCAGCGGGTCGGCGAACTCGAAGTTCTCGGTGTACTCGCGCAGGATGCGCACCGTACGGTCATGGTTGGTGCCACCCAGGACCACGACCCGGGCGTTGGTGTAGTAGCCGGGCATCTCGGTGTTGACCTGCCGGATCGACCACTCCTGGAGCACCGCGCGCAGTGCGTGCCCGTCGGTGATGGGCACCAACCTGCTGCCGCGCTTGACCTGCTCCACGGCCTCCAGGTCGCCGTCGTAGAGCCCGGCGGCACGGGCCTCGCGGATGCCGGTGACCGCGATCACGTCGGCGTCGACGGCCCATTTGCGCACCAGTTCCTCGGCGGCGTGGACGTCGCCGTCGGTCCCGATCCGGCGCAGGTGGAACTCGCGGTCCAGGAACGTGACCGTGTGGTCGTAATCCCGATCGGAGCCGGCGAGGCTGACGTTGACCACCGACAGGGTGGGTAGAGATGTCACGTGTGTCTCCTGGGTGGATGACGCGGTGGTCTGGATCAGATCATCGCGTGGGAGTCGTACTCCGGGTGGGCGATCATGAAGTCGAGCAGGACGCCGGCATAGTCGGTGAAGGTCGGGCACGAGATACCTGTGCCGACCAGGTCGGCCACGGCGTTGGTGGTGCTGTGCACGGTGCGGTAGGCGAAGTAGTCCAGGCCCTCGGCCGGCAGGCCGAGCAACTTCTCGAGGCCCGGGATCCCGCCGAGCAGGGCGCGGGTCGCGCCCAACGGGAGCGGCACCCAGGTGACCCGCTTGCCCAGGTAGGAGGCGAAGGCATCCACCAGGGTGCGCGCCGTGGGCGGGTGCGGATCGGTCAGGGCGTAGGTGCGTCCCTCGGACTTGTCCATCGCCGAGAGCGCGTCCATCGCGTCGATGACGTAGTCGCGGGGAACCAGCCCGAAGCGGACCTCGTCGGGGTCCCCGACCGCCGGCACGACAGCCAGCGCGGGTTGCCTGCGCAGGAAGGCGGCCAGGAAGTACGGGCCGTCGTACTTCTGCGTCTCGCCGGTCCGGGAGTCACCGACCACCACGCCCGGCCGGAAGATCGTGGCCGGCAGGCCGGCGCGCATCGCGCGTCGCACGAGCACCTCGGCCTCGAACTTGGTGGCCTCGTAGTGGTTGAGGAATCCCTGGCCCACATCGAGGTCGTCCTCGGCGAACAGACCGGGGTGGTCCCCGCTGACATAGCAGGTGCTCACGTAGTTCAGGCGCTCGAGCGTCGGATGGCTGATGGCGAACTCGAGCACGTGGGCGGTCCCCTCGACGTTGACCCGGCGGGCCACGTCCTCGGGTACCGACAGGTCGTAGACGGCCGCCAGGTGCCAGATCTCCCGGACCTCGGCCAGGCGCGCCCGGTCGGCGATGTCCAGGCCCAGGCCCTGCTCGGTGATGTCCCCGACCACCACCGTGATCCGGTCCCTGGTGTGCGGGTGCACCGCCTCGATCTGCTTGATCCGGGTGGCCGCCAGGGGCACGTGTTGAGCCTGGACGAGGCAGATGGCCTGATCCTCGGAGCGCCGCGCGAGGAGCCTGGGCAGCAGCGCCGAACCGAGGAAGCCCGGGAATCCAGTCATCAACAGGGAACCCACGTCCATCGCCTCCACTAGGTGTTTCCAGCGCCCGGGAACCCGGGCAGTGCTGCGATCCTACTGGCCGGTAACTTCCGGTGGCGCATCCAAAGGTCCCCCGATCATGCCCGGACGGCCCGGTTGGCGCAGCCCGGGCGGGTGCGCCGGGCGACATGCGACGATTGCCCGATGACTTCCTCGCACTCCGGTGCCGACCCCGTGCAGGTGCCGACCCGTGCCGGCCTGGATGCCGATCATCCCGTCCTGGCTCGCCGGACCGACTTCAGCCCGCTGCTGCGTGCGGCCATGGGCAGGGCCGTGCCGCACACCCCGGTCTGGTTCATGCGCCAGGCCGGCCGCTCGCTGCCCGAGTACCGCAAGGTCCGATCCGGGGTCGGCATGCTCGAGTCCTGCTTCGACGCGGACCTGGTCGTGGAGATCACCGACCAACCGGTGCGCAGGCACGGGGTGGACGCCGCGATCCTGTTCTCCGACATCGTGGTGCCGCTCAAGGCGGTCGGGGTCGACCTGGACATCGTGCCCGGGGTCGGGCCGGTGGTCGCCGCACCGATCCGGGATGCCGCGGGGGTGGCTCACCTGCGCGACCTGCGAGCCGAGGACGTGGAGCCGGTGCTGGTCGCGGTGCGCCGGCTCACCGAGGCTCAGGGGCCGCTGGGGGCAACGCCGCTGATCGGATTCGCCGGCGCACCGTTCACTCTGGCCAGCTACCTGATCGAGGGCGGTCCGAGCCGTGACCACGCCCACACCAAGGCCCTGATGTACTCCGACCCCGCGTTGTGGCACGACCTGGCCGATCGGCTGGCCCGGATCGCCGGTGGCTTCCTGCGGATGCAGGTGCAGGCCGGAGCCAGCGCCGTCCAGCTGTTCGACTCGTGGGCCGGCGCCCTGCCGGCGGCCGACTACCGCGAGCTGGTGCTGCCCCATGTGCGCACCGCTCTGGGGCTGGTCGAGGACCTCTGCGCCGAGCACGGGATCCCGCGGATCCTGTTCGGGGTGGGCACCGGTGAGCTGCTGGGCACGATGTCGCAAGCCGGCACCGAGGTCGTGGGCGTGGACTTCCGCGTGCCCCTGGACCAGGCCGCGGCCCGGGTGCGGCCCGGGGCCGCCCTGCAGGGCAACCTCGATCCGGCCATCGTGGGCGCCCGGCCCGAGGTGGTCGCTGCCCGGGTCGACGCCGTGCTCGCCGCAGCCCGGCGCAGTGGCCGCGGGCACATCTTCAACCTCGGCCACGGGGTGCTGCCCGACACCGATCCCGACGTGCTGACCGGGATCGTGGCCCAGGTGCATGCAGCCGGACCCGTCGCCTCGGCGACCGGTGCGATCACACAGTAGCGGCCCGGGTGTCGCACGCCACAGTCGGTCCGGAGACCCGACCGGCATGCACAGGTGGCACAGTGGTGCCGTGACCGCGAAGAGGACTCCCCGCCGTACCGGCGCAGCAGCCGGTGAACCGAAGCCCCCTGCCGAGCCCGCGGCCCGCACGCACGTGGTCGTCATCGGCGCCGGCATCTCCGGGTTGGCTGCCGCCTGGTATCTGATCCGCACCAACCCCGAGGTCTGGGTCACCGTCCTGGAGGCCTCGGCCGAGGTGGGCGGCAAGCTGGCCGTCAGCGATGTGGCCGGGATCGCGGTCGACGAGGGCGCCGAGTCCTTCGTCGCGTCCCGGCCCGAGGCGCTCCGGCTCGCGCGCGAGGTCGGGCTGGAGGACGAACTGGTCACGCCGGTCGAGTACCAGGCTGCGCTGTTCAGCCGCGGCCGGGTGCGCCAGCTGCCCAAGGGACTCTTCATGGGCATCCCGACCGACCTGCGGGCGCTGGCCGCCAGCGAGGTGCTGTCCCCGGCCGCGGTGCTGCGGATCCCCTTGGATCGGGTGCTGCCGCCCACCCCGATGGGTGAGGACGTGTCGGTGGGCGACTTCGTCTCGGCGCGGGTGGGCCGGGACGTGGCCCGTCGGCTGGTCGAACCGCTGCTCGGTGGGGTCTACGCGGGGCGCGCCGAGGTGCTGTCCATGCAGGCGACGATGCCGGCCCTGTTCCGCGAGCTGCACCAGGACCGCTCCCTGCTCAGCGCTACCCGGCGGGTCGCCGGTGGTGGCATGGCCGCTGCCGGCGCCCGGCGCGGGCTGCCCTTCCGCGGGGTCGTCGGTGGGGTGGGCCGGGTGCCCGGGGCCATGGCCGCGGCCCTGGTCGGCAGCGGTGTGCAGATCCGGACCCGCACCACCGCCCGTGCGCTGCTGCGCACCGAGGCCGGATGGAAGGTCGAGGTCGGGCCGGCATCCTCGCCGGAACTGATCGAGGCCGACGCGGTGATCGTGGCCATCCCGGCCGCGCCGGCGGCCCGGCTGCTGGCCGAGGTCGTGCCCACGGCAGCCCTGGAGCTCGCAGGCATCGAGGCGGCCAGCGTGGCCACGATCTCGGTGGCCTACCGGGCGCAGGACGTCCCCGCGGGGAGCACCGGGTCCGGCGTGCTGGTGCCCGCTGTCGAGGGTCGCACGGTCAGCGCTGTGACCTACCTGGACCGCAAGTGGGACTGGATGGCGCAGGCCGCCGAGCGCCAGGGGCTTCGGATGCTGCGCGTCACCGCGGGTCGGCACGGCTCCAACGAGGTGCTCCAGCGCAGCGACGCCGAACTGGTGGATCTGGTCGGCGTCGACCTGGAGCACCTGCTGGGGATCACGGGCACCCCGGTCGACGCCCGGGTCGCCCGCTGGGGTGGCGCGCTGCCGCAGTACGCGGTGGGTCACCGGGCGCGCCTGGGACGGATCACCCGCGAGATGCTCGCCGAGCCACGCCTGGCCCTGTGCGGGGCGTCCTACGACGGGGTGGGCGTGGCGGCCTGTGTGGGCTCGGCCTACGAGGCGGCCGGCCGGGTCACCAGCGCCCTGACGCAGAGCGCGGGAACAGGCGGACGCCGTGGCTGAGTCGGCGGAGTCGGGCAAGCGCCCGGGCCAGGGCAAAGCGGCCAGGGAGCTCAACGAGCAGATCCGCTACACCATGTGGTCGGTGTACCGGGCGGTTCCGGGCGCGGCGGCCGGGCCCAGCCCCTTCGACGTGGCCGGCGTCGTGGCCCAGATGGCGGCCCGGGACGTGGTGCTGCGCGGCGCGTACGACGTCGGTGGGCTGCGGGCCGACGCCGACGTGATGCTGTGGTGGCATGCGGGATCGGCCGAAGAGCTGCAACGGGCCTATCGCGCGGTCGCCGACGCTGCCGGCCGACGGCTGCTGCCGGTCTGGTCGCAGATGGCGCTGCACCGGCCCGCGGAGTTCAACCGCTCGCACGTGCCGGCGTTCCTGGCCGACGAGCGGGCCCGGGACTGGGTGTGCGTGTACCCATTCGTGCGCTCCTACGAGTGGTACCTGCTCGAGGAGTCCGAGCGCCGGGCGATGCTCGTCGAGCACGGGCAGATGGGACGCGACTACCCCGACGTCCGAGCCAACACGGTGGCCTCCTTCGCCCTGGGCGACTACGAGTGGATGCTGGCGTTCGAGGCCGACGAACTGCACCGGATCGTGGACCTGATGCGCCACCTGCGCGGTTCCACCGCGCGCCGGCACGTCCGCGAGGAGACGCCGTTCTACACCGGACGCCAGATGAGCATCGAGGCCCTCGTGGCGCTGCTGCGGGGTTGAGGGCAGTGCTGATCAGTGCGTGGCTGATCAGGTGCGTGGCTGATCAGGTGCCCGTGCGTTCTCCGGGTTCCTCGTCGGCGGGCGCCGCCGCGGATGCCGAGGTGGCCGGCGCCAGGCGCATGCTGATCGAGTTGATGCAGTAGCGCAGATCCGTGGGCGTGCCGTAGCCCTCCCCGGCGAAGACGTGCCCGAGGTGCGACCCGCACGCGGCGCAGCGGACCTCCGTGCGCGACATGCCCATGGATCGGTCCTGGATCTCGATGATCGCGTCCCCGGCCAGTGGCGAGAAGAACGAGGGCCACCCGCAGTGCGAGTCGAACTTGGTGTCGCTGCGGAACAACTCGGCACCGCACGCCCGGCAGGCATAGATTCCCTGACTCGCCGTGTCGGTGTACTCCCCGGTGAACGGCCGTTCGGTGCCGCCGCCGCGGAGCACCGCGCGCTCTTCGGGACTGAGCTGCGCGGCCCACTCGTCCTCGGTGTGCGAGACCTCGTAGGGGGTGCCGTCGGGGCGGGTGGCGGAGACGTGATGACCCATGCGTCAACGGTAGGGGCACCGCGCAGCACCCGCAGCCCGGGGCGCAACCGCTCGTGCGATGCGAGTCGGGCAGTGCTGGCAGGTCGTCACTGGCAGGGCGTCACCGGTGTGGGCGGACTACCGTTCCACGGATGGCCAGCAATGTGTTCGGGGCGCCGCTCGTCCGCGAGGTCGACGGGCACGAGATCCGCATCACCAACCCGGACAAGCCCTACTTCCCCGAGGCCCCGGGCGGGCCGATCACCAAGCTGGGGGTGATCGACTACTACACCGCCGTCGGCGCGGCGATGATGACCGCTCTGCGTGATCGGCCCACGACCCTGGAGCGCTGGCCCGGGGGAGTCGTGCCCGGCGCCCAGCTGAGCACCCGGGAGGGGTTCAAAGGGCAGGCCTTCTACCAGAAGCGCGTGCCCACCGGGGCCCCGCCGTGGGTGCGGACCGCACGGATCGTCTTCCCCTCGGGACGCACCGCCGACGAGGTGTGCCCGCATTCACCTGCCGCGATCGTCTGGGCGGCGCAGCTCGGAACCATCACGTTCCACCCCTGGCCGGTCCGGGCCGGCGACGTCGAGCATCCCGACGAGTTGCGCATCGACCTCGACCCGCAGCCGGGCACCACCTTCGCCGATGCGGTGGACGTCGCCGAGGAGCTCCATGCCCTGCTCGACGAGCTGGGTTGGGTTGGATTCCCGAAGACGACCGGGGGCGGAGGCGTCCACGTCTACGTGCGCATCCAGGCGCGCTGGACCTTCACCGACGTGCGCCACGCCGCCATCGCGATCGGCCGCGAACTGGAGCGCCGGATGCCCGGGCGGGTGACGACCCGCTGGTGGAAGGAGGAGCGCGGCCAGAGCGTCTTCGTCGACTACAACCAGAACGCCCGCGATCGCACCATCAGATCCGCCTGGTCGCTGCGCACCGTGGCGCAGGCGGCGGTATCCACGCCGGTGACCTGGGCCGAGTTGGGCGACCTCGATCCGATGGACCTGACGCTGCGCACCGTGCCCGCCCGGCTGGCCGAGCAGGGCGATCCGCACGCCGCCATCGACGCCCTCGCCCATGACCTGACCCCGGTCCTGGCGTGGTACGAACGCGACCTGCGCGACGAGGGCCTGGCCGACATGCCCTATCCGCCGGACTACCCCAAGATGCCCGGCGAACCCAAGCGGGTCCAGCCGAGCAAGGACCGCGACCGCAGGTCGGACCCTGCGGGTTAGTCAGTCCCGCTGGTCGGCGCTGGCCGAGTACCGGTCGGCCCTCAGGTCGAGCACTGCGTCGCCCTGCGCAGCGACCTCGCGGTAGCTGCGGGTATCCACCCCGAAGTGCGCGTAGATCGGGTCACGCCCCCGCGCAGCGGTGACCGCGAAGTAACCGCCCAGGAGGGCGAAGATGGCGCTGATCGCGCCCAGGCCGCCGGCCGAGAAGGTCGAGAACGCTGCCATCAGCAGCAGGCTCAGCGCGATCCCCGCTCGCACGAGGCGATCCTCGCGACCGATGTGCTCTTTCCCGTCGATGCCGGGGATGATCCCCATGTGGTGCCCCCTGCTGGTCGGTGTCCGGTTCATCTTCACGCCGACGACGTTCGCTGCGGCGCAGACTCGCCGGTGCTGCGTACGTTCACCTAGAGGATATCGGACAATCTGGGCAGGGAATGCCGCGGTGGGCGGAGGCGTCGCACGATCTGCGCATGCCAGGGCCCGGGGCGCTGAACGCGCACCGGGCCCGGGCAGCCGATCGGCTCAGAGGTTGCTGGGGACCAGCACCCGGCTGAGGCTGTGGATGACGCTCTTGCCGGCGTCGATGTCGGTGCGCACCAGGGTGGGGTTGCGGAAGTCCTTGGCGTTGTCCTTGACCATGATCCCGTACCACTTGGCCGTGAACTTGATGGTCTCGCCGCCGTTGAGAGTGGCGACCGGGGTGTTCAACGGCACGTCAGCCTTCACGACCTTGCTGCCCAGCAGGTGGTAGCTGAGCACCTTGGTCAGAGCGTCGCCCGTGCCGACGGCGCCGACGATCGCCTTGAGCACCGCGGACTCGGTCCAGTACCACTTGCCCGTGAGGTCCTTGGCGAGCAACTGGAAGGCGCGGTCGTTGGGCGCGAACAGCGTGACGGCGGTCTTGCTGTCGGTCACGGCGGGGACGAAGGTCTCGTTGGCCACCACGGCGGCAGTCAGGATGTCGAAGTCGTACCAGTTGCGCTGATCCCAGCGGAACCGATCCAGCCCCTTCTTCTCGGTGGAGGTGAACCGGTCCACGGAGTTCACCACGTCCAGGATGGTCTTGTCGGCGGCCGGGGCGGCCTGGGCGGGGGCCGCGAGGGCCAGCGGTGCAGCCATGGCAGCAGCGGCAACGAGGCCGGTGATCGTCTTTCGGAACATGGGGTCCTCCTGAGGGTCGGGGCGGGTGGTCCCGCACCTGACCTATCGCCTGAGAGGCGCCCTGCGGATGCACAAGATCCGCATAACTTTCCCGTCCTCAGCTCGACGCTGCCAATACGCTGGCGATGTCCACCGGTGCGGGGGTCACCAACTGGTCGATCGTGCAGTCGTCGGGGGACTTGTCCGGGCGCCAGCGCACGAACGAGGCGAGGTGGCGGATCTGGCCGGACTCGGCCTGGTTGTAGGACACCTCGGCGACCAGGTCCAGGGGCAACGGCGTCCATGGTCGGGCCCGCCCGCCGGACCACCTGCTCGGCCCACCGGGCGCACGACCCTGCGGATCCAGCCACGGGTGCTCGGGGGCCGCCGGGACCTTCGCGAACTGCGCGGCCAACCGGGCCCGTTCGGCCATCGGGAAGGACCCCATAGCCCCGACCATCTGCAGGACCCCGACCTCGTCGTAGAGCCCGAGCAGCACCGAGCCGACGACCGGCTGACCGTCGGGTCCGGGCCTGGCGTACTCGCGCCAGCCGGCACAGACCACGTCGACGGTGTGCACCTGCTTGATCTTGGACAGCGTGCGCCGGCCGGGCGTGTAGCGCCCGTCCTGGCGCCTGGCGATCAGCCCATCGAGCCCCGCGCCCGGCAGTTCGGCCAACCAACGGGCCGCGACCTCGAGGTCCCGGGTCTGCGGGGTGAGGTGGATCGGAGGACCCTCGCCGGCCAGCACCTCGGCCAGCTCGGCGCGACGCTGCGCAGCGGGTGCCTCGCGCAGGTCGCGACCCGCGTGCGCGAGCAGGTCGAAGGCGACGAACGAGGTGGGGAAGTCCGCGGCCAGTTCGGCGATCTTCCAGCCGCCGGCCTCCTTGCGCGGCCGCAGGCGCCCCTGCAGGGCATCGAAGGCCAAGCGGTTCGAGCGGATCACCACCAGCTCCCCGTCGAGGACCACATCGCCGGCGCGCAGCGCGCGGATCGCGTCGATCATCTCCGGGAAGGCGTACGAGAGGTCCCAGGAGCCGGTGGCGGCAGCGTCGGCGGCGCGCATCCGGCCCTGGATCACCACGTCGTTGCCACGTCGGTAGATCAGCACGCGGAAGCCGTCCCATTTAGGCTCGAAGGACAGGCCGTCGGCGGCGAGGGGCAGGCCCGGGATCGGCTTGGCCAGCATCGGCTCGATCGGCGGGTCGAGGCTGAATCGCTCCGCGAGGGCAGGGGACTGGCTGGACTCGTCGGCTGGGGTCACCGGACCATGATGGCCTCTGGCAGGCTTCGACCATGCCCCGACTGGTCGACCGGATGCCGCACGTGGCACCTGAGCGCCTGATCGGCGAGCTGGTCCCCCCGCCCCGGTTCGCCGCCGAGTCCTTCGACACGTACCTGCCCGACCCTGCTGTGCCGACCCAGGCGGCGGCCGTCGCCGGGCTGCAGGCGTTCGCGGCCCAGCTGGCCGACCCGGTGCCCCGACCCGCCGGGAGGTTCCGGTGGCGTCGGCCGGCACCACCCGAGGGCCGCGCCGGCATCTATCTCGACGGTGGGTTCGGGGTGGGCAAGACCCACCTGCTCGCCTCGTTGTGGCATGTGGCACCGGAGCGCAAGGCGTTCGGCACCTTCGTGGAGTTCACGCACCTGGTCGGAGCGCTCGGGTTCAACACCACCGTCGAGGCGCTGGCCGACCACAGGCTGGTCTGCATCGACGAGTTCGAGCTCGACGATCCTGGCGACACGGTGCTCATGTCCACGCTGCTCAACCGGCTGGTCGAGCGCGGCGTCCGACTGGCGGCGACGTCCAACACGCTGCCCGACCGGCTGGGGGAGGGGCGGTTCGCCGCCGACGACTTCCTGCGCGAGATCCAGGGCCTGGCCGCGCACTTCGACGTCTACCGGATCGACGGCGACGACTACCGACACCGCGGGCTGCCCACCGCACCGGCACCCGGTGACGCTGCCCAGGTGCGGGCGTCGGCCGGCGACACGGGTTGGCTCGACGACTTCCAGACCCTGATGGGCCACCTCGCGCGGGTGCACCCGTCGCGCTACGGCGCCCTGCTCGACGGGGTCGCGCGGGTCCACCTGACCGAGGTGGAGCAGTTGACCGATCAGGCTGCCGCGCTGCGTCTGGTGGTCCTGGCCGACCGGCTCTACGACCGCAACATCCCCGTGGTCTCCTCGGGTCGGCCGATGGACGAGGTCTTCTCTGCCGAGATGCTGCGCGGGGGATACCGCAAGAAGTACTTCCGCGCGGTGTCGCGGTTGGTCGCCCTGGCCCGGGAGGGCGCCGGCCTGGCGCAGTGAGCGCCGCCCACGCCCCGCCCTCGCCCCACGCCCCGCCCTCGCCCTGCGCCGCCC
>JBAVKQ010000159.1:0-10987 GCA_049688395.1 Candidatus Nanopelagicales bacterium
CCCGGGCACCGGGCGGAACTGATCACCGCACTGCTGCGCAGCCCGGGCAAGGACATCCGCCGCCAGCTCGGCCCGGCCCCGAACCTGGTTCCCGCGCTCCTGGATTCACCCGAGCTGATCGGGACCCCGATCCTGGCGGCGGTGGCCGCGGCGGCTGCCCGGATCACCGGGGTGCGTCTGTCTGCGCAGGACTGGGACCTTGGGCGGGTTCCGTTGCACCTGCTGCCTCGCTACCGGGTCCTCGACGAGGCCGGGACGGTGCTGGGGGAGGGCCGCGACCTCGCGGACCTGCAACGCCGACACGCACCGGACCGGGCCAGGATGCTCGCCCGCGCCGCTGACGATCTGAGCGTCACCGGGGCCCGCGCCTGGGTGTTCGGGGTCATCCCGGCGACCGTGCAACGGATCGTCTCTGGCGTCCCGGTGACCGGGTACCCCGCCCTGGCCGACCGCGGCTCCACCGTGGACCTGCTGGTCATGGCCGACCCCGGGCTGGCCCAGCGCACGCACCGACGCGGCGTGCGGCGGCTGATCGTGCTGCGGGTCCCGGACCCGGCCCCCCGCGGGCACTCCGGGGTGGACCTCACCAGTCGCCTGGTGCTCGGGCGGTACCCGCACGGTGGGGCGAGCAACCTGCTCGCCGATGTCGCCGACGCGTGCGTCGATGCGCTGCTGACCGGCTCGGAGATCCGCTCACAGGACGCCTTCGAGGCGGCCGCCGCGCGGATCACCCTGGAACTGCCGAGGCGCTACGCCGCGGCCCTGACCCAGGTCGTGGCCGCACTGACCGACGCGTGGGACGCGGAACGAACCATCGACGGGCTGCGCTCGCCAGTCGTGGCCGACTCGGTGGCCGACATCCGCGCCGAGCTGGATCGGCTGGTCGGGCCCGCGCCGATCAGCCGGATCGGCGCCGAACGGCTACCGGACCTTCGCCGCCACCTGCAGGCCCTGGCGTGGCGTGCCAGCAAGCTGGCCGACGACCCGTCGGGGGATGCCCGGCGCAGGGCCGAGGTGCACCGCGCGCAGGACCTGCTCGCCACCCGGGTGGTCGGTTGGCCGGTGCCCGACCCGATGTTGGCAGACCCACTGGCGGCCACCGCCCGGCAGTTGGCAGACGAATTCCGGGTGAGCCTGTTCGCCCCGCACATCCGCACGGCGGTGCCGGTCTCGGCGCGCCGGATCGAGAAGTTCGTCGCCGGCCTCGGAGGCTGAGCAGCGCCTCCCGACTCCGGTGCAGGGCGGATCGAGGGTTGATCAAGGATCGACCGGGCCTTCCGCGGTTCGCGAGCGCCGCACAGCCGTGCGTCCAGTGCCTCGCCGTCCGGGGGTGGTCCCGGTGCGCGCGGCAGGGCTCAGAGTGCCAGGAGCAGCGCGAGCCAGGCCATGCAGACCAGCAGCGCCACGCCCGAAGTCACCATTCCCCACAACGACCCGATCCGGCCGACCTTGCGCGACATCCCGACCAGCAGCCCGATGACGCTGGAGATCAGGCCGATCGGGGCCAGCACCCAGGCGACGATCCCGATCAGCGGCAGCAGCGACAGGAACAGCGAGACCGAGCCCAGGGTCGCACCGATGACCGCGGCGTTGTTGGACTTGACGACCACCGTCGGAGCAGCAGTGGGCGCGACGAAGGGCGGGATCTGGCTCCAGGCCGACGCCACGGGCACGGGCCAACCGGGTGCCGGCGCCGGTGCCGGCTCAGCGCCGGTCGGCGAGCCCAGGATGAGGGTGTCGTGCTGGTCAGGCGGGGTGCGCGGGTCCACGGGCGACACCCTACGCGAGGTACTCACGCGGCGAGCGAAACGACCGTCCCGACCCACACCGTGGCGGCCAGCAGGACCGAGGCCAGCTCGATGAGGATCGAGAACCCGGTGGCTTTCATGGCGGCCCAAGCCGAGGCCCGGGCGGCTGCCCAGTCCTGGAGTCGCAGGTGCTCGGCCAGGTACACGCCGCCGACGAAACCCAGGACCAACCCGATGATCTGGGCCAGCAGGAAGCCGACGATCGCAGAGACGCCACCGATGACCAGTGACCTGCTCGGCACCCCGGCTGCTGTCATCGAACGGTGCGGCAGCAGGTACTTGAGCACCTGGCCCACGGCGATGATGCCCGCCATGACGCCGAAGGCGATCCAGGCCGTGCTGCCACCGGTGAGCAGCGCCCACACCAGCAGGGCCCCGATGACCAGGAGCACCCCGGGCAGGACCGGTACGACGATGCCGACGACGCCGACGAGGATGGCCAACGCCACCAGCGCGTCGAGCAGCGCTGGGCTCACTGACCCCCACCCGTGGCAACCGGGTGCCCGGTGGAGGTACGCGCGATCCGTGCTGACGCCGCCCGGAGGCTGGCCTCGTGCGCCCGCAGGTGATGACCGCAGAACAGCAGGTGCGCACCGGAGGACAGGGTCGCCCGGGCCACCGCCTGCGCCCCGCACCGATCACACCGATCAGCGGCGCTGAGCGCCACGTCCATCTCCAGCGTCCTCACCATGTCAGTCACCATCCTCATGCGATCTTCTCTGACCCCAAGTGTGGCATCCCGGTCCGACATCTGCTCGCACGTTCGCCCGGCGCGCAACGTGCATCCGCGGGGGGCACTCGTCGCGAAGGGCCCCGCGAGTCGCTGTGCAGGCCAGGTCGGTGCGCCCCGCTACCCTTGCCCGGTGACCGCCGAACCTTTGGAACCGAGCAAGCGCAGGTCGCGCGCGCAGCAGCCGCCGTCCGGGTACTCCGCCAAGAACCTGTCGGTGCTCGAGGGGCTCGAAGCGGTCCGCAAGCGCCCGGGCATGTACATCGGGTCCACCGACAGTCGCGGGCTGATCCACTGCCTCTGGGAGATCCTGGACAACGCCGTCGACGAGGCGCTCGGGGGCTGGTGCACGCGGATCGACCTCATCCTGCGCTCCGACGGCTCCATCGAGGTCCACGACGACGGCCGGGGCATCCCGGTCGACATCGAGCGGCGCACCCGGCTGACCGGCGTCGAGGTCGTGATGACCAAGCTGCACGCCGGCGGCAAGTTCGGTGGCGGCTCGTACACCGCCTCCGGCGGCCTGCACGGGGTCGGCGCCAGCGTGGTCAACGCCCTGAGCTCGCGGATGGACGTGGAGGTGGACCGGGACGCCACGGTGCACCTGATCTCCTTCCGTCGCGGCGTGGCCGGCGTGTTCGACGGCCCGGGCCCGGATGCGCCGTTCGCCAAGAAGTCGGGGCTGCGCCAGGAGGGCCGCTGCCCCCGGTCCAAGACCGGGACCCGGGTGCGGTTCTGGCCAGATCGGCAGATCTTCACCGCCGATGCCGCGATCGACCTCGACTCGGTGCACGCCCGCGCCCAGCAGACCACCTTCCTGGTCCCGGGCCTGATCATCGTGGTCCGCGACGAGCGCGGGCCGGGCGAACCGACCGAGCGCACGTTCGCGCACAAGGGCGGGATCGCGGAGTTCGCCGAGCACCTGGCCACCGGCGACGGGGTCACCGGCGTCCTGCGCCTGGCCGGGACGGGCAACTTCACCGAGACCGTGCCGGTCCTGGACTCCCGCGGTCACATGGTGCCCACCGAGGTCGAGCGCGAGCTGGTCGTCGACGTGGCCCTGCGCTGGAACACCAACTACGACACCGAGGTGCGCTCGTTCGTCAACATCGTGGCCACGCCCAAGGGCGGCACCCACGTGGCCGGGTTCGAACGGGCCCTGGTCAAGACGTTCAACGACCACCTCACCGCCACCAAGGTGCTCAGGGCCGGCGAGGGTGCGATCAGCAAGGAGGACGCGCTGGAGGGGGCCACCGCGGTGGTCACCGTGCGGCTGGCCGAGCCGCAGTTCGAGGGCCAGACCAAGGAGATCCTGGGCACCCCCGCGGCCTCGAAGATCGTGGCCGGCGTGGTCGGCCGCGAGCTGTCGGCCTGGTTGGTCAACCCCCCGCGCGGGGACAAGCTCGTGGTCAAGGCGGTCGCGGACAAGGTGGCCAACGCCATGCGGGCCCGGGTGGCCGCGCGCGCCCACCGCGACGTGCAGCGGCGCAAGAGCGCTCTGGAGTCCTCCTCGATGCCGGCCAAGCTCGTGGACTGCCGCAGTGCGGACCTGGAGCGCACCGAGCTGTTCATCGTGGAGGGCAACTCCGCACTGGGCACGGCCAAGCTGGCGCGGGACTCGGAGTTCCAGGCGCTGCTGCCGATCCGCGGCAAGATCCTCAACGTGCACAAGGCGTCCCTGGCCGACATGCTCAAGAACGCCGAGTGCGCGGCGATCATCCAGGTGCTCGGCGCCGGCTCGGGGCGCACGTTCGACCTCGACGCGCTGCGCTACAACAAGATCATCCTGATGGCCGACGCGGACGTCGACGGCGCGCACATCCGGTGCCTGCTCCTGACCCTGTTCCACCGCTACATGCCCGAGCTGCTCGCGCAGGGCCGGGTCTACTCGGCGGTCCCGCCGCTGCACCGCCTGGAGGTCCCCGCCTCGGCCGGGAGGAAGGCGGAGGTGCGCTACACGCACTCCGACGCCGAGCTGCGCGCCGCGCTGGACGAGCTGCGTCGCGCCGGCCGGCGGTGGAAGGACCCGCAGCGCTACAAGGGTCTCGGCGAGATGGACGCCGCCCAGTTGCGCGAGACCACGATGGAGCCGGGCCGACGCACGTTGCGCCGGGTGCGGGTGGAGGACGCGCACTCAGCCGCGTGCGTGTTCGACCTGCTCATGGGCTCGGACGTGGCTCCGCGCAAGGAGTTCATCGTGGCCGGGTCCGCCGACCTGGACCGCGACCGGATCGACGTCTGAGTCCGCAGCCGAGTCAGGCGTCCTGCGCGTCCAACCGTCCGGTGTCCACGTCGTAGATCGCTCCGGCGACCACCAGATCGCGCGGCAGCAGCGGGAAGCTGCGGATGCGGCGGATGTCGCGGCGCAAGGCGGCCTGCTGGTCGACGACCGTGGCGAACTCGATGCTGTAGGTGTCCACGCCGTACTCCGCCCCGATCTGGGCGTGGATGTCCTCCTCGGCCTTCGACGCCATGGCACACCGGGTGTGCGGCATCACGAGTACCCGGTTCACGTCGAGCAGGTAGCAGGCCAGCACCAGCGTGCGCAGCACGTCATCGGTGACCCGCGCTCCGGCGTTGCGCAGGATCTTCACGTCACCGGCCGCCATCCCCAGGATCGGCAGCGGATTGATCCGCGAGTCCATGCAGGTGATCACCGCCAGCCCCTTGGCCGCCCGCCCGGACAGGCCCAGGCCCTCGAACCCGGTCGCGAACTGCGCGTTGGCCGCCATCACATCGGCGAACTCGTCGGCGGGGAAACTCCGTGCCGACGCGGGACCCTGCTCAGTCATCGCCATTGCACACCTCCAGATGATCGGTCATCGTCATTGCTCACCTCCCGAGGAATGGCCGGGGAAGATCCCCATGCCGGGGTCGACGATCGGTGCCGCGTTGTTGACCGCCAGGGCGGCCTCTCCGAAGCCGACCGAGATCAGCGGCACCTTGCCCTCGTAGGTCACGATGTCCCCGGCGGCGAACACATGCGCCACGTTGGTGCGCATCGCGGTGTCGACCAGGATGTGCCGCTTGGCCAGGTCCAGGCCCCAGGTCGCGATCGGGCCGATGTTCGCGATGAATCCCAGCGCCGCCACGACGGTCTGGGCCGGCAGGGCCGTCTGCTCACCGGTCGTCTTGTGGGTGACCCGCACCTCGGCGATCGCGGATCCGTCCGGGGTGCCGCGGATGGCGCTGACCTCGCTGCTGGTGAACAGTCGGACCCCCAGGTCGCGCACGGTGTCCACCATGGACCCATGGGCACGGAACTGCTCGCGCCGGTGCACCAGGCTCACGCTGCGCGCGATCGGGGCCAGGGAGTAGGCCCAGTCGAATGCGGAGTCCCCGCCGCCGACGATCACGATGTCCTTGTCGGCATGCTCGGCCAGGCGCGGCACGAAGTAGACCAGTCCGCGGCCCGCCCAGCCCTCGTCGACCGGCAGCGTCCGCGGCGTGAACGATCCGATGCCGCCAGTGATGATCACGGCCTTGGCCACCACCACGGTCCCCGCGTCCGAGGTGACCGTGACCGGGCCCTGCGGCGGCGAGTCGAGGGTCTGGGCCTGCTCGCCGAGCACATAGGTCGGCGCGAACGGGGCGGCTGCCGCGACGAGGTTCTCCACCAGAACCCGACCCTTGACGTTGGGGTAGCCGCCGACGTCGAAGATGTCCTTCTCCGGATACATCGCAGTGATCTGGCCACCGGCCTCGGGCAGCGCGTCCATCACGACCACCGACCAGCCCCGGAAGCCCGCGTAGTAGGCCGCGTACAAACCCGCCGGACCCGCACCGATGATCAGGATGTCGCACTCGTGGGTCGTCACTGCGGGCCTCCAGGCGGGTCATCGGATCGGCTCCCAACCTAGCCCAGCGACCCCTCCCGACCACGCACCACCTCGACTCAGGGCCTCGGGGGGTTCGGGGGCGCAGGGAACTCGGGGGCGCTCTACAGGCCCAGGGAGGTGATGTGCTCCTTGACGATCCCGGCGCTGCGGGCCAGCGCGCGCTGCTCGTTGTGCGCCAGCGGCTGGGGGAACACGTCGAGGTTGCCGCCGCCGCCGACCAGCCGGGGCATCGCCACGGTCACGTCGCGCACGCCGGCCACCTCCTCGGTGACCCCGCAGGTGGTCATGATCGCCCGCTGGTCACGGATGATCACGTCGACGATCCGGGCCAGCGCTGCCCCGATGCCGTAGAACGTCGCACCCTTGCCCTCGATGATCTGGTAGGCCGCGCGCCGCACGTTGCCCTCGATCTGCTCGCGGTCCTCGTCGGTGATCCGTATCCCCTTGCGCTGACAGAACTCCGCCAGGCCCATCCCACCGATCGTGACCTGGCTCCAGGCCAACACCTCGGAGTCGCCGTGCTCGCCGAGCACGTAGCCATGGATGTGCCGGGCGTCCACGCCGACCTTGCGCGAGAGCAGCGCGCGGAACCGGGCAGTGTCCAGGGTGGTGCCCGAGCCGACCACCCGGCGCGATGGCACCCCGTAGCGCTGCGCGATCCGTGCGGTCATGTGGGTGGTGACGTCGACCGGGTTGGTGGCCACCACGAGGCGCGCGTCGGGGGCGTTCTCCAGGACCTTGGGCACGATGGCCTCGAAGACCATCGCGTTGCGCTCGAGCAACTGCAACCGGGTCTCGTCGGGCTTCTGGTTCACGCCGGCAGTCATCACGACCACCGAGCACTGCGCGAGATCGGCGTAGTCCCCGGCGTAGATCTCGATCGGGTTCGCGAAGGGAACCGCGTGGAAGATGTCGTTGGCCTCCGCCTCGGCGCGCGCCCGGTCGAGGTCCACCAGCACGATCTCGCGGCCGACGTTGCTCATGACCATGGCGTAGGCGGCCGCGGAGCCCACGAAGCCGCTACCGATGATCCCGATCTTGCCGCGCTTGACGTCGGCGATGCCCATTGATGCCCCTTGCTCGAAGTATGCCCCTATTGTCCTGTGCGCGAGGCGCCTTCGCGAACCCGGGTTCGCGGGCTACATTCGTGTCCGTACCCCCGGGAGGGCGCAGCGATGTCGAACTGGATGCGGGCTGCCGGACGTCGGCTGTCGAGCAGCGCCCTGGGTGATGCGTTCCTCGCCGCCTACCAGACCCGGATCACCGGGCTGGCTGCCGAGGCATCGTTCTGGGCGATCTTCGCGCTGCCGTGGTTGCTGCTGGGCATGGTTGCCGGACTGGCCCGGCTGCAGAACCTGCTCGGGGTCGACGCGGTGGGGCAGTTCCGCGCCGAGGCCCTCGAGCTGTCCGACCAGGTGCTCACGCAGCAGGCCATCGATGACCTCGTCGTTCCGCTGCTGGACAGCGTCTTCGGTCGGGGCCGGACGACTCTGGGCCTGATGGGCATCATCGTGGCCATCTGGGCCGGGTCCCGGGTCGTCGACGCGCTGATCAATGCCATGACGATCGTCTACCGCCGTGAGGGCCTGCGCTCGATGGTCCGCACGAAGCTGCTGTCCCTGGGGGTGTACATCAGCGGCCTGGCTGTGCTGATCGTGGCCTTCCCCCTGATCCTGGCCGGCCCCACCGCCCTGGTGCGCGTGCTGCCCGGCGCCCAGGGCACGTTCAGCAGCGTCCTGCTGGTGAGCGCCCAGGTCGGCGTGCTGCTGGTGCTTCTGGTGTCGCTCTACCACTGGGCAGTGCCGCACCGCACCGGGTGGGCAGCCGACATCCCGGGAGCGCTCATCGCGATCGTTCTCTGGGTGGGCTTCTCCTGGCTGCTGCGCTGGTACTTCCTGTGGATCTTCCGCGAGGGTTCCGTGTACGGCGCGATCGCTGCCCCGGTGGCGGTCATGTACTGGGTGTACGTCACCGTGCTGGCGCTCATGCTGGGTGCCGCGTTCAACGGGGCCCTGGCGCTCCGGCGCGGCTGGTTCGTGCATCCAGAGCACCAAGCCGAACGGGACGCGCCCGATTCAGCCGGCGCCACTGAGGACTAGCACGCCAGCCCCCTGCCTTCCTGCCAGCTGCCGGCCTGCGATCTGCCGGCTTACGGCGCGCCCGTGTGAGACTGTGGGACCTCACCTATGCAGGAGGTCTCCATGGCCAAGACCAACACGGGTCCGATCGATCAGGCGCCGCAGCCGGACCCGGAGCAGATGGCCACCGATGCCCTGATGACCTCGGTGTTCACTGCCGCGACGTTCGTCGCCGCGACGGTGGTCCTGGCGACCCTGGGCGGGTTGGTCATGCAGCTCGGAGCCAGCATCCTGAACTCGATGGGGGCCGAGATCGGCCTGGCCGTGGGCCTCGCCCTGGGCACGTTGCTGATCTATCTGGGGGTGCGTCGCTACGAATCACGGATCAGGGCGCGCAGCGCGAACCTCTACCGCGGGATCTGGCTCGGCACGGGCCTGTCATTGGCGATCATCGTGGTGATGGCCTACCTGCCCCAAGTCGCGCTTCCGGGGTACTGCCCGCCCGGCGGGATGTGCTGAGCAGGGGGTCCGGGTGCGGCGGCCTCGTGTCGCGTTGCGTCGCGTGACACACAAGGGGACCCGATGGTTCGAGGGGGTTGCTGGTCCCCACCCGCGACAAGGACAGCGTGCTTCTCGAGCAACTGGAGCAGTACAAGGCGTTGGCTCCCGATGACCCGTGAAGGGCACCCGGATGGCCCTACGAACGGCGTGTGGGGCCGGAAACGACGCACGCCCGACAGGCGGCGGAATACAGCGCCGCTGACCGGGACGGTACGCGCCGAAAGGACGCTGGTTCTGCGAGCAGTTCACGCGTGCGGTGCTAGCTTGCGAGGTACTGGTCTAGCGCGCGCCTCATGATCTCTGAGGCGCTGGTGTGCTCGCGCTCGGCGCGTTCCTGGACGGCGCTGATCCTTTCCGGGTCGAGCCGCTCGGTCACGGTCTTCGCTGGTGTGCCGCCCACCGTGCGCGGACGTCCGACGGACTTGAAGGTCGCGCCAGGGAAACCGCTCTCGGCGTTCTTGACCAGGTCGTCGATGACTTCGTCGGTGACGGGAACGCCATTGACCGTTCCCCAGATGCCACCGGCTGGTCGTGCCGTTGGTTCGAAAGAGTCATTCATTGCGTTCTCCTCTCCGTTGCTTCCAATGCGACTTTCCTTGCCTTCATCGCGTGAATGATCAGGGCACGTTCCTGGTCGAAGATCGGGCCACCACCTCGATCGGTCTGCCTGCCGACTCGGTGCCGACCCGCAGAACCTGCAGCGTCCAAGTGCTGACCGTCGACACGTGTGCGAGACAGTGGGCGTGCAGCACCTCTCGGCGCGGCAGCCGCGCAATCGAAAGAGGCGTGGCGAGTCGTGCCGCGTCCGGCGGTCTCGCCACGGATGGCAAGTGGTGGTGGACACCGCTCGTCGGCGAGGATGTGGTGATGAACGGCGAGGAGGACGCCCTCCAGCGCTGGGAGGAAGACCGCGAGAAGCAACGCCAACACGGAGACCGCTACGGCAACGCCGTCGGCTCAACCGCGTGGCACCGCAAGAGAAGCGGGATGGTCCTCGTGGTGGCTGGAGTGGCCGGGCTAGGCACGGCGGCCATACCTCCGGCGCTCTGGTGGCTCGCGGCGCTTTCGGTCGGGGCGATCTGTCTCGGACTGTGCATCTGGCGCAAAGCGAGACGCGAGTACGGAGGCTCGTGGTTCGAGTAGGGGGCCCCTGCGACCGCTGCTGTCCCCGACCTCGGCGAGTAACCCTGCCGGCCGGTCGGGCCCCAGGCCCGCACCGCGGTCGAGAGCGGCTCTCGGACACGCCGCAACTGGGCGAGGTGGTGCCCACCTGAAGGCGCCCAGCTCGCGGCGATGTGACGCTGCGGGCCCTTCCGGGAGGATGGTGGTACCTGTCCAGCGACTCTTCGTGGACGACGACTCATTCAAGGTGGTTCAAGTGATGGTCATCGTCGGGTCTGTCTTGCTCGTTCTTGGGGTGATGACAGCGGGTGCTACCTCGTCGCCAGCCGACGCAAGCGAACCTGAGCCAGTACCCGCGGCAGTCGCTGAGTGGTTCGCGCACGCAGCGCTGCCCGAGGCGCGTCAGTTACAGGCAAATACCGTCACCGTGGACGGAGTGACAGCCGGGACGGTTCTGCCCCAGGGCAATAACAGTGTTCGTGACCCCCGCACCGTCGAGGGCTGGCGGCAGGCCTTCATCGAGGGGACGGGAGATGACGCCACGATGTCAACCGACCAATGGGTGGCCCCCGTGTTCGGCGAGCATGGAAACCCGGTCGGCCTAATCCGGGCGTGGATTCCCCCGGGTAGGTCCGAGGTGGAGATCGCCACTGTCGAGATGGATGCTCCAGCAGCGAAGGCGATCGCCGCACTCCCGGAGAACGAGATCCTCGTTGAGGATCCGGGCCTAGGCTGGCTCGGCGTCGACGCCCAGCAGGGCGTCGTTCGCGCGCTCACGACGGCCGGCCGAGCCGAACTCGCCTCCACCCAGGTTCCACTGGCCGACTATCGCTCCGTACTGGCCAAGGG
>JBAVKQ010000160.1:0-1691 GCA_049688395.1 Candidatus Nanopelagicales bacterium
CAAGGACTCCGAACCGCGGCTGAACACCTCCAAGTGGGGCACGATCGTGCTCGACCACGAGGGCTCGCAGGAGACCACCCTCGAAGACGTCTACACCGGCGGCGACGCCGCACGCGGTGGCTCGACGGCGATCCGCGCGGCCGGCGACGGCCAGGCAGCCGCCCGCGAGATCCTCGGCGAGGCCCCCCTGGACCCGGCCGTGGTGCGCGACATGGTCGCCCGGGCCCGGGCCTACACCGACCTCGGGGCCTCCGCGCAGCGCATCCTGGACCGGGCGCACCTGTCCGACGGGATCGAGGAGTTCACGGTCCACTCGCCGCTGATCGCCGCGGCCGCCCAGGCCGGTCAGTTCGTGCGCCTGCTGCCCCGCCCCGACGGCGAGCTGATCCCGCTGACCCTGGCCGACTGGGACCCCGAGGCAGGCACGATCTGCCTCGTGGTGCAGGGGGTGGGCACCTCCAGCATCGAGATCAACGCGATGGCTGTGGGCGATGCGTTCACCGGGATCGCCGGACCGCTGGGCCGGGCCAGCGACATCCATGCCTACGGACCCGACGAGACGGTGGTGTTCACCGCCGGCGGACTCGGCCTGCCGCCGGTGTACCCGATCATGCGCGAGCACCTGCGCCGCGGGAACCACGTGACGCTGATCTCCGGGTTCCGCTCCGCGGACCTGATGTTCTGGACCGGACCCGACGAGCGGGTCGGCCGCCTGCAGGCGCAGTACGCAGACCAGCTCGAGGTGATCATCACGACCAACGACGGCTCCTTCGGGACCCCCGGATTCGTCACCGGTCCGTTGGAGACGATGCTCGAGGCCAACGCGCGCGGGCAGGGCCGCACCGTCGCGGAGGTCGTGACCATCGGCCCACCGCTGATGATGCGCGCGGTCAGCGACCTGAGCCGCCGATTCGGGACCCCGTGCGTGGCCAGTCTCAACTCGATCATGGTCGACGCGACCGGCATGTGCGGGGCGTGCATGGTGCCGGTCATCATCGACGGGAAGCTCATCCGCAAGCATGCGTGCATCGACGGCCCGGAGATCGACTCGCACATCATCGACTGGGACAAGTTCCTGCCCCGGTTCGGGCAGTTCCGCAGCCAGGAGCAGGCCAGCCGGGCGGCGCACGGATTGGGCTGAGGCGGCAGTGGGACGATCCTGACTCGGGCGGCTCCTCTCGGGCCGATCGGGGGTAGGCTCCAGTCACGAGGCCCTGCGGCATGCTCCCCCGTCTGCTGCGGGGCCTCGCTCTGGCCGCACCCACCGGCACCCGACGGCACCCATCGGCGCCGGATCGGGCGCGTGTCCGGCCCCTGCGCGCTGCGCGGACCCCGATTGCCTACAGTGGGTCCCGGCGGAACAGCACACCGTGAGCAGAGCCCGGCCACGAGGAGAGTCGATGACGCAGGACACCGCGCTGCGGCGGTCCGGCGATCCGCACGACGTCGGCACGGCGCGCGAGTTCGCCGCAGCCCTGAGCGAGGTGCGCCTGCGCGCGGGGCTGTCGGTACGCGACGTCGCTCGGGCGACGGGGATCCCCTCGGGCACACTCGGCGGGTACTTCAGCGGACGACACCTGCCCCCGGCCACCCAACCGCAACTGCTGGGACAGGTGCTCGGCGCCCTGGGCATCAGCGACCCGCACGCGGTGGAGCAGTGGCGCGAGGCCCTGCTGCGGGCGCGCCGCGGC
>JBAVKQ010000161.1:0-9324 GCA_049688395.1 Candidatus Nanopelagicales bacterium
GCCGGGCAACGGGCCCGAGGTCACGCCTCGCCCCGCCCGAGGGGACCCTCGAGCGGGTCGCGCACCGGCAGGTACAGCGGCTTGCCCATCGCCATGTTGACCGCCATCCCGACGTACTCGGCGATCACCCCGAGGCTGAACAGGATCACCCCGGTGGAGACCATCAGCAGGATCATCGTCGAGGTCCACCCCGGCGCGTCCCAGCGGCCCGTGGAGCGCCCGACTGCCAGCAGCACCCCCACCAGCGGGGCCAGCAGCACCGCGACCGCGCCGAGCGCGCTGACCCAGCGCAGCGGGCGCGTCCCGCTGGACAGCACCAGCCGCCAGAAGTGCGACACCAGGCTGCGCGCGCTGTACCCGGAGGGCCGGTCCCCCTCGTCGCGCATCTGCACCCGGCAGGTCGCGACCCGCCGGGCCACCCAGGAGATCGCCACATCCAGGTAGATCCCCGGCCCGGCGTACGCCGCGACCGAGCGCCCCACCTCGCCGAGCACGAGCCGATAGCTGTTGAAGTCCGCGGCGGGAGCGCCCTTGGCCATCCGCGCCACGAGCCACTTGGCGCCCCGCGAGGCTGCGTTGCGCAGCGGCCCGTGCGGCGGCTCGTTCGCGGGCTTCGCGTAGACGACGTCGGCCTGCTGGGCCATCGCAGTGTCCAGCAGGTCGCCGATCAGGGCCGGGTCGTGCTGGCCGTCCTCGTCCATCGTGACGATCCACTCACTGCCCGAGGCAGCCATGCCGGCCAGCGTCGCGGCGTGCTGGCCGAAGTTGCGGCTCAGCCACACGGGCCGGACCCACTCGTGCTCGGCGACCAGTTCGCGGATGACCTGGTCGGATCGGTCCGGGCCACAATCGTGGACGACGATGACCTCGGTGACCCGATAGGCCCGTCCCGCAGGCGATCGCCGGGCGACCAGGGACCCGGCGAGCTCGTCGACCACCCCGCGCAGCGTGCGCTGCCCCTGGTAGACCGGGATGACCACGGACACCTCGTGCGCTCTGGCGTGGGCATGCTCGGTCACGGCCGCCACCCTACAAGCGCGGGGAGGGCAGCCGACTTCGACGCCGGCCGAGCGCGTGCCCCGGGACCCCACCCACCAGGCACTGCCCCCACGCGCCGTGACGGCGTCCCAACGCCCGGACTTATCCACAGATCTGCGTGACCGGGCTACCGCAGGGGCGGCCTCGCGGCGAGGGTTGCCCCGTGACCCGCGCTGCTCGGTGGACTGCACCCACCACCCCCTTCGCCCTGGACCAGATCGCCCCGCTGGGCGTCACCCGTTCGATGCTGCGCGCCGCGCTGGCCAATGGCAGGGTCACCTGCCTCATCGACGGCGTGTACGTGGGCACACCGGCTCTGCGCACCGACCCGGTCGGCCGGCACCTGCAGCTCGCCCTGGCCCATCAGGTGCGCCGCCCCAGGATGATCGCCAGCCACCACACCGCGGCCCTCGCCTGGGGGCTGGACCTCGACGATCCCGCGGCCGCGGCCGCGAGCTCCGCTGCCTTCATCGCCCCAGCGGGCGAGGGCTGGCGGTCCCAGACCCTGCCCGGCGCGACCATCGCGGTCCGCACCCTGCCCGCGGCCCATCGGGTCGCCCATCCCTGCGACCTGCTCGTCACGACGCTGGCCCGGACCGCAGTGGATGTCGCCTCCACCTGCGAACTCCCCGAGGCGCTGATCACGCTCGACTCCGCCGCTCGGATCACCCTCGCGGACTCCGTGGGCGCGAGTCGCCTGCGCGATGCCCACCTGTCCGAGCGCCACCGGAGCAATGCCCGCTGCGACCTCATGGCGACTCTGGAGCACTCCGCCACCCAGTTCACGCGGCGGCACCTGCTCGAGGTCGTACCGCTCGCCGACCCTCGACGCGAGTCCGCCCTCGAGTCCCTGAGTTACGGCCGGATGCGTCAGGCAGGGCTCCCGCTGCCGGACCTTCAGGTCCCGATCTCCACCTCGGTCGGCACCGTCTACCCCGACTTCCTGTGGGCTGACTACATGCTCATCGGTGAAGCGGACGGCTTGAGCAAGTACGACGCCCCCGACAGCCTCGCGCGGGAGAAGATCCGCCAGCAGGCTCTCGAGGAACTCGGGTTCCAGGTGATCCGCTGGACCAGCGACGAGATGCGCCTGCGCCCGGGCGCCGTCCTGGGCCGCATCAGGGCCGCCCTCGAAGCCCGCGGACCCCGCCGAGAAGCCCGCGCACCCCGCTGAACCAGCCCGCGCACCCCGCTGAACCGGGGCGTTCCGCCGCCTTCTGCGCCGAGTCACCCGAACTGCGCCGATCCACCTCCGGACCGGACCGAGTCGACCGGCCGGGCCGAGCCTTGCCGCAGATTTGGTCGCAATCGAGTCGGAGCGGACCCTCGATGGCCGACCTTGCCGCAGATATGGTCGCTGGCGCAGGGAGGTAGCCGACTGCTGACGACCAGATCCACGGCAAGGATCTCGATCCACCGACTCGACCGACCCGTTAACGACCACATCGACGGCAGGGTTCGTCGGCACCGGCGACGAGAAGCCGCTGCGGGGGAGCCGAGACGCGCGGGGCCGCTGAACCAATCGGTCCGACCTGAAACTGCCCGGGGGTAACGGGGCGGTCACTTCGGCGCGGCCGCGAGGTTCGCCGACGGCGCAGCACGGGCGGCTCGAGTCCCCGGACCCCGGGTTTAGGATCGGGCCATGACCGTGACGACCGATCGCTCGGGGCGCCTGCCGCGCCAGGAGCGTCGTGCGCAACTACTCGAGGCGGCCCAGGAGGCCTTCGTCGCGCAGGGCTACCACGCAGCCGGCATGGACGCGATCGCCGAATTGGCCGGCGTCTCCAAGCCGGTGCTCTACCAGCACTTCCCCGGCAAGCTCGAGCTCTACCTCGCCGTGCTCGACGAGAGCAGCGGCGCGCTGATCGAACGGGTGCGCACCGCACTGGACTCCACCCACGACAACCGCAAGCGCGTGCGCGCCACCTTCGAGGCCTACTTCGACTTCGTGGCCCACGAGGCCGGCGCGTTCCGGCTGATCTTCGAGTCCGACCTCACCAATGTCCCCGAGGCCGCCACCCGCGTGGCCCGCACCAATGACACCTGCGCGATGCTGATCGCCGAGGTCATCCGCGAGGACACCGAACTCGACGACGACACCTCGATGCTGCTGGCCAGCGGACTGCTCGGCATGGCCCAGACCGCCGCGCGATACTGGCTGCACTCGCCGGCACGCATCTCCCAGGAGAGCGCGGCCAAGGCGATGTCGATGCTCGCCTGGCGCGGCATCTCCGAATTCCCCCTGACCACACCAACGACCACGAGCTAGTCGAGAGGATCCACAGTGGAGGTTCGCATCGGAGTCCAGCAGGCGGCTCGGGAGTTGGTCCTGGAGAGCACCGACTCCCCGGACGCCGTGGCCAAGAAGGTCGCCGCGGCGATGAAGGCCGAGGGGGTGCTCGACCTGGTCGACGACAAGGGTCGGCGCGTGGTCGTCCCCGCAGCCAAGCTCGCCTACGTGGAGATCGCCGCCTCCGAGTCCCGCAAGGTGGGGTTCGGCACGCTCTGACCTCGCGCATCCACATCGGGGCACCGCGGACGAGGTCCCGGGGCGCGCCGGCTACGGCGACAGGCCCAGGGCGTTCATCCGTTCGACGTGCGCCGAGGTCAGCCGCCCGAGCAGGCGCATCAAGTCCACCTGCGAGGTCACGTTCTCGCTCATGATCAGGTCCGCGAGGTCGTCGTTCTGCGCGGCGACCGACTGGGCCTGCGAGAGCATCTCGCCCACCAGCCGCCGGCCCCACAACGCCAACCGGCCGGCCACCCGCGGATCACGCGCGATCGCCGCGCGCACCTCGTCGACGACCACCGCGGTCTTGCCCAGCTCGGCGCACACCTCGAGGACCAGCGCGGCCGTCTCCTCGTCGAGGACTGCGCCGATCTCGCGGTAGAAGTCATTGGCGATCGAGTCGCCCACGTAGGCCTTCACCAGGCCCTCGAGCCAGTCGCTTGGGGCGGTCATCGCGTGGTAGCGCTCCAGCGGTTCGAGGAACCCGCCCATCGCCTGGTCCGGGTCCGCGCCCAGCTCGATCAGGCGATCGCGCAGGTGCCGGTGGTGCGCGAGCTCCTGGGCGGCGATGTTGGCAACCCGCAGCCGCTGGGTCAGGCTCGGGGCCAGCGCCGCCTCGGTGACCAGCCGCTCGAACGCGAGGTACTCCCCCGCGCCGAGCAGCCCCAGCATCTGGATGACCCCGCGCCGGTAGTCCGGATCGTCCAACGACGGCCGGGACGCCTGCAGCTGGCCGCCACCGCCATCCACTCCCTCGACGCCCATCCTCGAAAGGTACTCGTCGGGGCCGCCCACGTGCAGGGCTGGACGCGGCTCGGCGCGTGCGCGGCCCGCCATCCTGCACGTGGGCAGAATCCTTCCTCGCGGCTGCGGCACCCACGCTGGCTCCGGGCGAGTCTCTCCCGAGGATGGCGTCTCCCGGGCTGCGGCGCCTCCTCGTGGCCGCAGCCCGGGTGGGGCAGCCCGACCCCGCAGGTCCTGCAGCGCCAGGTCCAGCCGCACCTCGCTTCGATCCGCCCACGCACCGCGCCCAGGTGCGCGCAACCGGTGGCGGTGCCATCGCGCGGTAGAATCGACGCACTACTGAGGAGAGTCTTGACAACATTCACAGACTTGGGCGTCATTGCGCCCATCACCGCCGCCCTCGAGAAGGCCGGCATCATCGATGCGTTCCCGATCCAGGAGATGTGCATCCCGCAGGCCATCGAGGGCCGCGACCTGATCGGCCAGGCCAAGACCGGCACCGGCAAGACGCTCGGATTCGGCATCCCGCTGCTCCAGCGCATCCCCACGCCGAGGACCCCGGAGTACGCCGACCTGAGCCCCGCGCTGCAGAAGGCGCCCAAGGCCCTGGTCGTGGTGCCGACCCGCGAGCTGTGCGTCCAGGTCGCCAGCGACCTCACCTCGGCCAGCTCCCAGATGGGGGCGCGCGTCCTGGCCGTCTACGGCGGTCGCGCCTACGAGCCGCAGGTGGAGGCCCTGAACAAGGGTGTCGATGTCATCGTCGGCACGCCCGGGCGCCTGATCGACCTGGCCCGCCAGCGGATCCTGGACCTGTCCAACGTGGAGGTCCTGGTCCTCGACGAGGCCGACGAGATGCTCGACATGGGCTTCCTGCCCGACGTCGAGCGGATCGTGTCGATGCTGCCCGCGACTCGCCAGACCATGCTGTTCTCCGCAACCATGCCCGGGCAGATCGTCGGCCTCGCGCGGCGCTACATGACCCAGCCCACGCACATCCGCGCCATCAATCCTGACGACGACTCGGCCACCGTCGCCGCGACCGAGCAGCACGTCTATCGCGTCCACCCGCTGAACAAGGTCGAGATCCTGGCTCGGATCATGCAGGCCGACGGCCACGGCCCCTCGATGATCTTCTGCCGGACCAAGCGCCGCACCCAGGTCGTCGCCGACGAGTTGACCGAGCGCGGCTTCGCCGCCGGGGCGGTGCACGGCGACCTCGGCCAGGGCGCGCGCGAGCAGGCGCTGCGTGCGTTCCGCAACGGCAAGGTCGACATCCTCGTGGCCACCGACGTGGCTGCCCGCGGCATCGACGTCGAGGGCGTCTCGCACGTGATCAACTACGAGTGCCCCGATGACGAGAAGACCTACCTGCACCGGATCGGGCGGACCGGGCGGGCCGGAGCGTCGGGCGTGGCAGTCACGTTCGTCGACTGGCAGGACGTCCCGCGCTGGCAGCTGATCAACAAGGCTCTGGGCCTGGCGTTCCACGACCCGATCGAGACCTACCACACCTCCGAGCACCTCTTCACGGGCTTGAACATCCCGCCCGGCACCAAGGGCACGCTGCCTCGGGCGGCGCGCACGAAGGAGGGCCTGAACGCCGAGGAGCTCGAGGATCTCGGCGGCCGGCAGCCCCGGGACCGCGATCGCGGCGGGCGCGACGGCGGGCATGGTGCCGGGGGCGGGGGCCGCGGCGGTTCCCGCGGGCACAGCCACCACCACGGACAGACGATCGGCCACGGTCACAAGGACGGCGCACCGGCAGCCAAGGCCGGCTCGGGTTCGAGCGGTCCGGAGTCCGGCGGCGGCGAGTCGAAGTCCGCGCAGCGGCGCAACCGTAGTCGGCGCCGCACGCGTGGTGGCCAGTCGGTGTCCAGCGACGCCGGGACGCCCACGACCGAGAGCTGAGCTCAGCCGACGACAAACCCCCGAGGGTCGAGCTCAGCCGACGACGCACCCTCGGGGATGGCTCAGCCGACGGAGCACCTCCCAGGGCCCGTTGGCGTCGACCTGCGCTGCTGCGCGACCCGCACTGCGGGGTGCGGGGTGCCGATCGCACTCGGACGGGTCCGTGGGCGCAGGGCAGCAAGCCCATGCGTCGAACTCGGATCAGTGGAAGCGGACCTTCACCCAGTGCCGCTGGCCGCACGCCGGGCAGCGCATCCACGTCGGATGCGTCCGGCGCATCAGCGGCAGGTGCATGCTGGGCAGCGAGAGTCTCACCGCCCGCGCATAGGACACCAGCGTGGCGACGTGACACTCGGAGCAGGTGATCACCACCGACCCCAACGACGGGTTGATCGGCTCGCTGCTGAAGAGCGCGGACTTGCCCTGCACGTCCACGGGCGTCACCTCCGGCGAGGCTGCTCGGGTGCGGACGCGGTCGAAGGTCGGCGGGGGTTGGCTGCTCATCGTGCTCCGATCGGGTCGAGCGCAGTGGTCGCGGTGCCGTCGATCAGGCCCCGCGCGAGCTGGCGATAGGCCTGCGCGCCCCGCACCCGCCCGCCCGCGGCGAGCACAGAACGCCCCGCTGCCGGCGCCTCGGCGAACCGGATCGAGCGCGGGATCGCCGGACCGAGGATGTCCAGGCCGTAGCGGTCCTTGATATCGGCCAGGACCGCGCGCGAGTGGTTGGTCCGCGCGTCGAACAGCGTGGGCAGCACCCCGAGCACGACCAGGTCGCGGTTCGTGATGCGGCGCACGTCAGCGATCGTGTCGAGCAGCTGACCCACGCCGCGGTGCGACAGCGTCTCGCACTGCAGCGGGATGAGCACCTCGTGCGCGGCGGTGAGGGCGTTGATGGTCAGCACGCCCAGCGACGGGGAGCAGTCCAGCAGAACGCTGTCGTACTCCCCGACGAGGTCCTCCAGCGCGGTGCGCAACGCGAACTCGCGCCCCGTGCGGGTCAGCAGCTGCGCCTCCGTACCGGCCAGATCGATGGAGGCCGGCAGCAGGGTCATGCCCTCGTCGGTCTTGAGGATCGCCATCGACGCCGACACCCGGCCAAGCAGCACATCGTGCATCGAGAACTCGAGCGTCTCGGGGTCGAAGCCGAGCGAGAACGTGAGGCAGGCCTGTGGATCGAGGTCCACGACGAGCACGCGCTGGCCCAGCTCGGCCAGGGCCGCCCCGATGGAGGCGACCGTCGTGGTCTTGGCCACGCCGCCCTTCTGGTTGGCAATGGCAATGATGCGTGGCATACCCGGCCCCTGACTCGCCTGCGCTGTTGCCCTTATTGTGCACGTCATGAGCACCCCTCCCTTTATCGCCATGCCCGACGGCGTGGCGGTTTTCGCGCCCCCGGCCGCACCGGCACCGGTCCTGCTCGCCCAGCCGCCAACGCACGGGACCAGTGATGCGGGTGTGACGGGCACGGGCACTGGCACTGGCACGGCCGCTCCGACCGGCGACGTCCTGCTCGTCCCGGGATTCACCGGCTCGAAGGAGGACTTCCTCGCGATGCTCGGACCGCTGGCCGACCGCGGATGGCGAGTCGCCGCCATGGATCTGCCCGGTCAGAACGGGTTTCCCGGGATCGGTGCGCGCGGCAGCAACACGCTCCCCGCGCTGGCCGCCGTGGTGGCCGATGTCATCGACTGGCTCGCACCGGATCGGCCCGTGCACCTGGTCGGGCACTCGATGGGCGGTCTGGTCACCCGCGAACTCGTGCTGAGCGAACCGGACCGGCTGGCCTCATGGACCGCAGTGTGCTCCGGGCCCGGTGCCCTGCCCCCGCACGGCCATGCACCGCTCGTCGAGCTGCAGGCCACGCTGAGCGTGGCGCCGCTGGAGCAGATCTGGGCGCGGAAGGAAGTTCTGGACCGCGCCGGTGGCTGGAACCCGCCCAGCCTCGAGGTCGCAGAGTTCTGCGCGCGGCGGTTCATCGCCAACGATCCGATCGCGCTGGCCGACTTCAGCGACATCCTGATCGGCGCCCCCGACCTGACCGAGCAGACCGCCGCCGCCCTGGCCCGCACCGGCCTGTCGGCGACCGTGGTCACCGGGGCGCTGGACGACGCCTGGCCCGTGTCATGGCAGCAGGAGATGGCCGGCCGGCTCGGCGTGCCGTGGCACGAGATCCCCGGGATCGGTCACAACCCCAACACCGAGGACCCGCAGGGCACAGCGGCCCTGCTCGATGGCATCCTGCGTGCGGCGGCGCAAGGCATCGCGCGGCCCTGACCCCCGCTCGACCTGACCCGAGTTGGGTCGACCCACACAGCGCCGATTCGCGGTTGGGTGCACCCGATCGACATGTGATGGTGCGCAACGTGCACGCCGACGCGCGCACGAAGCCTGGGCGCGTAGCACCGGAGAACTGGCCCGAAAGTGGTGTGAAGCAGCGCGGAAGCGGGTATCGCGCGCCCATGGCGCTGCACGAGATCCTCCAGAACACCGTGCGCGCCCCTCGCGAAGCGCGACGTGCGATCGATCGCTTCCTGACCAAGGCGCATTTGTCGCAGATCACCGACGACGCCCAACTGCTGGCCTCCGAGCTGGTGACCAACGCCGTCAAGCACGCCAACGGCCCGATCGACGTGCGCGCGTACGTGCGCGACGGGTACCTGCGCTTGGAGGTCGGTGACTGCGCCGCCGACGTGACCCCCCTGCGTCGTCATGCAGCGGCCACCGACGAGGGGGGCCGGGGGATGGAACTCGTCGAGAAGCTGTCCGCCCGGTGGGGATGGCGCCTGCGGGGCCCGGTGAAGGTGGTCTGGCTCGACCTGCCGATGCCGGCTGGAGCCGACCGCCCATGTGCCGATGCAGCGGACTCCCCGTCAGCCGCCGGGGAGCCCGCCGGGGAGCCCGCCGGGCCGACCGCGGGCGAGTCCGCCGCGCCGCTGTCTGCCCGAGGCGGCCGAACCTCCTCGGCCCGCACCGCGTAGCCGCTGCCTGGCCCTGGACTGCGCTGGCTCACACTGCCCCGGCCTGGCTCCCCGGCCTGAATCGCGCCGGCCTGAATCGCGCCGGCCTGAATCACGCCGGCCTGGCTCCCGGGCCTAGATCGCGCCGGCCTGGCTCGCCCCGGCCTG
>JBAVKQ010000162.1:0-22387 GCA_049688395.1 Candidatus Nanopelagicales bacterium
GCGCTGTCCACGAGCAGCACGCCCGGCGCGGCGGCGGTCGCGGTCACGCCCTTGCCTGCCAGCAGCTCGACCGCCCGCAGCTCGGCGGCCCCGGAGTCGGCCAGCTCGCTGGCCAGGCGCACCTCGAGCCGGCTGCCGGACCCGGCCCGGGCCAGCACCTCGGCCACCGAGCCGGTGGCCACCACCGACCCCCGGTTGAGGATCGTCACCGCGTCGCAGACCGCCTGGACCTCGGCGAGCAGGTGGCTGGACAGGAACACCGTGGTGTGCCCGTCAGCACCGAGGCGCCGGATCAGCTCACGGACCTCGACCATGCCCGCGGGATCCAGGCCGTTGGTCGGTTCGTCGAGGATCAGCAGCCTCGGGGACTTCAGCATCGCGGCGGCGATCGCCAGCCGCTGGCGCATGCCCAGCGAGTAACCCTTGACCCGGTCGTCGGCCCGGTCGGCCAGGCCGACCAGCTCCAGGAGCTCGTCGACCCTGGTCATGGGCAGGCCGGCCAGCGTGGCCAGGATCCGCAGGTTGCGTCGGCCGCTGAAGGCCGGGAACAGTTGCGGGGACTCGACCAGGGCACCGACCGATCCGACGATGTCGGCGAGCTGCCCGGGCACCGAGGAACCCAGCACCGACACCGAGCCGGAGTCGGGCGCCACCAGGCCGAGCATGATCCGGATCGTGGTGGTCTTGCCAGAGCCGTTCGGCCCGAGGAACCCGTGCACCCCGCCCTGCGGGATCGCCACGCTCAGGTCGTTGACGGCCACCGTGCGGCCATGCCGGCTCCGATACGTCTTGCGCACATGCGCCAGCTCGATCACCATGCGGCGACCCCCTTGTCCTCATCGCGGATTATGGACCCGCGACCCCGGCCACACCAGCACGACGCGCGGGTACCTCAGAGGCTCAGCAGCCCCCGCGAACTGAACTCCACGACTCGGTCCATCCCCTGCTCGTAGAGCCGCTGGGCCCGGGTGCCGCGCAGCGCCCAGAGGGCATGCGCCGAGCCCCACGCCACCTCCCGGGCCTGTTCGATCGCCCACACCCCGATCCGGTCGTCCACCTCGCCGAGGACATCGTCGAGTTCGTCGAGCAGGCCGACGAGCAGGGCCTGCTTCACGATCGGCTGGGTGCTGGCCAGAATCTCGTTGATCGTCACGAAGTCGGCCCGGCGGCCCGCATGGCCCAGGTCGCCGCCGAACTCCAGCGTGGTGGCCACCAGCGCGCGGGGCAGGTCGTAGCCGATGTGCGCGTTCATCCCGGCCAGCGCGAACTGCAGTGGACTGGCGCCGGTGCGCTCGCGGGCTGCGATCAGCGCCGACCAGCAGCGCGGCGCGCTGGCCGGATCGCAGTCGTAGGCGGCCAGGGCCTCGAAATACAGGTCGGCGAAGTTCACGTCGAGACGGTCCATGAACTCGCGGTCGAGGAACCGGTGCTCACCGAGCGCGCGGGCCACCTCGCGGGTGGTCGTCAGGTACATGTCGTTGAAGGCGCGCACCCCGTCGCGGGTCGGCAGACCGGCGGACAGGTCGGCCATCCGGGCCACCACGTCGGCCACCCCCGGCAGCGGCAGGCTGGGCACCGGCGCGCTGGGCGTGGGGAGTCCGGGAGTCGGCTCGCAACGGTTCGCCATGGCCACCTCCGGTTCCGGGCCGATGCGGTCCTGACCAATCCGGCCGACCGTGCAGGCAGGTTACCGCGGGTAGCCCTCGGCAGGCCCGGGATGCGCCGGGCGACCCGCACCCGCGAGACTGCCGCCATGGATGCCTGCGAATGGAATGCGCGCTACGCGGCCAGCACGGTGTGGTCCGGTCAGCCGAACGAGGCGCTCGTGGGCCTCGTCGCCGGGCTCGGGCCGAGGCCGGCGGACGACCTGCGCACGCACCACCGGCCGCTGGCTCTGGACCTGGGCTGCGGCGAGGGCGCGGACGCGGCCTGGCTGGCCGCGCAGGGCTGGGACGTGGTGGGCGTGGACTGGTCCGAGGTGGCCCTGGACCGGGCTCGTACGGCGCTGGCCGACGCGGGCCTGGTGGCACGGTTCGAGGTCGGTGACCTCACCGACCTCGATGCACTCACCGTGCTCTCGCCGACTGGGACGTTCGACCTGATCACCCTGGCCTACCTGCATCCCGAGCCCCCGGATCGCCGGGGCAGCTACGGCCACCTGCCCGACCTGATGGCCCCCGGCGGGCACCTGCTCGTGATCGCCCATGATCCCGAGCATGGCCTGCTCGGCTTCGGCGGGCCGGACCCGCACCGGCTGATGAGCACCGACGACGTGCTCGGCGCCCTGGACCTGCCCACGGGCCACGAAGTGCTCGTCAGCGAGGTCCGGGCCCGGTTCGTCGACGACGTGGCCGTGGCGATGGACTCAGTCGTGCTGGTGCACCGGCTGGCCTGAGGCGCCGGTCCCCGCGACCGGTCCCGCGGCTGGTCGCGCGGCCGGTGGGTCCGCACGGGCCGGTCCCCCGTCGACCGGTCCCGCTGCCGGCTGGCCGCGCTACGTGCCCACCGGCCAGATCAGCGGCACGAACACCACGTCGAGCAACGTGCGGCGGGCCAACCCGTCGGGTGTCCGCTCCAGCACCACGAGTTGTTGGCTGCCCCCGCCACCCGAGGGTCGACCCAGCGGGAGCACCAGCCGCCCCCCACGCACCCCGGCCCCCGGCGCGCGCAGCTGCTCGACGAGCGCCGGGGGGACCTCCGCTGTCGCAGCGGCCACCACGATCGCGTCGAACGGCGCCGCCTCGGGCAGGCCCTGGGTCCCGTCACCGCACACCACCGACACATCGAAACCGGTCTGCACCAGAGCCCCGCGCGCGCGATCGGCGAGCGCCTCGATCCGTTCGATCGAGTGCACGGTCGCGCCACATGCGGCCAGGACCGCAGCCTGATAGCCGCTGCCGGTCCCCACGTCGAGGACCACATCGCCGGGCCCGACATCGGCAGCCTGCGTCATCACCGCGACCACGGTCGGCTGCGAGATCGTCTGGCCCGCGCCTATGCCCATCGCATGGTCCTCCCACGCGAGCGACCGAAGCCCGGCAGGCACGAATCGATCGCGCGGCACCCGCACCAGCGCGGCCACGACGGCCGGGCTGATCCCCGCAGCCAGCAGGTGCGCGCGCAGGGAGCGCGAGTTCATCTCGGGCCGCCGATCACATCGAGCCCGGCTCGCCGAAGTCGGGGCACACCGAGCTCTCCGCGAGGTTCCCGGACGAAACCGCATCCCCAGTCGCGTTCGGCGTGCAGCAGGCCAAGCAGCCCCGTGTCCCGCGGTGCGGCGCACCCGGGCTCACTGCACGGGACCGGTCTTGCGGCTGCCGGCCGCGCGGCGCACGTCGTCGATCTGTGCGGCTGTGCCGATCACGATCACCACGTCGCCGGGGGTCACCACCGCGTCCGGCGAAGGATTGGTGCGGAACACGCCGGCCTCGCTGCGGCGCAGCGCGAGCAGCAGCGCCCCGTCCCCCTCGTGCAGGCGGGCCTGGCGCACCGACGAGCCCGCCAACGGGGAGCCCTCATGGACGACGACCTGCTCGAGGCGGAACTCCACGTCCTGGTCGTGCATCGCGACGTCGAGGAAGTCCGTGACGTGCGGCTGCAGGGCGAACGCCGCGATCCGGTTGCCCCCGATCCGCTGCGGGTTGACCACCCGATCGGCGCCGGCGCGCAGCAGCTTCTGCTCGGTGTCGTCGACCCGGCTGCGCGCGATGATCACCAGGTCCGGGTTCAGCGCCCGGGCGGTCAACGTGACGAACAGGCTGGAGGCATCGGAGTCCAGCGTGGCCACGAGCACCTTGGCCCGGTCCACGCCGAGCCTGCGCAGGAACTCGTCGCGGGTCGCATCGCCCTCGAGGTTCGGGTAGGGGCAGTCCTCGAGGCGCTCGCCGTCGGTGTCGCACACCGCCACGGACTGGCCGGACTTGCTCAACTGGTGCGCTGCCGCCCGGCCGACCCGACCCCAGCCGCACACGATCGCGTGCCCGTGCAGGGCGCTGATCTGCTTCTCCATGCGACGCCTTCCCCACTCGTTGCCCGCGAACCCCTCGATGACGTAGCCCAGCAGCGAGGTCAGCGTGTAGAGCGCCACGCCGACCCCGACGATCACGTATCCGATCGTGAACAGCTTCTCCGAGGGGCCGAACCGCTGGACCTCCCGGAACCCGACGGTGGTGATCGTCGTGACCGCCTGGTAGGCGGCGTCCAGCAGCGGGAATCCCAGGGCCGCGTAGCCCAGCGTTCCGACCAGGATCACGCCGGTCAGCGCCCAGAGCGCGCGCTGCAGTTGTCGGGTCACCGCCTGACGATCGGATGCAGCCACGAGCGCATTGTGCTGGCCCGGCGCTCCGCGGCGCGCCCCGGGCCGGCATCTCGCGTGCAGTGAAACGCGCGAACGGTGGCACTGGGTCGGTGGTTCGGTCAGCGGGTGGTGCGCAGCTCAGTAGGCGTCGGCGTCCATCGGCTCGACGGGGGTGGGTTCGAGGTCCTCCAGCGGCACGTCGGCATCACTGATCGCAGCGGCCACGGCGGCCGTCGCGTACAGCACGTTCGACAGCAGGGACAGCACGAACAGTGCGGCGATGGGGGCTGCGAACGCCCCGTACTGCGGCTTGTCCAAGGACCAAGCCACGATCAGGCTGAGCAACTGCTTGATGACGCCCACGACGACCGCCCCGATCAGGCTGGCGGTCAGTCGCGGCCTCGGGTTGGGGGCGATGCCGCCCAGACGACCGAGCAGCAACCACAGGATGAGGACATCGACAGCGAAGCCGACCAGCAGGCCGAGCACCCTGAACAGCGCCGGGATCGGACCGCCATCGATGCTCAAGGCCTCGAATGCAGGTCGCAGCAGGCTCGAGGTCAGGCTCGCCGACGCGAACGAGACCACGACCAGGGGGACGATCATCAGCAGTGTGACCAGCTGCCTGGCCTTGGCTGCGGGGAAGGCCCGCGGGTCCGGCGGCGCTCCGAGGATCAGGTGCATCGCCTTGCCTGCGCCGTTCACCGCGCCGAGGCCCGCGTACAGCAGCAGGACCAGGCCGACCAGGCCCGCGGTCCGACCAGTGGAGCGCAGTTGCTCAGGATCGATGCCCTTCTCGCCGACGAGCTCGGGCAGCGCATTGCTCAGCGCCTCGGTCAACGTCTTGGCCAACTCGTCCGAGCCGACGATCGCGGCCACCCCGTAGCCCAGGGCGAGCAGCGACAGCAGCGCCAAGAGCAGGAAATAGGCGGTGCCGGCGGCGAGTAGGCCGACGTTGGCGTACGAGTAGCGGCGCAGGGCCCGGTAGACGATCCCGCCGATGGTCGTCTCGTCCAGGCGCCCGGCCCAGGCCGGCACTTCCTTGGGGGCCGGATCGATCGGCGTGCCGGCGATCGGCGGCGGTGCGGCGCTCATTGCGATGACGGTAGTGGGCCCGGGCCGCACCGGCAGCCCGAGCAGCTACCCGGCTGTGGTGGTGACACGTGCCAGTTCAGTCCCCTCGCGCGGATGCCTGTGCCGGCCGCCGCGCCCGCCGCGGGGCTCCCAGTGGAACCAGCGTCGGGCCACCAGCGCCATCGCGACCATCCAGAGGCCCAGGACGAGCAGGTGGGTCCAGAAGGTGGCATCGAGCTGCCCGCCGCTGGTGGCGGCGACGGCGCCAGCGACTGCGTGACGCAACGGGAAGAACCACCCGACCGCGTTGAGCACCGTGGGCATCGACTCCACCGCTACGAAGATGTCGGAGATGAACGACAGCGGCAGCAGGAGGCTCAGGCCGACTGCGGTCACAGCTTGGGGACCGTCCACGAGCGCGACGAGCGCCAGGCCGCACGCTGCGAAGCAGGCGATCGCCAACGTGAATGTCAACAGCGTCGGGGCCCACGTGGCCGGCGGCAACGTGACCGCGAAGAACAGCACACAGATCACGAAGATCGCCACGACGGTTGTCAGCCCGATCAGCAGCGCGCACACAACCCGGCCGGCCAGGTAGGCCCACGTCGGCAGCGGGGTGCCACGCAACCTCTTGAGCACGCCCGGTGCGCGAGTGTCGGCGATCGAGCCCGCGAGGTTGAGGAACGCGCTCGTGGCCACTGCGTAGACCGCGAGTGCGGCGGCGAGGTACTGCGGCAACGGCAAGCCGCCCCATTGCGCCTCGTCGCCGTAGACCGAGGAGAAGAATACGACGAGGATCACCGGGAACGCGACGGCGAAGAACAGCGACATTGGGTCCCGGATGATCTGCAGCGTGGCGTAGCGCGTCTGCTGCCGGGCCAGGGCAGACGGCCCGGGCGCACTGCCCGTAACGACCGCGGGGCTGCGCGCCGCAGTCGGCTCTGTACCCTGGCCCGCACCGCCCTGGCCGGCCAGCCCGAGGTCCGCCGCTGGCTCGGCCGGAGCGCGGCGGCGCCGCGTATCGGGATCGACTCCCATCGCCCGGCCCGCGAGCACGGCACCGACCACCCCCCACGCGAGGATGACGCCGAGATTCGCCCAGTCAGGAGACGACGCCTCGACGTACGGGTTGAACCCGTCGGAGAACGACTCCACGAAGGGCTCGAGTGGGAACACCGATGCCAGCCGGTCCATCCAGTCTGGCAGCTCCCCGAAGCCGAACACGCCCGAGATGAACGACAGCAGGATGAGGCTCGCGTTGCCGAAGGTCGTCGCGGCGTTGGGGGTCGGCGCCACCGCCGCGAGCGCAATGCCCAGGGCTGCGAAGCACCCGGTGCCCACCACGAAGGTCAGCACCAGCGCCGGCACATTGGCCCAGACGATCTGCACCCCGTAGAGGCCGACCCCCGCGCTGATCATCAGCACGACAGCCAGGGCAGCCAGCCAGATAGCGGACAGCACTCGACCCGCGATGTGCATCGGCGGGGTCAGCGGCGTGCCGCGCAGCCGCTTGAGCACCCCGCTGTGGCGTGCGTGGGCCAGCGCGCTGCCCAGTGACACGTAGGTCGCCATGCATGCGCCGAACACTGCGAAGACCGGAGTCGTGTACTGCGCCAGGCGTAGGCCGGTGTCCGGATCGACGACCTCGTTGCCATAGAGCGCGGACAGGATGACCAGGAAGCTCAAGGGGAACAGCAGTGTGAAGAACGCGGCCACCGGCGTGCGCCAGAAGCCTCGGTTGGCGTAGCGCACCTGACCCAGCAGGGTCCTGGTCGCGGACACCGGCTGCTCGATGACGGTACCGCCCGAGCTCAGCGACGTGTCAGTCACGCGACACCTCACCGGTGAGCTGGAGGTAGACCTCCTCGAGGGTGGGCCGGGTCATGCTCAGGCCGTCAAGTGCCAGGTCCCGGTCCAGCGCCCACCCGGTGAGCACGTGCAGGTCGTGGATCGGTTGGGCTGTGCGCAGTTCGACCTGCGCACCATGCACGCGCGGGGCGGCCGAACCCACACGCGGCAGGTCGGTGCCGGCCAGGCCCCCGGGCAACTCGAAGGTGATCACCGCCTCGGCGCCCCGGTCTGCGATGAGGTCCTCGGGGGTGTCCAACGCCACCAGTCGACCGGCCTGGATCACGGCGACCCGATCGGCCAGCTGCTCGGCCTCCTCCATGTAGTGCGTGGTCAGCACGACCGTCGTGCCGGTCTGCCGGAGCGAAGAGATCAGGTCCCAGGCCCGGTGCCGCGCGGACGGGTCGAAGCCGGTGGTCGGCTCGTCGAGGAAGAGCAGCTCCGGGTCGCCGATCAGTCCCAGCGCAAGATCCAGTCGGCGGCGCTGCCCACCTGACAACGCCTTGGTCCGGGCCTTGGCCTTGTCGGCCAGGCCGACCCACTCGATCACCTCATCCACTGCCCGATGCCGCGGGTAGAGACCCGCATACATGGCCACCAGCTCCCGGACAGTGAACTCCTCGTCGAACCCGGCGTCCTGCAGCACGATCCCGATGCGCTCGCGGAAGGCACGCCCGCCCGTCGCCGGGTCGAAGCCCAGCACGCTGACGACACCCGCGGAGCGCTGCCGGTGGCCCTCGAGGATCTCGACCGTGGTCGTCTTGCCGGCCCCGTTGGGACCGAGCAGGGCCAACACCTCGCCCTTGGCGATGGTCAGGCTCAGGTCATCGACGGCCCGCAGGTCGCCGTAGTCCTTGCACAGGCCCTCGATGACAACCACGGGTTCCGGGCTACCCATGACTCCTTCCTACTGCGTCCCCAGCGCTGCCGGAAGGGCCGAAGGCCACACTCTCGAAGCGTCGACGACCGCGTGGCCTGGCGCGCGCCACAGGTATTCCGCGCTGAGCCGGTCACTTGTGCGGGGTACTATCCGGACATTATGGAGCTACTGCGGTTCATCGGGAACATCATCTGGCTGATCCTCACGGGGTGGCTGATCGCTCTGGGCTTCGCCGTGGCGGGCGTGATCATGTTCATCTTCATCGTCACGATCCCGTGGGCGATCGCCTCGTTCCGGTTGGCCAACTTCGCCCTGTGGCCCTTCGGGCGCACGACCGTGTCCAATCCAGAGGCCGGGGTCCCCAGCTTGATCGGCAACGTGCTGTGGATGGTCTTCGCGGGGATCTGGATCGCACTCGCGCTGGTGACCTACGGGATCGGCCTGTGCGTCACGATCATCGGCATCCCATGGGGCGTCCAGGCGTTCAAGATGGTTCCGCTGGCGCTGTTCCCCCTGGGACAGCAGATCGTGCCGATCTCCACGCTGGCCGCGCCCATGGCGCGAACGACCTACTGAGCGCAGCGGGCGAGCCTGCCGGGTCGGCTCACCGGGACCTCAGGCAGCGCAGCGGGCGCCGTCGCACCCGCGCACGCCGTTGCCGCGCTACCGTGGCGCCATGACTGAACGCGAGTACGACGTCGTCATGTTCGGGGCGACCGGGTTCACCGGCCGGCTCGTCGCCGAGCGGTTGCTGGAGCGGGCACCTGCGGGGACCCGGATCGCCCTGGCCGGGCGGTCGCTGGCCAAGTTGGGCGCCGTGAAGGACACGCTGGGAGAGGGCGCCGCGCACTGGCCGCTGCTGCTCGCCGACTCGGACAACCGCCCCACGATGACCAAGCTGGCCCGCTCGACGACCGCGGTGGCCACCACCGTGGGGCCGTTCGCCAGCCACGGTCTGCCCTTGGTCGAGGCCTGTGCCCGAGCCGGCACCCACTACGCCGACATCAACGGCGAGGTGCTGTTCATGCGCGCCGCCATCGACGGCTTCCACGACATCGCAGCGCAGTCGGGGGCGAAGATCGTCGTGGCCTGCGGTTATGACTCGCTGCCCTCGGACCTGGGCGTGCTGGTGCTCAACGAGGCCGCCGGCGAGCTGGCCAGGACCACGCTGCTGGTCAAGGACACCAAGGGAGGTGCGTCTGGTGGGACGGTGGCCACCATGCGTCTGGTCGCCGAGGCCGCGAAGGCCGATCCGCAGGCCCGTGCCCTGCTCGCCGATCCCTACGCCCTGTCCCCGGACCGCGACGCCGAGCCCGACCGGGTCATCGAGGGCTACGACACCGACGAGTCCGACCTCGGGCAGGCCGCGCACGACCCGGAGCTGGGCTGGCTGGGGCCGTTCGTGATGGGCCAGATGAACACCAGGGTGGTGCGGCGCTCCAACGCGCTGATGGGCTACCCGTACTCCAAGGAGTTCCGCTACCGCGAGGCCTTCGGGTTCGGCGAGGGGGTGGCCGCGCGGGCCAAGGCAACTGGGCTGGGCGCGGGGATGGGCGCGCTCGGGGCGGCGATGGGGTTCGGGCCGACGAGGTCCGGGATCGCGATGGTGCTGCCCAAGCCGGGTGAGGGGCCCAGCGCCGAGGAGCGTGCGGCGGGACGGTTCACGATGGAGATCCACGGGTGGACCCCCGCTGGTGCGCACTACGTGTCCACCGTGTCGGCCACCGGCGATCCGGGCTACGCGGTGACCTCGTTGATGCTCGCGGAGTCCGCGCTGTTCCTGGCCTCCGGGAGCCCGGACCTGCCTGACCGGGCGGGAGTGCTCACCCCGGCCACCGCACTGGGACTGCCGATGGTGGATCGGCTGCGCGCGGCGGGGATGACGTTCCGCGCCGGGCCGTGGGTGGCGCCCGACGACGAGTCCGGGGGGCACGCGTCCGACGACGCGTCCAGCTGAGCGCCCCACGTCGTCCCACACGGTCCCCGGTCCCCGGTCCCGGAGATTGTTCGATCCGGACACAGGTGTCCGCATGCGGCACCGAGGTGTCCGGATCCGAGCATCCTGGCCCGGGAACCGGGCACGCACCCGCGCCAGTGACCCCGCGGCCGAAACACCCGACGATCTGACCTCGCCACCCGGTAGCCTCCGGGCATGGCGACGCTCGTGCTCACTGTCCTCGGAGACGACCGATCGGGTCTGGTCTCTGCCCTGTCCGGAGTCATCGCGGCACACGGGGGCAGCTGGGAGCGCAGCCAGATGGCCCGGCTGGCCGGGAAGTTCGCCGGCATCGTCCTGGTCCGCGTGCCCAACCGGCAGGCCGACGCCCTGATCGACGAGCTCGGACCGCTGAGCACCGAGGGCCTGCTCGACGTCACCGTCGAGCGCACGGACATGCCCGCCCAGGACGCCAGTGCCATCCGGCTGCTCCTCGAACTCGTCGGCGGTGATCGGCCGGGCATCGTGCACGACATCTCCCGAGCGCTCAGCGACCTGGATGTGAGCATCGAGGAGCTGAGCACCCAGACCAGGGAGGCCCCGATGGCCGGTGGGATGCTGTTCGAGGCCACCGCCACGCTGCTGGCGCCCCGGACCGTGCAGGTCCCCGAACTGCGCGGTGTGCTCGAGGAGATCGCCAACGAGCTGATGGTCCATCTCGAGCTGTCGACCGACTGAGCGCGGCGCGAGCCTCGGCGCACCCCGCCGGGCTGGCCAGCATGGCCCGAGGGCCGGACTCGTGGCCCGCGACGAACGGGAATTGTCAGATGCGGACACCTGTGTCCGCATGGGGCCGCGCAGTGTCCGGATCTGACCATTCAGTGTCCGGACCCGACCATTCCCCGGGCGTGATGCGGTCCGATACGGACCCCTCGGCCCAAGATCAGTAGCTGCTACAGGGCAGCGGTCATCGGCGTGCCCAGCCGCGGCAGCCACGGCTGGGCCCTCTCGAGCTGGCCCGCCAGCGCGAACAACTGCTCCTCGGCACCGAACGCCCCGGCGAACTGCACGCCCACCGGCAGCCCGGCATGCGTCCAGTGCAACGGCACGCTCATCGCCGGCTGCCCGGTCATGTTCCACACCTGCGTGTTGGCAGCCTTCTCCAGGGAGTTGGCGGCCAGCTGCGCCAGCACCGCGCGCAGCGCCGGACCGACGTTGACCGGCAGCGTCCGCAGCGCGCGCAGGGCGACCCGCTCCGCGGCCGTGGGCGCCAACTCGCCGACCCGTACCGGCGGGTGCGGCATCGTGGCCGACACGTGCACATCGACCTGGTCGGCGAACAGCGCTCCGAGCCGTCGGGTGGTCTGCGCGATCAGGGCGAGCGCCTGCTCGAGGTCGCGTGCGGACAGCACCTGGCTGACCTGGCTGAGGAACCAGGTGGGGCCCTCGAAGTCTTCGGCGCGGGGCGCGCGGCCGGTCATCTCCTCGGTGTCGGCCACCTCCATGCCGACATACGCCGCCACGATCGTCAGGTAGGCATGGGCCAGGCCCTCGCGGTCGATCGGAAGGTCCAGCTCGACGACCTCGTGGTCGAGGTCGACCAGCAGGTTCGCTGCCTGCTCGACGGCCGCGACGCACTCGGGATCGGTCGAGCGCCCGAGCATCGACTGCGTGGAGACCCCGATCCGCAGCCGGCCCGGCTCTCGGCCCGCAGCGGTCCGGAACGCGCCGTCCGGCGGTGCCGCGTAGGGCGCCCCGGTGTCTGCGCCCTGGGTGGCGTCGAGGAATGCGGCGCTGTCGCGGACGGTCCGGCTGACCACGTGCCGGGCGACCAGGCCGTTCCACGACTCCCCCTCGTCGGGGCCCAGCGGGGTGCGCCCGCGCGAGGGCTTGAGCCCGAACAACCCGCAGGCCGAAGCCGGGATCCGGATGCTGCCGCCGCCGTCGCCGGCGTGCGCGACCGGCACGATCCCGGCGGCCACCGCGGCTGCCGATCCGCCGCTGGACCCACCGGGCGTGTGCTGCGGGTTCCACGGGTTGCGGGCCGGGCCGCGCAACTCGGACTCGGTGACGCCGAAGATGCCGAACTCCGGGCAGTTGGTCTTGCCCAGGAACACCACGCCGGCGTCCCGGTAGCGCGCGAACAGCGCGGAATCGTGGTTGGGCACGAAGTCGACCAGCGCACGGCTGGAGAAGGTGCACGGCTCGTCGGCCAGGTAGCCGTCCATGTCCTTGACCAGGAACGGCACGCCACGCAGCGGGCCCTCGGGAAGGTCGCTGGCGGCGGCCTCGCGGGCGGTTTCGTCCATCCGGTGCACCACGGCGTTGAGCGTGGGGTTGACCGCGTCCATCCGGGCGATGGCGGCCTCCACCAGCTCGGCGGCGCTGACCGCACCGGTGGAGATCAGCTCGGCCAGGCCGAGGGCGTCGTGGGCGGCGTACTCGTCGTGGCGCATCGCGCCATCATCGCGCCGGTGGGTGCGGGCATGCCTGCTGGTGGACCTCGGACCCCGGTCGCCATGTCCGGTCACAAGCCCGACGGGGCGGCTGATCCGCCTGCGCTGATCCGCCTGCGCCGAATCGCCGAGCCCACCACCCGAACCCGTGCGCGGGCCGACGACCAGAATGGGGGCCATGCCCGACGCCCTGTACCTGATCCCTGGTGTGCTCGCGGCAGCGTTGGGCGGGGAGTTCTTCGTCCGCGGAACCGTTGGCGGCGCCACCCGGGCACGGATCGCGCCCGGGATCATCGCAGCGACCGTGGCCGCGTTCGCGACCTCGAGCCCGGAGCTGTCGGTCGCGATCAACTCAGCCACCGCGGGCAGCCCGGAGATCGCCCTGGGCGACGTGCTGGGCAGCAACGTGGCCAACGTCGGCTTCGTGCTGGCGATCGCGATCCTGTTCGGCGGGCTCACCGCCCGACGGGAGGACATGCGTCGAGATGTGCCGGTTGCCCTGGGCGCGCCCGTGGTGATCTTCGCGCTGGGTCGTGACGGCGTGATCGATCGCGCGGACGCAGTGGTGCTGCTGGCCCTCTTCGCCAGTTGGCTGACCTGGGCGGTGGTGCAGGCCTCCCGGGAGCGCAGCGCCAGAGCTGCGGACCCGGAGGCCCGAAGCATGACGCAGGTGCTGCGCGACGGGGCCGTCGGCCTGGGGCTGCTGATCCTGGCCGGACGGCTGATCGTCTGGGCAGCCGCCGACTTCGGTCGCCTCTTGGGGTGGGACACCTTCACGGTCGGAGCGGTGCTGGTGGCGGTGGCGACCTCGGCGCCAGAACTGGCCACGGTGGTGGCCGCGCGGGTCCGTGGCCACGACGACGTCAGCGTGGGCACCGTTCTGGGCAGCAACATCTTCAACGGGCTGCTGATCATCGGCGTCGCCGCGGCGATCCACCCGATCATGGTGCCCCGCGCCGAGTCCACCGTCGCGATCGGGTTCGGCCTGCTGACCATTCTGATGCTGTTCCCCGGCCGATCGGGCCGGTTGCCCGCCTCGCGCGGGATCCTCCTGCTCGCCACGTTCGCGGCATATCTGTGGACCGCTGTGGCCGTGCACGCGGGCGCCGGGTAGGTCCCAAGAACCGAGCACATCGGCGCCGGACCCGGCTGGGCCGGGCACACCGGGGCCGGACACACCCGGACCGGGCACATCGGGGCTGGGACACGGCGGGGCTGGGACCCGGCGGGGCTGGGCACATCGGGGCTGGGCACATCGGCGCCAGGACCCGTCTGGGCACCGGACTGGACCTGCCCCGGGTGCGTTCTACGGAGCCGTCCGCGCGACGATCTCCTCGAGCATCTGCGCCTCGGACTCGGTCTGGAGCCCGCGCAGGGCGGACTCACATGCCGCCGAGCGCCGACCGGCCTGTTCGTGGCGTGTGGCCAACGCGTGGGCCACATCGGTGATCAGGCTGATCATCTCGTTGATGTGCAGGTCGGCCCAGGGCAACTCGCGGCTGGCGACCGCACCGAAGGGCCGGCCCCGGACCAGCGCCAGCGCCTCGGTCAGGTGCGCGGTGTCGCTCGGATCGGCCAGACCGAGGGCGGCCAGGCGACGGAAATCCTGCCAGTCGGATCCGACCTCAGCGCGCAGGCGCAAGCGGCCGTCGCTCTGGGAGAAGGGCATCAGGTACGGCTCGCCCTGGTCGGTGCGACCCAGCCAGGTGCGTGCCCGGGAGATCATCTGCCGGCAGGTCTGGGGGTTGGACCGGCGGCCCGGCCAGAGCGCGCTCTGCAACTCGCTCGGCCGGGCGCCCGGGTTCAGTGCGACGAAGGCCGCGGTCTCCGCCAGCCGGCCGAGCCGGGTCGACTCGGCTGCACCGTGCGCGTTCTCGACCAGCACCTCCCCGAGCAGCAGCACCCGGGGCGCCGGGCTGGCCGGAGGCTCGACCGCCGGAGCATCGGTGAACTTGCCCACCGGAGCAGGACCGGCGCGCTCGCTCGCCGGACGCGGGGCAGCGGGAGCCGCCGACTCGACCCCTGCACCGTGGGCTCCTCCGTGCATATTGCGCATCGAGTCGGGCTCCTGACCCGGTCCCCCGTCCACTGTGTCGGGGCCACGATCGAACTGGTCGGGTCCCAGGTCGAACAGCTCGGATTGAACGCCCCCTCGGCGGCCGCCGGGATCGGAGCTGATCGGCTCGCGCAGGTCGACCAACTCGGGCGCGTTCCGGTCGGCCCGGGCGTCCACTGACCCGAAGTCCTCGATGCCCGGCGCCGGGACGGCCGGGAGGTCCGCGCACCTCAGGGTGTCGACAACGGCTTGAGTGGAGCGAGGCGACAGTGACTGGGGGGCCAGGACCTGCCGCTCGGGCAGCAGCAGGGCACGCCCACCCGGCTGTACGGCCAGTGTGGCGCCCGCGGCGTCGGTCCCCGCCGTGGTGATCAGGGCGCATCCGGAGTTCGGTGGCACAGGGACGCCGACCCGGCGGTCGCAGAGCACGATCAGCAGTGGGTCCCGCTCGCTGTCCTCGACGGTCGAGACACCCGCCTGGACGTCCGCCCGGGGCTGGTCCACCGCGCGGTCCCGTGCCCCCGTGGTACCGGCTCCGGCCCCCTCCGTGTCGACCTGGTCATCAATGGGTGTCCAGGTGCGCTCGATCGTGGAACGCAGGGCCGCCACGACCCGGTCCGGGTCCGTTCGGACCTCCACGGCTCCCGGCTCGAGCGCTGTGGCGATCCGGGCATCGCTCACGCAGAGCACACGCTCGGTGCTCCGGCTGGCCGGGCCGAAGGCCAACTCGGCGGCGAGACCGCGCAGCACGTCGGCGACGAGGTCCTCGGGGCCGGACACCGCGAGGGTGCCGGCCGATTCGAGGTTGAGCAGAACGGTCTCGTCCCCGGTGAACCCGAGGGTCACCAACCCTGGCAGCGCAGGTGGCAGATCGCCGGCCGCGGCCGGCAACTCGGTGGACAACTGCCCCGGATCGAGAGTCCAACGGCTCGCGTCGACCGCGCGGAAGGGAGCCAGGGCGACCTCGGCGGTACTCGCCAGGTCGAGGGTCACGGACCTGGGAGTGCTGCGCACCAGCCGGATGTCGGGCATGGGCCGTCCGGTCCGGACGGACTCGGCGGCCACCTGGGACAGCGCTCGCGTCAGCAGGTCGGGGCCGGCGTCCTGGGCGGCGTCGCGGGCGGTGGCCTCGGCATCCTGAGCGTCCGCACTGGGTCGTGGCATCCGCTCGCCGGGCCTGCGGAAGCGCTGGAACTGATGGCGCCGACGCACCAGCTCGGCACCGAGTCCGAGCAGCAGCAGCGCACCGACGGCCCCGCCTGCGGGCAGGGAGAAGGACGCAGTCTCGGGGTCGAGCACGTGCGAATCCTCGGGTGGTGCAATCTGCGGTTGGTGACCCGCCGAATCGGGTGCGGCAGCGGCAGATCGCGAGGGGGCGCCCGTGGGCTCCGTGGGCGTGCGGGGTGTTGCTCCGGTCGCAGCTGGTGTGGGCGCGATGGGCACTGGGGGTTCTGCAACCTCGGATGTCCCGGGTGCGGGCACCGAGCGATCCAACGCACTTGGCAAGACCGCCTGGTCGGGACGGTCGGCGTCGACTCGGGGCGCCGGATCGACCAGCGCCGCTCGACCGATCGGGCCCGGCGGGGAACCGATCGTCGGGTCGTCGGCCGAGTCACCGGGGTCGGCCTTCCCCGACTCGGCGTCGGGGGACGGGTCCTGGGACGTGCCTCGCTCGGGGTCGGGCACGTCGCTGGCATCGCCCCGCTCGAGGTCGGGCACGTCGCTGGCATCGCCCCGCTCGGGGTCGGGCACGTCGCTGGCATCGCCCCGCTCGGGGTCGGGCACGCCAGCGCGGCGACCCAGTTCGGAGTCGTAGGCGCCATCAGTGTCACCACGCTCGAAGGTTGGGTCACCGGGCTCGGGGTCGGGCGCCTGGTCCACGCCGTTCCGTTCGGCGTCGGCCGCATGTCCGCCGGAGTGCTCACCTGGGTGGTCCGGGGACGGGGCTGGGTGGTCCGGCTCGTCGGTGTCGCCAGGCTCATGGTCGGGCCCGCTCTCGGCACTCGCAGCAGGCTCGGCACCCGGGTCATCAGCGTTCCGGTCGTCGTCGGGCAGCTCGAGGACCCAGCCGGGCAGGATGAGGTCCGGGTCGGCCAGCGCCAAGCCATCTGGCTGCAGGTCTCCGTTGTTGAGCGCCACGATCTGCTCGAAGCGGGTCGGGTCGCCGAGCTCGTCCTCGGCGATCTGCCAGAGCGTGTCACCGCGGACGACCCGATGCCGCTCGGGCCGTGCGGCGTCGGTCTTCGCGTCGGCCGGCAGGGCCAGCGTCCAGCCCGGGTACACCCGCCCGTCGTCCCCCAACGCCCGACCGTCGGGCTGGGGCACCCCGAGGTTCAGCGCCACGATCTCGACGAACCGTTCCCCCGAGCCCAGATGCGCCTCGGCGAGCAGCCAGAGCGTGTCATGGCGGACCGTGGTCACGACCGGGCTGGACTTCGGTGCCCTCGCCGGCTGTGCCGCCCGCGCCTTCTCCCCGGATCGTGCCTTCGTGGCCAGCTCACCGGACGGGGTCGGTCGCGCGCCGCCTGGGTTGACGAACGCCGCGGCACCGACCGATGCGGTCACCGCACTTCGCAGCGCGGGCACCTGCCCAGCGACCCCGGTCGCAGCCGCCGGGGCGCCCACCCCAGCGCTGGAGGTGACCGCCAGCACGATCGCGGCCACCAGGCTCGCTGCCCACCTCTGTGGCAGCCCCAATCCGGGCAGCGCAGGGGCCGGCACCCGCCGAACCACCGAAATGAGCTCCAGCGCGACGCTGGCTGCCATCACCGCCCAGGACGCCCAGGCCGTCACGAACAGGAGCAGCAGCAGTGCCCGGCCATCGTCGGCCCGAACCCACGCGCCCGGCGCCAGCGCGCCGAGGTCGATCGGCAGGGCGGTCCCGAGCCGGCTGAGCAGCGCCGGCACACCCACCACGAGCGCCACGAGCACGACCAATGACAGCACCGCACGCATCCCGCGTCCGGTGGCTGATGTCGGGTGAATCAGGCCAGTCGTCATCGCCGTCTCTCCTGTCCTCAATGGACCAGCGCCACCGTGGCGCTGCCCTGCGCACTGAACTGCGGGATGCCGATCAGGCCGAGGAACACCGTCGGCACCGAGGCCGTGGTGGCCACGGAGATCCCGGCACCACCGTCGACAACGCGTGCCGAGCCCTCGGCCCCAGCGGCCCGCAGGTAGGCCTCGGCAGCAACGAGCGCCGCACGCCGGTCGACGCCGACCTCATCCCCGGCCAGCACACCTGCGATGTCCACTGCCTGCCCCGCGGCCCGCGCCGCCTGCGCGGCCAGCCGATCGGCACGCTGCACCGCGCGCACCTTGGCCCCGCCGTCGACGACCAGGCCCGCGAGTACCAGAAGCCCGACGACGGTGATGGCGACGAACAGGGTGACCGCCCCGCGGTCGTCGCCAGCGGGCCCACCGGGGCCGTGGACTGCACCGCCCGCGGGAGCATGGCCGGCCCGGATGGCGGTCCGGGCCGATCGGGTCCGGCTCATGACCGGCCCCGGAACGTGTCGATCGGGCTGGTCATCTCGGCGCTCACGGTCCGAGTGCCCGGCATCCCCGGGACCGCGACATCGGCCAGCGGCACGGTGCAGCGGATCGTCGCCGTCACGCTGGCCGGGGCGCCCACCGCGACGGCGAACCCGGCGGTGTCCACGGCACTGAGCAGTGGTTGGCAGGTGATCCCCTGCTGACGCAGCGCCTCCTGGGCGGCACGCTGCGCACTGGCGTCGGCCGAGCGGGCATCGCGGGCCAAGGACGCCGCACGGGCCGCGGACGAGGCTGCCTGCTCGACCGCGCTGCCTGCCGCGGTGATCCGACCGGCCACGATCACCAGGCCCAGGAGAGCCAGCAGCACCGGGGCGAGGATGGCCAGCTCAATCGTCGCCGATCCGCGCGCGGACCGCCACCCTCGGCGGCGCGACGGACCGGCGGCAGGACGCCGGCCACCACGCGATGCTGCAGAGCCGGCGGACGGACCTGGGCTGGCACTCGGGTGTCCAGTCATGGGGCGGTGTACCTCTCGATCGGGCCCTCGGCGCGCTGCCGGACGGGCAGGCCCGGCACGCCGGGCAGCACGCTCAGCGCCCGACCCGTCACCTCGATGCGCAGCGACGTGGGACTTGCCACGACGGTCACCTTCGGCCCCCGCAACGAGTCCCCGGCGGTGGCGTCGAGGAACTCCTGCGCCCGCTGCCGACCAACCTGCTGCGGCGCCCGGTAGGCGCTGCCCGCGGCAACGCCCTCCTGGGCGGCCCCCAGAGCGAGGCTGCGCGCGTAGGACCAGAGGCCGACCTGGACGATCGTGAACACCATCAGCAACAGGACCGGCGCGAGGATCGCCACCTCGAGGGTGGCGGATCCGCGCTCGGGCTGGCGCATCAGTTGATCTGGTCGGTCCGGGACTTCACGGCGGAGGTGAGCGTGGCCACCAGCAGCGTGGCCACCGTGATCAGGCCCAGGATCAGGATGACCAGCTCCAGGGTGCTTGCGCCGGTCTCGGTGCCCCGATCCGACCAGCCGGTCCGGACCCGACCGGCCAGCGCGGACAGGACCGTCAGGGTGGTGCTCAGCAGTGCGTCCATCGTCGTTCTCCTCGTGTTGGGTGTGCGTCGGATCTTCGGGGGTGGGGCGGTCGTGCGAGTCGGGTGCGTCGTGCGGTCAAGCGCCTCGTGCAAGTCGTGCGGTCAAGCGCCTCGTGCAAGTCGTGCGGTCGGTCAGCCGAACAGGATCCGCCAGAAGGCGGGAAAGCCGAGCAGGACCATGAAGGCCACGCCCAGCAGCGCGACCGGAATCGACATCCGCTCGCTGGCCTCATTGGCTGCCGTCACCTCGGACTGGAGCAGCCAGGTGCGCAGCGACGCGGCGCGGGCGCGCAGTGTCGGCAGCACCGCTGCGCCGTCCTCGCCGGAGAGCCGCATGATGTCTGCGACGTCACCGAGCTCGGGCACGCGCAGCTCGACGGCCAGGTCCGAGAGCTGCTGCCATGGCGTGCGGCCCTCCAGCCGCGCCCGCAGCAGGGCGTCTCGGATATGGCCGAAGCCCGGCCCCGTGCCGATCGCGGCGGCCCGCTCCAGGGCCTCGACCGCGCCGGCATCCGAGGCTCGCTCGAGGGCGACCAGTTCGAGGTAGACGCACACCGTGCGGCGCATCTGGACCCGGGCCAGGGCCGCTCGGCGCCGCAGCTCGACCTCGGGCAGGAACGACATCGTCAGCCCGAGCCCCAACGATGCGGCCAGCGGGATGACCACGGGCAGCGCCAGCCCGGAGATGGCCAGGATCGAGCTGATCACCACGGGGAAGGCCAGGCCGACTGCGCCGTAGCCGATCTTGGCCAGGGCCATCCGGGTGGGGGTCGTACCGGTGATGGCCAGGTCCGCGCGGTGACGGTCGAGGTGCAGCACCTCTGCCACCCGGGCAGCGGCTCGGTTCAGCGCTGCCTGCACCGCGCCGGTCCCGGAGTCGATCACGACGGCCGGAGCAGCTCCGGTCAACCGAGCGACCCCGGCGGCCAGGTCCGGAGCCGGCCGGGCCAGGCCCGCGACAAGCAGCGTGAGGCCCACCCCGACCAGGGCACCGGCCAGCATCACGCCGGTCATCGCTCGACCTCCGAGGCCAGGACCCGGGCGGGCGCCGTGGTGAGGGTCATCGAGTGCATCCACCAGAGCGCCGCAGCGAAGAACCCGAGCGTCGTGGCCAGGACGACCTGCCCGAGCAGCGTCCCGTACGGGCCGGTGTAGCCGCGGTTCAACATCCCGGCGGCGATGATCGCCAGCGTGATCGTCGTGACCGCGCGGGCGGTGGTGCGCGGCTTGGCCCGGTCGGCCTCGATCCGCCGACGCGCGGCGACCTCCTCGCCCACGGAATCGGCGATCGCGGTCAGGGCGCCGGCGACGCCTGGCCCGCGGCGCCGGGCGGCCAGGATCAATGCCGCCACCACGAGGTCGGCCGAGGCGTCATCGAGATCCTCGGCGAACCGGCGCAACGCGGTCTCGGTGGGCGTGCGGGCGGCGATCCGGGCCGCGAGCGTGGCCACCTCCGCGGAGATCGGCTCGGGCGCGCTGCGGGCCGCGGTGCTGATCGCCTGCTCGAGGCCCACTCCGATGGCCAGCACGTCGGCCAACCGGCGGGTCCACTCCTCGACGGCCTCGACCCGGTCGATCGTGATCTCCGCCCGGCGCCCTCCGGCAGCCATCGCGGGAAGCCCGATGGCTGCGGCCCCGGCGCCCACCCCGAGCGCCGGCCAACCGGACACCGCCCAGACGCCGATCCCCACCAGGCCGGCCAGCGGCCAGCGCGCGGTGTGCCAACCCAGGTCGATCCGGACGCCGGGACGGCCCGCGGAGTTGGCCGGGCGGGGACGCCGTTCAGGTGCCCCAGCCAGCCCGAGCACCATCAGGACGACGCCGCCCACGGCGACCAGCGCGGCCAGGCCCGCCAGGACCTGCGCCGGTGTCATCGTGCCGACCCGCTGGCGATGCGCACCGGGTCCAGGTGCGCGTGGTCCAGCAGCCGAGGGTCGAATCCGGCGGCGACCAGGTCCGGCAGGCAGTGCGGCTGGTGCGCCGGCACGGCGTGCCCATCGGGGCCGGGGGTGAACACAGTGGTCACCACCGGCCGGCCGCCCTCCCCGATGCCGTCGACCTCGAGCACCTCGCTGACGAACCGGTGCCGCGCCCCGCCGTTCTGCGCGTCGTGGCGCAGGGACAGGTGCACGACCAGGTCGATCCCGTCGGCGGCGGCCCGGTAGGCGAACGAGTCGGTCATCCCCGCGCCCTGCTCCAGGCAGAGCGTGACGATCCGGTCCAGGGCCTTGTGCGCCGAGCGGGCGTGCAGCGTGCACATCGACCCGTCGCCCACGCTCATCGCGTTGAGCATCGGCACGACCTCTGGGCCACGTACCTCCCCGACGATCACTCGACGCACGTTCATCCGCAGGGCATCGACGACCAGGGCCGACAGGGTCACCTCGCCGGATGCACGACCGGCGGCATCGCGCTCGGAGGACCCCAGCCGGGCCTCCATGGCGACCACCCGCGGATGCCGCTCGACGAGCTCGTGCAGGTGCAGCTCGTATTCGCGCTCGATGGTGGCGAAGCGCTCCATCGGCGCGAACTCGGCGGCCATGGCCCGCAGCAGGGTGGTCTTGCCGGAGTTCTGCGGACCGGTGACGATGATGTTGCGCCCGGCCCGGATCGCCGCCCCGAGGAACTGCGCGACCGCGGGGGACATCGAACCCCAGGCCACCATCTGGTTCAGGGACACGTCGCGCACCCGATGACGGCGGATGACCACGACCGGGCGCGGCGTGACCCACGCCATCGCGGTCAGCCGCGAGCCGTCATCCAGGCGCAGCTGCAGACTCGGGCTGGCCGTGGAGAAGGAACGCTCCGCCTGGCCGGTGCGGGTGACCAGGGCTTGGATCAGCTCGACGAGTTCGGCGTCGGAGTTGGCGACCGGCTCACTGCGAACCTCGCGGCCATCGGCGTAGGCGATCCAGACCTGGTCGTAACCGGTGACCTCGATGTTCTCGATGGCCGGATCGTCGATCAGCGGCTGCAGGCGGCCCATGCCGAAGATCGCGGCCATGACGGAGTCAGCGATCGCAAACTCCTCATCGACCGACCACGGGCGGGCGCCGGCATGCACCCGGGCGCGGGCCCGGTCGACCAGGACAGCGGTGAGCAGGGCACGCGCGAGTTCCCGGCGCGCCCGGGGGTCGGCCACGGGTGCCTCGCGCAGCCGGATCGCCAGGGCGTCGGACACCTCGCGGCGGACCTCTGCGACCAGTGTGTGATCCACCGGCGGTCCGGCGGCCGCGGGTCCGACCATCGCG
>JBAVKQ010000163.1:0-12951 GCA_049688395.1 Candidatus Nanopelagicales bacterium
CGTCGAGGCCTGCCCCAGTGCGCGCCGACACCCCGAGGACCCGGGCCGAGGTCAATCCGTCTGCGGCGACCAGCGCGCCCAGGTGTTCCCGGGCGGCCCGGGCGTCCGCGGGTTCCAGGCGATCCGCTTGGTTGAGCAGCACGATCGTGACGTCGTCGTGCCGCGCGAACTGCGCGAGATAGGCGTCGTGCACAAGCGCATCGGCGTACTTCTGCGGGTCCAGCACCCAGACCATGATGTCCACCCGGGCCATGAGCAGGTCCACCTGCTCGCGGTGCGTCGCGATCGTGGAGTCGTGGTCGGGCAGGTCCAGCAGGACCAGGCCGGCCAGGTCCGCCAGTCCGGGAGCCGACCAGGCCTCGGTCCGCCCCGTGTCAGCCGGCGCAGGGTCAGCCGACCCAGGGTCGGCCGGCGTCGGCTCGGCCGGCCCAGGCCCAGGGTCGGTGACCACGTGCCATCTCTTGACGCCGAGCCAGTCCAGCAGGGCCCCGGCGGACTCCGGGGTCGTCCACAGGGCTGCCGTCGGCTCGCCGGTGGTGGGTCGCGTGACCGCCACCCGGGCGAGCTCCTGGCCCACGAGTGCGTTGAACAGCGTCGACTTGCCGGCCCCGGTCGGACCGGCCAGCGCTACCACTGTCAGGTCCTCGGCGAGTCGACGCCGTTGTGCCACCTGCCCCAGCACGGCCTGGGCCTGGCGTACCGGCCCGTCGGGGAGCCGGCCGGCAGCCGCGTGGGCCGCCGTGGCCAACCCCGTGCACCGACGGTCCAGGGCCGCGGAGTCGATCGGCGCCGGCGCGTCCGGCGCCCCCGCGGAACGGCGCATCCACCGACTCATCAACGCCCCCGCACCCAGTCGCGCAGCCGCGTCCGTGCTGTGGGTCGCGGCACCGCGTCGGCCGGGGCTGCGGGCAGGTCCGCGGCCGGGCGCGTGCCCCGGTGGTCGACGACCTCGGCGATGGCACGGCGCAGCCGGGGTCCGGCCTCGGGATCCACGCCGAGAGCGTCCAGCTGGTCGGTGAACGTCGCGGCGTGCGCGAGGTAGAACTCGGCCACGCGCTGGTTCAGGCGCTCACGGGCGGTCTTGGCCATCCGGCGCACCGCGTCCTCGCTGAACACGGCCTCCAGCAGCTTCTGGGCCAGGACCGCCGAGCCGCCGGCGATGCCTACCTCGGCGCCCAGCAGCCCGCCGGTGGCGCTGAAGGCCACGATCATCAGCGCCAGTGCCGCTGCGTTGACCCCATAGGCCAGGGCCCGGGCCGATGACCTCTTGTCGGCACCCTCCGTGCGCACCATGTCCAGCACGTCGCCCTGCCAGGCCCGGACCAGCTCCTCGGCCCGGGTCCGCACGTCGGCCGGCGGCGTCGAGAGCTCCGCTCCAGCGAGCAGCGCGCGCCCGGCGGGATCCTCGCGCCAGGCGGCGTCGGCCTGCTCGTAGGCTCCTGCCAACTCGGCGGTGATCACCCGGGCCAGCCCCGATTCCAGGGCCTTGGCCACCTGCTGTGGCTGCTCCGGCTCGCCGCGCAGCGCGCGGGACACCCGGTCACGGAACCGGGCGATGCCCGTCTCCAAAGATCGGAACACCTCGCTGGCCCCGACGAACTCCTGCCACCGGGCCAGCACCTCGCCGCGCAGCAGCGACCCGTCGGCGGTGAGTTCGTCCACCCGCCCCGCCGCCGACTCGAAGGGCGCCCTGGCCAGCCCATGCAGTCTCGCACTGACCACCACCTGACGGTCCGCGGCCTCGGCCACGGGCAGCAGGTCCACGGCCAGGTTCGAGATCGCCCCGTCCAGGGTGCGCCTGGCGATCGCCGCGCGCCCGGCGGCGTCCCCGGCGAGGTCGACCAGCCACCGCCGAACGGGATCGATCGCCTCGCCGGCCACCAGGCCGTCGCGAAGTGGTGCCTCGGCGACCACGAACAATGGCGCCGAGGCCAGGCCCTCGGCGGCCAGGAGCGTGCGCAGGTGGGCAGTCACCTCACCGACTGCCTCCGGGGGCACCCGGTTGAGCAGCAGCGCGATCGCGGCGTCGCGGGCCACCGCGGCACGCAGGGCCGCCCAGGGCACCGCGTCGGAGTAGCGCGCGGCCGTGGTCAGGAACAGCCACAGGTCCGCAGCGGCCATCAGGGTGGCAGCAAGCGAGCGATTGCTCGCCGACACCGAGTCGATGTCCGGGGCGTCGAGCAGGGCCAGCCCGGCGGGCACCCGCTCGTCGGCGATCAGGTGCAGGCCGAACACGTCCTGCGCGCCGACCGGGCCGCCCCGCGGGTCCGCACCGGTCAACCGGGGCAGGTGCGGCAGCACCCGGTCGTCGATGAACCAGCGCTCGTCGCCGGGGTTGTGCACGAGCACCGGATGCCGGGTCGTGGGCCGCAGCACGCCCGGTTGGCTCACCGTCCGGCCCACCAGCGAGTTGACCACCGTGGACTTCCCCGACCCGGTCGAGCCGGCGACCACGGTGAGCAGCGGTGCCTCCAGGGACTGCAGCCGGGGGATGATCAGGTCGCCGATCTGGCCCGCGGCGCGGCTGGCCACCTGCGCCGCCTGCGTCGAGTCCCGGGCCACCAGGGGCATCGCAAGCGCGGTCAGCTGGGCACCAAGAGCCTCCAACCCCTCGATCAGTCGCTGCTCCACGGGGCCCATCGTGCCCGCAGCCCGACCGGTCGCGCGCGCCGTGCTGGCGGCCGCCGCCCAGCGTGAGCCGGATTCAGGACGGTCACAGCGGCGCACCGCCGGTTGGTGTGCACGGAATCGACCATGCGGTTGTCGGTTCCGTGCACACCGATGCGGGCGGGCCCCCGAAGTGCGACCGCGCGGGTCCTCTGAGATCCTCCTGCCAGCCCCGGACGACCAGACCCGGGTCAGGAAGCGATCTCGATCGGGGGCGCCGCCCATGTCCACGCCCGCAGCGATGCAGGAGCCAGCCGACGTCAGCATCTTCACCGACCCGCTGGCCGAGCCGACGCAGCGGGTGTCGGCGAGGTTCATCGCCATCCTGGCGCTGGCCAACCTCGGCATCTGGACCGCGTCCTTCACCCTCGTCCAGTTCCTGCTGCCCCTGCAGGTCGAGGGCCTGGTGGGATCGGGCACCCGGCCCCAGGAGAACGGCAACCGGACGCAGGTGCGCTGGCTGGAGGCGTTCGGCGACGAGCTGGTCCTGCGCGTGGAGGACCTCACCGGCGAGCACCTGGGCTTCACGGCATGGCCGTGGACGCAGGAGGCGCTCGATGCCGCCGAGCACGATCACGACCTGGTGGCCGGCCGCGAGGTGACCCTGAACGTGGATCGCCGCCAGCGCGGGGTCGGGGGCGACCTGCCCGGCGTCGTGGCGCTGCTGCCGGCCTACACGATCCCGGCCGGGCAGCGCCACGAGGTGTCGATGCGGCTGTCGGTGCGCACCTCCTGACCGGCCGCACCGCCTGACCGGGCCGCACCTCCCGATGCGGGAGTCCCGCCCTACCAGGGCAGTCGCGCCCGAGCGATCTGCTTCACGGAGGCCAGGGCCGGCTGCGGCTGGAACGCGCGTGCCTGCGTGGTGAGCTCGGCGACCTCGTCCTCGGTCAGGTCGATGTCGGCTGCTGCCGCGTTCGCCTCGAGCTGCGCCACGCTCGACGCTCCCGGGATGACGACCACCGACGGGTGCGCGATGAGCCACGCCAACGACACCTGCGCAGCAGTGACCCCGTGCGTGCCGGCGATGTCGCGCACCGTGTCGAGCAGGCCGGTGGCCCGCCGCAGGTTCTCCTCGAGGAACAGGGGGTTGGCCCGGCGCACCGCACCCGAGGGCTGGTTGTGCACGTCGTAGCGCCCGGACAGCAGGCCCTGGGCCAGTGGGCTCCAGGCGATGACCACCCGACCGTGCTCGGCCGCGTAGGGGACCAGGTCCTCCAGCGGACCGGGGTGCGCGAGGCTGAACTGCACCTGGTTGGACAGCACCGGTCGGCCCAGCTCCCGCTCGGCCTCGCGCCACCGGTCCAGCGAGTAGTTGCTCACCCCGACCTCGATCACCGTGCCGAGATCCTGCAGGTCCCGCATGCCGGGCATCGTGGTGGCGTCGCGCACGACCGGGTTGGGCTGGTGCACCTGGTACAGGTCGATCGAGTCCACCCCCAGCCGGTCGGCACTGGCCCGCGCCCGCTGGCGCACCACCGTTGGGATCGGCAGGACCGGGAACAGCTTGGTCGCGATGAACATCTCGTCGCGCACGCCGCGCGCGGCCAGGGCAGCACCGAGGATCCGTTCGCTGCGCCCGAAGCCGTACACCTCGGCCGTGTCGAACAGGGTGATCCCCAGGTCGACCGCCCGGGCGACGATCTCGTGGGCGGCAGTGTCGTCGTAGGTGCTGCCATAGCCCCACTCGCGGGACCCGAACTGCCAGGTGCCCAGCCCGATGCGCGAGATCTCCTTGGCGCTCGCCACGCCCTCCAGGTACTTCACCGGCTCCTCCTCCGTCCAGGTCCCCGACCCGATCCAATCACCTTCATCGAGTTGGGGGGCATCGGGCACCGGAGGGGCCCCGGTCAGGGCTGAGGTCAGGTCCCGCTCCCCGGGCCTACACGGCTGCGCGGACCAGGAGGCTGGCCATTCCCGCGGCCGGAACCGGGCGCGAGAACAGGTAGCCCTGGCCGTGCTCGCAACCCAGGTCGGTCAGATAGTCCCGCTGGCGCTCGTTCTCGATTCCCTCGGCAACGACCGACAGGCCGAGGCTGTGGGCCATCGCGATCATGGCCCGCACCAGGGGCGCATCCCCGACGTCGGGGATGTCCTGGACGAAGGACCGGTCGACCTTCAGCGCGTTGACGGGCAGCAGGGCGAGCCGGGACAACGACGAATGCCCGGTGCCGAAGTCGTCGATGGACAGCCGGACGCCGGTCGCCCGCAGGGCCAGCAGCTGCTCCTGGCTGTTCGGGGCCATGGCAGTGCTCTCGGTGATCTCCAGGACGAGGCGCCCGGGATCGAGGCCGGTCACCGCCAGCGCCTCGGCGACCGTCTCGGTGAAGTGCGGGTCCAGGAGCTGGCGCGGGCTGACGTTGACGGCGACCTCGTGCAGGGCGGCGGTCCCCAGATCCGTGGACCAGTCCACCAGCTGCTGGCACGCGGCGCGCAGGATCCAGGACCCGAGCCGGTGGATCAGCGGGCCGCGCTCGGCGGCGATGAGGAACTCCTCCGGGGGGATGGGTCCACGGGTCGGATGGGTCCATCGGACCAGGGCCTCCACGCCGACGATCCGCTGACCGTCCAGGCGGACGAGCGGCTGGTAGTGCACGTCGAGCTGGTCGGAGTCGATGGCGACCGCGAGCTCGCCCTCCAACGTGAGGCGTGCGACGAGATCCTCGTGCATCGCGGGCGCGAACTGCGTCCAACGGTTCTTGCCGGCGGCTTTCGCGGCATACATGGCCAGGTCCCCGTCGCGCAGCGCGTCGTCGACATCGCGCCGATCGGCGTCGAGCATGACCAGGCCGATGCTGGTGCCCACCTCGATCTCGGCGCCCCCGAGGGACACCGGCTGGCGCAGCCGGTTGAGCAGGCCTGCGCACACCCAGCGCATCTCGGCCAGTGAGACGTCGGGCAGCAGGAGGGCGAACTCGTCGCCGCCGAGCCGGCAGAGGCAGGAATCCTCGAACTGGCGGGCCACGATCTCCAGCCGACGGGTGGCCTCGACGAGCAGGGTGTCGCCGTGGGTGTGGCCGTACAGCTCGTTGACCAACCGGAAGTCGTCGAGATCGAGGATCAGCAGGGCCCCGGTGTTCTCATCGGTATCGAGCAGCTCGCCGAGCCGGTCTCGAAGGCGGACCCGGTTGGCCGCGCCGGTGAGGGGGTCGGTGTGCTCCAGGAGATCCAGGTGCCTCTCCAGGCTGCGCCGTTCCGCGAGCGCACGGGTCGCGATCGCCACTGGGTCCGCAGGTCCGGCGCCCGGTGCTCCCTGAAGCCGATCGGCCCGCTGCACCCCCGCCTGCGCGGATGCGCGGGACCTGGCCATGCCCGACCCGATCAACCCGGCGAGCGCACCCGCTGCGAAGGGGACCAGGGACGGCAATCCCGCGCGGGTCATGCGGGGACCCCCTCGCCCGCGATCGCAGCCTGCTCGATCGCGGCGAAGATCGTCCTCGAGCGGCAGCCCTTGACCAGGAAGGCGGCTCCCGCCGCACGCACGCGGGCCTGCAGCCCCGGATCGTCGTAGGCGGACAACACGATCACGGGGATGTCGCCCTGGAGTTCGTCGGCGAGGTCCAGGCCCCCGATGTCGCCCGGCATCCGCAGGTCGGTGATGACGACGTGCGGCAGGGCGAGTCGCGCAAGTGCCACCCCCTGGAAGCCGTTGGAGGCTTCGGCCACGACCTCGTACCCCGCGTCCTCGAGCAGTTGTCGGAGCTCCTTGCGCAGCCCGGCGTCGTCGTCGACCACGAGGATCCGGGTGGCGGCAGTCACGAGGCCCTCCGGTGCTCGGCCAGGGCGGACTCGATCGCCGCCACGATCCGCCGGTAGGGGCAGCCCTTGATCAGGTAGGCCGAGACCCCGAGGTCGGACAGGATGCTCTGCAGGCCCAGGTCGGCGTAGGCCGAGAACATGATGACCCGGACGCTCGGGGAGTGTCGGCGCAGCTGGCGGGCCACCTCGACACCGCCCACGCCGGGCATCCTCAGGTCGAGCAGGACCACGTCGGGACTGACCTCGGAGATCACGGCAAGCCCCTGGGCACCGTCTGCGGCCTCTCCCACCACGTCGTACCCCGCATCGACCAGGAGCTCGTGCAGGGCCAGGCGCAACGCATCGTCGTCGTCGACCAGGACGAGCCGTGCGGTGCCCGCGGGCCGTGGCCCGGTCGAACGGGCAGCCAGAGTCAGCCAGTCCGCGTCGGCGCCCGCGCCCACCCGCGCGGAGGTCTGAACAGCGTGCAGCGGCCCCCGAGGGGGCCCGGGGGGATGTGCCTGGACTGGCGCGCTCATGCTGCCCCCTCCAAGGTCCGTGCCTCGTGGTCCTGGCCCGCTGCGCGCGGAACCCTCGCGATGAGTCGCGTCCCGGCCCCTGGCACCGACTCGACCACCAGCAGCCCCCCGGTCGACTCGAGCCGCTCGCGCATGCCCACGAGCCCGAAGTGCCCGTCGCGCAGCAAAGCGGTGGACAACGCCGGATGGAAGCCCCGCCCGTCATCGGCCACCGTCAGCTCGACGATTCCCTCGAGGTCACGCAACGCGACCTCCACGGTTGTGGCGTCAGCATGCTTGGCCACGTTCCAGAGCGCTTCCTGGACCACCCGGTAGAGCGCGGTCTCGGTGTCATCGGGCAGCGGCGTGAGCAGGGCTCCACTGACCCGCCCACCCACGTCGGTGCGTCGGGCGAAGTCGTCGACCAGGTCCCGGACGCCGGCCTCGAACCCGGCCTCGTCCAGGATCGGGGGGCGCAGCTCGCTCATCATCCGGCGCAAGGCGTCCACCTCGGCCTGGAGGTCGTCCTGACCCCGCTCGAGCAGGCCCCCCGCGACGACCGGATCGCCGCGGTCCAGGCGCAGCATCGCGCGATCCAGGATCAGGGACACCGAGGCCAGTCGCTGGATCGGACCATCGTGCAGGTGGGCCGCCAGGCGGATGCGCTCCTGCTCGGCGGCATGAACGGTCCTGTCGAGCAGGAGCTTGCGTTCGGACTGCGCCTGTTCCAGGTCCGAGAAGGTGCTCTGCAGCTGGCCGTGCTGCGACTCGACCTCGGCGAGCAGTCCACTCATCCGGATCAGGACCAGGAGGAACATCACCATGCAGCCCGCGGCGATGACGACGATCTCGTCGTAGTTGCCACGGCCTGCCCGGACCGCGATGAGCGCGGGGGCGGTCAGGGCCGCTGCTGCCATCACCGGCAGGCGTCGGTTCGATTGCTGCGGTGGGGACTGGACGCGCTGCCCGTACTGGCGCATGGAGGGGTGCAGTGCCGCGGTGCCGAACAGGACATAGGCGGTGATCCACCCGACATCCACGAGGCCGCCGGACTCGAACGATCCGACCAAGAGCAGGAAGGTGTAGACGATGTCGGCGACCAGGTTCACCACGAGTGCTGCCACGAGCAGGCGGAAGGTGAAGACACGCTTGCCCGGCGTCAGGAGCAGGCGGACCAGCAGCGCGATCAGCAGCAGGTCACCGAGGGGATACCCGATCGAGGCGAGCTTCTCGGACAGTTCCAGGGTGGGGTCACTGGCGTAGGGCGCCATCAGGAACGTCCACGTGAGGATTGCCGCCGCGACCGTGATGAGGGCGGCGTCGACGAGCCCGGCTCGGTCATGACCCGGCAGCTGGCGGCGAAGCGTGAGGAAAAGGGAGGCTCCGAGGAGGGGGTACATGGCGTAGTAGGCAACTTCGGCCGTGGACGGGAAGGCGGGCTCGGCACCGTACTGGTCGGTCAACTTCATGTAGATGAAGTCGCCCAGGACGTAGCACGCCACACCCGCGGCCAGCAGGCACCACGGCGCCCTGGATTCGGGCCGCCACACGTGCACACCCCAGACGACCGAGAGCACTCCGAACACGCCGATCAGGACGCCCACCAGGTCGACCAGATGATCTGGGACGAGGAAGTAGTACGCCGCCACAGCCGCCATCCCGACACAGAGCTGCACTTTCCACAACGCAGCCATGCGTCGTTGAGCAGTGGTCATGACAACCATGGATGGTCCATCGGCGAGGCACGAACTTCCCTTGAGATGGCACTGCGACGTTCGTGGTCGGCGTGCAGCCCAGGGCGCACGTGATCGACGTGTTGCCTCGGCGGTTCGAGCTGTCTACCGATCGAGTCCGTCGATCGGCAAGGTCGCCGCGAGTTCGGTGAATTGGTGGAATCGTTGGGACTCCACCCGCTGGGACCGGTCACCCGGGGAGGTACGCGGTGATGAAGGCGTCGAGGTCGGACCCTCCCGCAGTGGCTTGGTCTTCAGGGTGAAGTGCAGGTTGGTGCGCAGGTCGTACACCCACACGGCCTTGGTCCAGGCGTCGGCGGCGGGGCCTGATCCGGAGTCGTGGGTGCGCCGCTCAGCCCTCGCAGAGCGGGGGCTATCATTCGCCTGCGCCGCAGGGCTGCGGCCGGTGGAGGGTTCGAGATGGACAGGGCTATCGCACGGGGGATGCTGGCACTCGCCATGACCCTGGCGCTTCTGGTCGGGACTGCGCTCGTTTCGCAGGCGGCGGGAATAGTGGCGGCCTCGACCGCGAGCGGCGCGCAGGCGACGCAATCGACCGTGCTCATGGCGGTCAGCAGGCCACGGGCTGCGATCTCCGGTCACTACACGGTCACCACCGCCGGGCGGCTGCGTGTGCGAATCCACTCGAACGCCCGCAAGGTCACGGTGGCCTACCGGACCGCCAAGAACAAGAAGCGCTCCGCGACGGTGCACATGCGCGCAGGCAAGGCCACGGTGACGCTGTCGGGCGGTTCCCGGAGGATCACTGCCCGAGCCAAGGCCACGCAGAGGCTGCGTGCCAGTCGCACGATCTCGGTTCGCCGTTACCGTCCACCCCCAGCAAGCACGGACACCACCCCGCCCGGACAGGTCAGCGGACTCACCTCGAGCGCCACCACGCTCACGTCGGTCACCCTGACCTGGACCAACCCCACCGACGCCGACCTCGCCGCGGTGATCGTGCGCCGCGCCACCGGCCCCACAGCGCCGGCCACCCCCACCGTGGGCACCGGGGTGCCCCTGACCTCCCCGCGACCCACGAGCGTTACCGACACCCACCTGGTGCCGGACACCCAACACGCCTACGCGGTCTTCACTCGCGACAGAACAGGCAATACCAGCCGCGCCGTGACGGTGACCGGCCGCACCGGCAAGAACCCTGAGCCCCGCATCGTCGCCGGCGGGAGGCACACCTGTGCGCTGCTTGCCGACCGCACCGTCAAGTGCTGGGGCGAGAACAAGGTCGGGCAGCTCGGCGACGGCACCACCACCCGCCGGACCAGACCGGTGGCAGTCCCGGGGATCACCACCGCGACCGCCCTGGCCGCCGGGACCGACTACACGTGTGCGCTGCTTGCCGACCGGACGGTCGAGTGCTGGGGCAACAACGAGTTCGGGCACCTCGGCGACGGCACCACCACCAACCGCACCAGCCCGGTGGCGGTCCCGGGGATCACCACTGCCACGGCACTGACCGCGGGAGGCTGGCACACGTGTGCGCTGCTGGCCGACCACACCGTCCAATGCTGGGGGTGGAACGGTGAGGGCCAACTCGGCGACGGGCTGTGGGTCGACGGCGACTCCCGCTGGCGGACCAGTCCGCAGGCAGTTCCAGGGATCACCAATGCCACCGCTGTGGCTGCCGGCGAGAGGCACACGTGTGCGCTGCTGGCCGACCGCAGCGTCGAGTGCTGGGGCGAGAACTGGGCCGGGCAGCTCGGCGACGGCACCGGCACGACGCGGTCCAGCCCAGAGCCCGTCTCTGGGCTCATCACGGCCACCGCCATGGTCGCCGGCAGTGCCCACACGTGCGCGCTGCTGGCCGATCACACGATCCAGTGCTGGGGCCAGAACTGGACTGGGCAACTCGGCAACGGCACCACTGTCGCCCGGTTGACCCCAGCGACAGTCCCAGGGATCACCACGGCCACCTCCCTGGCCGCCCGCTCAGCCCACACCTGCGCGGTGCTGGCCGACGGCACCGCCAAGTGCTGGGGCTGGAATGGCGAGGCGCAGCTCGGGGACGGCACCCGAGTCAGCCGGACCAGCCCGGCGACGGTCCCAGGAATCCTCACCGCGACCGCCATGGCCGCCGGCGACGACCACACGTGTGCGCTGTTGGCCGACCGCACCATGAGGTGCTGGGGCTACAACTGGGACGGTCGACTCGCGGACGGTACCCTCGCCTCGCAGTCGAGCCCGGTGTCAGTCATCGGGATCCCGTAGGCCCCTTTGGGCGGGGGGATCAGCGGACCAGAACGCGCGGTCCACGACATCGCACCAGACAGGGTCTGGGGGTCGGTACGACGAGTGCTGCACGGAAGGCCTGGGGGCAGTTCCGCACGGCGGTCGAGTCACGGGCACTAGCGGGAGTTTCCTGGGTAGGTGGGGGCGTGGTTGTGTCGTCGCAGGTGGGGGGATGTTTTCGGGGTGTGCGGGTGTATGACCTAACTCTTCGGGGCCCAGGGGGTGAGGTTGAAGATCTCGGCGAGTTGGTCTTGTTGTTGCGTGGTTTCGGTGAGCATGCGTCGGGCTTTGGGGCGTCCGCCGGTGGAGGGGTAGATCAGGACGGTTTCCTGGATGCCGGCGAGGTGGTGCAGCAGGTCGGGTAGGGACATGTGTAGCCCGTTCTGGTGGGCTTGTCGGGTCATGAGTCCGGCGATCTGCAGGGCCAGGACGCAGGTGAAGGTGTGGACGCGGATGTTGTGCTCGGTCCAGTGGTGCATGGGTGAGAACGACACGACGTGGGGGTCTTTGAGTTGGCGGAACGCGGACTCGACCTGCGATTGGGATCGGTAGGCCGCGACGACCTCGGCGATCGGCCAGCGGTCGTGGTTGGTGACCAGGACACGTTTGCCGAACTGCTCGGTCTCGAGTCGGGTGCGGGCGGGTTCGTCGGTGCTGACGGTCAGCCGGTGGGTGGCTGGGGTGTCGCCGGTCAGGTGGGTTCTGATGACTCGCCGGACCCAGGGGTCGTGCGTGATCGCGGCCATGGCGGTGGTGATCGCGGTGGTGGTCCGCCGGGTCCGCCCGCGGGCCAGGGTGGTGGCAAGTTCGTCAAGTTTGGCGGTGGCTTTGGAAAGGGTCTGGGTGAACCCGGCTGCCTGGGCCTGGTGCAGGGTGGGTGAGTGGGTCAGGATGACCCGCCGGTCGGTCCCGAGCACGGTGCGCCGGGATTCCACAGCGGTCAGCCCACCGAACCGGTCCGCGTCGACGATGCTGCGGGCTGTTGCTGGTCGGGTGAGTAGGTCGGGGCAGTCCGAGGGTGGGATCGATCCGACGAACGACAGCCCCGATCTGGTGAGGTGCTCGAAGTTCGCGGTCGAGTTCTGGCCGGCGTCGAACACGACGGTGACCTCGGCGGGTGCCGGGGTGCCGGCGTCGGTGGCCAGTTGGGCGTGTCGTGCGGTGAGCAGGTCGATCATGGTGGCGAACTGGGTGACGTCGGGGCGGTTGCCCGGGTAGGCGTGGGACACCAGCGGGATCCCGGCGTCGCGGGTCACGACCATCCCGAGGCCGACCAGGCGCAGGTCGGCGCGTTTCTGCTTGGCCCGCCCGCGTTGGGCGATCGGGGCATGGTCGTTGGTCGAGTCGATGTAGGTGGCGAAGTTGGTCATGTCCAGAGCCAGCCCGCTGATGTCCAGGTCGAACTCGGTGATCATCGCCACCGCGATCCGCTCCTCGCACCGGGCCAGCTGCTCGATGCTGATCGAGTGCATGGCGTCCCAGAACCGGCGATGGTCCAACGCGGAGACGGGGATGCCGGTGAACCGGTCAGCCGCGGTGCTGGCCCACCAGTCAGCGAAGCCGGACTTCGAGCACGGGGCCACCAACCGGTTCAGGGCGGCCAGGACCAGGTAGGTCCCCACCGACGCGCCGGCATCCGAACGCCGCGGACCGACCACCCGGTCGATGATCCCCGCCACATCCAGGCGCGCGAACATGCCCCACGCCGCGGCGGTGTCACCGAACCCCAGATGCCGGGTCCGTGCCGGGCTGATCGCCGCCTCCCGGGCGTCGAGCAACGCCTCGATATCAGCCCCGGTGCCCAGGTACCGCTCGGAGACCATCTTCGGTTTCCCATCGACCCGGGCCATCGTGCGCAGGTACCAGTACGGCTTCCCGCTGATCGTCTTCTTGTACAACGATGCCATACTTTAGGTCATACACGATTCGTGTCCCAAAGCCAAGAAGCCACGCCGACCAGAACCCCCACGCACAGCACGATCCCCGCCCTCACAGCCAGCAGACCGCGACAATCAACCCCGAGCTACCCCGGAAACTCCCGCTAGGGT